>VDMG01000065.1:0-7124 GCA_006514895.1 Beijerinckiaceae bacterium
AACCGAAGTTTCGCACGCGCGGCCGGCCGGGGGGGACGTGTGAGGCGATGCGCAGGGAAACATTTTGGTCCGAAACGCCGCGAGGACAGGGCGGATTCAGGATCTCTCCAGCCGCGCGATGAGGCTCGACGTTCCCACCGCATCTGCCCGGCCTGGGGTAGTCCATGACGCCGAGGCCTAGGAACGCTACTCTCGGCATGGTTCCTTTCCGCGCGAGTCCGCTCAAGGAGCTTCGCGGCTAGTTGATTTTGAAGTCGAAATATTTGGCTCTAATCTTGGCAAATGTGCCATCGGCGATGGAAGAGTCCAGGGCTTTCTCGAACATGGCTTTGAGCGCCTTGTCCTCCTTGCGAAGACCGATGCCGATACCTTCGCCGAAATAAGCCGGATCGCGCGGCACGTCAGCGGCAAGGACGCAGCATTGTGCTTCCTTGCGCTTTTTCATGTAATCGGAGAGAGCATCCTTGTCGCCGATGACGGCATCGAGCCGCCCTTCGGCGAGATCGAGAATGGCTTCCTCAAGCGTTGCGTAGGGGCGGATTTCAGATTGTTTGTAAACATCCCCGAGATAGGCCTCGTGGGTTCCGCCCGCCTCGACGCCTATGGTTCTGCCAACGAGACCCGCCGGAGTCGTATCCAAGGTGGCATGCTGCTTCAACGTCATGAAAGCGGAGGGCATGCGGATGTAAGGCTTGGTGAACGCGATTTTTTTGCGGTCTTCGTCGGTGATTTCCATCGCTGCCATGATCGCGTCGTAACGATGCGCGAGCAGGCCCGGGATTAGCCCATCCCAATCCTGCGCGGTGAAGCTGCAGTAAACTTTCATTCGGGCGCATAAATCGCGCGCAAGGTCGATTTCGAAACCCGCGAGTTTGTTGTGTTCCAGATAATTGTAAGGCGGCCGCGCGCCTTCGCTTGCTATCCTGACCGTTCGCCAGGCGCTCCTTGAGGCTTCCACGGCGGCGCAGCTCAGCGGCCAAACGAAACTCAAGAGCAGGCTAGCCTCTAATAAGAATGTCAGCGGCCGGGCGGAGGACCGCGCGCGGTTTTTTCGCAAGGACAATGACTTCTCCCGGTTCTTCCGTTCAGCTCGTTTTGTGGCCGGCGGGCGCCTATATACGATCAATTCCGAGGTGCGGAAATAGGCCTGGGCCTTGCAGCCCACGGCCAGTGTATGAGGGAGCTGCCTTAAGAATGGTCAGCGATCAAGACGTTCTCACGGCGCTTCAATCGGTTCCGGGTCCCGATGGTAAGACTCCGCTGCCGCAATCGGGCGCGCTCTCCGGTCTTACGATCAAGGACGGAAGGGTCTATCTATCGATCGCGATCGATCCCCGCCAATCGGCGGTGCTCGAGCCGATGCGCGCCGCCGCCGAGGCGGCAGTCAAGAAATTGGCCGGCGTCGCGAATGCGCTGGTGAGCCTGACCTCTGAAAAACAGACGCCGCCACCGGCGCGGCCGAGACCCGCGGCGCCGCGAGGCATCGCCATTCCGGGGATTTCCAACATCATCGCCGTCGCCTCTGGCAAGGGAGGTGTCGGCAAATCGACAACGAGTGTCAATCTTGCGCTTGGTCTCGCCGCGCTCGGCTGGCGCGTTGGGATTCTCGACGCCGATATTTATGGGCCGTCGGTTCCGCGCCTTCTTGGTCTCAAGGGAAAGCCCGAAGCCGATGGCCGCTCGCTGAAGCCGCTCGTCGCTTTTGGCCTCAAGGCCATGTCGATCGGCTTCCTTGTCAATGAGGAAGAGGCGATGATCTGGCGCGGGCCCATGGTGGTGTCGGCGATTCAACAATTGTTGCGCGACGTCGCCTGGGGCGAGCTCGATTGCTTGGTCGTGGATATGCCGCCCGGCACCGGCGACGCGCAGCTGAGCTTGGCGCAAAACGTGCCGCTTGCCGGGGCCGTCATCGTGTCAACACCGCAGGACTTGGCTCTGATCGACGCGCGGCGCGGTATCGCCATGTTCCGCAAGGTCGAAGTGCCGGTGTTGGGCATTGTCGAAAATATGAGCTATTTTCTTTGCCCGCATTGCGGCGGCCGCTCGGATATTTTCGCGCATGGCGGCGCCCGCGTCGAGGCCGCGAAATTTGGCGTGCCTTTCCTCGGCGAAGTGCCGCTCGATATAAGGATTCGCGAACAGTCCGATTCGGGGCATCCGGTCGCGGCAGCCGATCATGATGGCGAATACGCCAAGATCTATTGGGACATTGCGGCGCAGGTCAAAGCAAGCCTCGAAAAAGGCCATGCCCGCGCCGCCCCGAAAATCACGATTGAATAAGATCAAGAATTGGATTGCCGTGCCATGGATAAAGACAATTCCCTCGCGGATAACCCGCTGCTCGCGCCTTGGACGGGGCCTTTTGAAGCGCCGCCGTTCGATCGCCTAAAACCCAGCCATTTTGGGCCAGCCTTCGAGTCTGCGCTTGCGAGCGCGCAAGCCGAGGCCGCGGCAATCGCGGCCAACCCGGAATCGCCGTCTTTCGAAAATACGATCGAAGCTCTCGAAAGAAGCGGTCGCGATCTTACTCGTATTTCCGCGGTTTTCTTTAATCTGGCGTGCGCCGACACCAATGATGAATTTCAGGCGATTGAACGGGAGATCGCGCCACGGCTCGCCCGCCATCGGAGCGAAATCTATCTAAATGATGCGCTGTTTCAGCGGATCGCCGCGCTTGATGCGCGTAAAAGCGAACTTGGCCTCGACGCCGAACGGCTGAGGGTTCTCGATCGCTATCATACCGCCTTTGTCCGCAATGGCGGGGGCCTGCCGGAAGCAACCAAGAAGCGACTCGCCGAAATCAACGAGCGGCTCGCCACGCTCGGCACCCAATTTGGCCAAAACGTTCTCGCCGATGAAAAGGACTATATGCTGGTTCTCGCGGGTCAGGACGATCTCGCGGGGCTTTCCGCTTCGCTCGTCTCCGCCGCGGCGCGGACAGCGGCCGACCGCGGCCTTCCAGGCATGCATGGCATCACTTTGTCGCGCTCAAGCATCGAGCCTTTCCTCCAGTTCTCAGTGCGCCGCGATCTGCGGGAAAAGGCGTTTGCCGCCTGGACGCGGCGCGGCGAAACCGGCGGGGTGACCGATAATCGCGCCATTGCTTCAGAAATGGTGCAGTTGCGGGCCGACCGCGCCCGGCTTCTCGGGCATGAAAGCTTCGCGCATTTCCGGCTTGCCGACACGATGGCAAAAACCCCGCAAGCAGCGCTTGGCCTTTTGCATAGTGTGTGGGCGCCGGCTCTCGGGCAGGCTCGGCGCGAAGAGGAAGCGTTGCAGGCGATCGCCGCCAACGAGGGTGGCAACTTCAAAGTTGCGCCCTGGGATTGGCGCTACTACGCCGAAAAGCGCCGTAAGGCTTCGTACGACCTCAATGAGGCCGAAATCAAGCCCTATCTCCAACTCGACAAAATGATCGAGGCGGCGTTTTTCACCGCAAAGCGGCTTTTCGGCCTTACCTTCGACGAACGCAAGGATGTGCCGCTTTATCATAGCGACGCGCGAGTCTGGACCGTCATGGGCCGCAGCGGGCGAGAGATCGCGCTTTTCATCGGCGATTATTTCGCGCGGCCGTCAAAACGCAGCGGCGCCTGGATGAGTTCCTTTCGCGACCAGCACAGGCTCGACGGAGACATACGGCCGATCGTCGTCAATGTGCTGAACTTCGCCAAGGCCGCCGAGGGAGAAGCCTGTCTCCTCAGCTTCGACGACGCGCATACTCTCTTTCATGAGTTCGGGCATGCGCTGCACGGCATGTTGTCCAATGTGACCTATCCGTTGCTCTCTGGAACCAACGTTGCCCGCGATTTCGTTGAATTTCCGTCGCAGCTTTACGAACATTGGCTGGAGCAGCCGGAGGTGTTGCGCTGCTTCGCTCTCCATCATGAGACGGGCGAGCCCATGCCGGAGGCGCTGTTGCAAAGGCTGCTATCGGCGCGCCAGTTCAACCAGGGTTTCGCGACGGTCGAATATACCGCCTCGGCTCTGGTCGATCTTGCGCTGCATCTGGAGCCTGGCGCGGACGCGATCGATATTGTTGCCTTCGAAACAAAGCAACTGGAAAAGCTTGGCATGCCGGCGTCGATCACGATGCGCCACCGCACGCCGCATTTCCAGCACGTCTTTTCGGGGGATGCCTATTCGGCAGGCTATTACAGCTATCTCTGGTCGGAAATTCTGGATGCCGACGGTTTCGAAGCGTTCGAGGAGAGCGGCGATATTTTCGATCCCGCGCTTGCTCAAAAGCTGCACAATTACGTTTATGCCTCGGGTTACAGCCGCGACCCCGAAGAGGCTTATACGGCGTTTCGCGGCCGCTCTGCGGGCCCTGACGCACTTTTGCGCAAACGCGGCCTTGCGGGGCCGCCGCGAAAGGATGCTTGATCCCAAGTCTTCTCCGCCTGCCGCCGGAAGATCGCAGCGCGGATGCTGGACAGGGCGGAGTTCCTTTGCTAAAGCCGGGGTTGCTTTCTATTCCGCCCAACTGCGGCGCTGGAAGCTTATCCGCTTTGATGGGCGTATAGCTCAGTTGGTAGAGCAGCTGACTCTTAATCAGCGGGTCCACGGTTCGAGCCCGTGTGCGCCCACCATTGAAATCAAAGACTTAGCGGCGTTCTGGGGATCTAGTTTCTGGCATGGGGAAGGGCTCGTGTCGGCACCCCGTCGGCACCAGGTGCCGTGAGAGCCTGGGCGCGGCGCCGATCAGAGTCCAGCGTGGTGCGATCGGGTAAGCGAGCCATCGTGACGGCATGGAAGGCTTGGGAAGGTTCGGTGTGCCGTCGGTGCCTCCTACGGGAGCTGCCTGAATTCAGTCCTTATGCTTGGGCGAGGCAGGCAGCGGACGAACCTCGAGCTCTGGCTTATCACCGTCATAGTCATTCTTCCACGGCGGCCACACGTCTGTATCGTCGCAGTGCGGAACACCTGTAATCACATTAAAGACGATAGGACCGCCTGCGCCATCGCCATCATGCGGCTGGGGTGCTTTGCCATGGCCGCGGTCCCATAACAGCGCTATTGCCTGTATCCGCACCGAATGGCTCTCGCTATTCGCCGCCAGCCACTCGAGCGTGGCGACGTGCTTAGCGTCGTTCACCTTGCACAGCTCGCGGAGCTCAATGTTCCGCTTCCGCGTGGCCCTCATCTCGGGCACGAGCTGCGGCGGCTTTTTATGCCGCCCGCCGAGGCGACCATTCCGCCGGCTGGCTTCCGGGCTTGGCATGAGGCACCTTTAGGTCTCCATCAGACACTTTTAGGTTTTAGGCGCTAAATAGGCAACAGCCGCGCACGCCCGGACGCCACGATCTTTGAGGTGGCGGGGTCTTCTTTTGCCTCCGCCTTTGCCTCGTTCACGCAGGCCTTGACGATTACCTCTTTCTTCTCCTTGGAATATTTGAATCCGCCCAGGACATCAGGATTTTGCGCGATGATCGCCGCAAAACCGGGGCCGAACCGGTCCTCCAATTTCCGGCAATCGGCAGCCGGAATATTGTCTACCTTGTTGTAGAATTTCGGTGTGAAGGGGATGATAGCAGCGTCGGCGCTAAGAATGACGAACGGCCGGGCTCTATAATTCTCAGCGCGGCGCCCAGTGATCGTAAGTTCTAGCCGCTGGTGCAGCTCGATCGCCGGTTCGTCATCAGTGCGGACAAGCTCAACGATGTTGCATCCGAGCCGCTTTTTGTCCGCCTTGGACAAACCCAAGGTGATGAAATAGCCGCCGCCGTCGGCCGCTTCTATCTCAATGCGCCGGGCGATATATTGCGGTGTGACCGACGTGACTTCCTCCTGATCCGGAAGTCGCCCCGTCGGGATTTGTCGCAAATGAGCACGAAGCCCAGGAACTTGAAGGTCTCCGGTTTAGAACGTCCACGCTTCTTGCAGTTCTGCGCCGCAAAGCGGCCGAACTCAATCAAGCGGGTCTTGTCCGGATGAAGCGACAGCGAGAACTCCCTCAGCCTATCGCGCATCGCGTCCCAGAAGCGGCGGGCGTCGCTCTCATGCTGGAAACCGACAACGAGGTCGTCGGCATACCGGACCATGATCATGTCGCCCATGGCCTCTCGCCGTCGCCAGCGTTCGGCCCAGAGATCGAAGACGTAGTGGAGGTAGACGCGAGCAATGCGAAATCACCGAGCCCTGGCCCGTCCCCTTTTCCTCAGTCGTCACGATCCCGTCTTCGAGGACGCCGGCCCTTAGCCATTTCTGGACGAGCCGGAGGATGCGCGTGTCGCCGATCCGATGCTCCAGGAAGCGGATGACCCATTGCTGGGAAACCTCCGTGAAGAACGACCGGATGTCGGCGTCGAGTATGTCGCTCCTTTCAGCCCGGCGATTTTATCGACATCGCCATCGACCGACATTTCGAGAAGGCCCTCGTTGATACCACCCTGCTTAACACCACCGATGGGATTGCCAAGCGCTTCGCCCTTCAATTGTAAATTGTAGCCGCGGTCGAGCAGCGCCTTCTTGAACTGGGCAAGCACCGGAATGCTTGAGTTTGTCGGCAATGATTCTGGCGTCACGGCCATCGAATACGCCCTCATCGCCGGCTTGATCGCGCTCGTCATCGTTGCCTCCGTGGGCTTGGTCGGCACGAATCTTCGAACCGATTCACGGCCGTCGCCGATGGTTTCAGTTAATGGCACCGGCCCCGCGTCAGCCGGAAATCGCAAATTCTTCGCAGGCGGAATTCTTGTTGCGTTTCTGTCTGCCGCATTTGCCAATGCGATCCTCCGGCGAACCACAGTTGAACGGCACCAGGGGTTGGCCTCTCGCGGCGCATTGACGCTGGTGAGGCAGGCTCTGCATTTCGGCAAGATATGGGAGGGCGGCATTTGCCCGGTATTCTGCTGCCTCGGGATTTCCTAGGCATTTTTGCTGAAATCTGGCATAGTAAATGCTTCTTTGTTTTCGCCCGCCGGTCATCGCGGATGGCCCCCTTGGCCGCGAGTTAAACCCTCGAAGGTTCGCGTGGTGCCTAAACAAGTGCAAATCTCCGGACAAAGCCAAGAGAGCGCCAATTCCCCGGCTGAACGGGAGCAAGGACAATTGCCCGGGGTGCGGTGTTTCGATGAAATGACCTTGGCGGACGGCGCGATCCGGCCTGTCTATGGCAAGATCGC
>VDMG01000065.1:7134-22768 GCA_006514895.1 Beijerinckiaceae bacterium
CGCGGCGACACCGGCCGGGCTGCTCGCCGCGCGCCGCGCACAAGCCGAGCTTTTGTTCCGCCGGATCGGCATCACCTTCGCGGTCTATGGCGAGGGCGAACAAGACGGGTCCGAGCGGCTGATCCCTTTCGATATCATTCCGCGCATGATGTTGCGCTCGGAATGGACCCGCCTCGAGGCGGGCCTCATGCAAAGGGTGAAAGCCCTGAACCTGTTCCTCGCCGACATCTATGGTCCCCAGGAGATCATCAAGGCAGGGCGCATCCCTGCTGATTTGGTGTCGCGAAACGCCGAATTCCGGCCGGAAATGGCGGGCTGGCGGGTGCCGCATGACATTTACGTGCATATCGCCGGCATCGATGTCGTCCGCACCGGCGAAGACGAGTTCTACGTGCTTGAAGACAATGTGCGCACTCCTTCCGGCGTCTCCTATATGCTGGAGAATCGCGAGGTCATGATGCGCCTCGCGCCCGATCTTTTCGCCGACCATCGCGTCGCCCCGGTCGAGAACTATCCCGATTCCTTGCTCGCCGCCTTGCGTTCGCTGGCGCCAGTGGCGGCCGCGGCCGAGCCAGCCATCGTGGTGCTGACGCCGGGAAGGTTTAATTCCGCCTATTACGAACATTCCTTCCTGGCGGATAAGCTTGGTGTCGAACTCGTCGAAGGCGGCGATCTTCTCGTCGAGAACGACGTCGTCTATATGCGCACGACGGAGGGCGAGAAAAGGGTCGATGTCATCTACCGGCGGATCGACGATGGTTTCCTCGATCCGCGCGTGTTCAGACCGGATTCGATCCTCGGCGTCGCCGGCTTGATCGGCGCATACCGGGCAGGCAATGTGACCCTCACCAATGCCGTCGGCACCGGCATCGCCGACGACAAGGCGATCTATACCTATGTGCCCGAGATCATCGATTTTTATCTTGGCGAAAAGGCGATCCTGAACAATGTGCCGACCTGGCGCTGCCGCGAGGCTGGCGCCTTGCGCTATGTGCAAGAGCATCTCCCCGAGCTTGTCGTGAAGGAAGTCAATGGTTCGGGCGGGTACGGCATGCTTGTCGGGCCGCATGCGTCAAAAGCCCAGATCGAGATATTCGCGGAAAAGCTTGCCCGCGACCCGGACAATTTCATCGCCCAGCCAACTCTCGCGCTCTCGACGACTCCCACGCTTTGCGACGCCGGCATCGCGCCGCGCCACGTCGATTTGCGGCCCTTCGTTCTCACCGGCACGAACGGCATGCGGGTCGTGCCAGGCGGCTTGACAAGAGTTGCCTTGAAAGAGAAATCGCTCGTGGTGAATTCGAGCCAGGGCGGCGGCACCAAGGACACCTGGATTGTCGAGGATTCGATCTTCGACGAAATTCCCGCGCGCGAGGCCAAAGCCGGATGATATGATTGTGAAACGCCGCTTGCGGGAATTTACTTTATCGACGCTGGTTGCCTGGAATGATCGTTGGATCTTTCCTTTGCATTTTCGTCATCTGTCCGACATGAACAAGATCCGAGAAAGAAATTATGGCGAAGCCGCGCATCGCTCCCCTCGAAGCCAGTCCGTGCCGCATGATCTTCATCGCGAAACCGTCGTTCCCTTTCGCTTAGTCGCGCACTAGAGGCAGGCAATGCTTTCCCGTACGGCGGACAACCTCTATTGGCTTGCGCGCTATGTGGAGCGCGCCGATTTTCTCGCCCGCATCATCAAGGCGGCGCAACGCCTCGCCACCTTGCCTTCGAGCTATTCTGGGACTGGGACCGAGTGGGAAAGCGCGCTTGAATCGTCGGGCGCGGCACAGGGTTTTCGCGCGACGCGCGGCGCCGCGGAGGAAGCCAGCGTCATCGATTATCTGACCTTCGCGCCGGACAATCCTTCCTCGATCCGCAATTGCATCAAATTCGCAAGGGCCAATGCGCGGGCGGTGCGCACCGCACTGACAGCGGAAATGTGGGAAGCGATCAACGGGGCCTGGATCGAGCTCGGGCGGTTCGAGGCGGGCAATAACGGTTCGAGCCGCTACGATCGCGAGGAGCTCTCGCGTTTCTTCGAATTCGTGAAAAAGACCTCCCTCGACTATGACGGTTCGGTCGACCGCACCATGTTGCGCAACGACGCTTATTGGTTCTCGCGCGTCGGCCTTTATATCGAGCGGGCGGACAACACCGCCCGCATCCTCGACGTGAAATATCACGTGCTCTTGCCGGAAAACGAGGCGGTCGGCGGCTCGGTCGATTATTTCCAATGGACCGCGATCCTGCGCGCGGTCTCGTCGCTTACCGCATACCATTGGGTCTATCGCGAGAGCGTGAAACCTTGGCTCATCGCCGACCTTCTCATCCTTAAGAAAGAAATGCCGCGTTCGCTCAACTACTGCTACGACAATATCGTCCGTTTGCTCGATGCGATCGGCGATGCATACGGCCGCGCAGGAGCTTCGCAAAAACAGGCGCGTCAGGTGCTGGGGCGCCTCGCGAACGCGACGACGAATGACATTTTCAAGATCGGCCTGCATGAATTCATCACCGCCTTTGTCGAGGACAATGACCGGCTGGGCGAAACGATCAACGAACAATATCTTTTGCACTGATCGCCCGGGAGCAACGATCCGCGGTCGCTGCCTGTTGAAGTTTCATGTTTGTCCCGGCCAACGTCATCGCTGGCACAGAAATCGCTTCCAAAGGCGGCGAATAGCCGCGGTTGCAGTTCGGTTGATCAAAAGGTCTTGGCACTTAACGCTGTGTCTGATATGATATTGAATTAATTCTTATTTGGATAATTCTTCTACGTACATGGCGGCAAGCGAATATTAGGCCAGAGTAGCTTTCACCAAGATGCGCAAGGTTCACGAAGGGATTTCCATTCGGAGTGACAGCATGACGGTTCTCGTAACTGGCGGAGCGGGCTACATCGGCGGACATATGGTGCTGGCGCTCCTCGACGCGGGCGAAAAGGCCATCGTTCTCGACGATCTTTCGACCGGCTTCCGTTCCGCGGTGTGGCCCCCAGCGAAACTCATCGTCGGCGATTTTGGCGATATGGCGCTCGTGGAAACCATTTTCCGGGAGCATAAAATCGACGCTATCGCGCATTTCGCCGCCAAGATCGTAGTACCTGAATCGGTCGCAGATCCTTTGCGTTATTATCTCAACAATACCACCAAGGCGCGCAACCTCCTCGAATGCGCGGTGCGCCACAAGATCAAGCATTTTATTTTTTCTTCGACCGCGGCGGTCTATGGCGAGCCCGAAGTCAACCCGGTCGGAGAAACGGTTCCGCTGGCGCCGATCAATCCCTATGGGCGCTCCAAGCTGATGACCGAATGGATGCTGCGGGATGCCGGCCAAGCCTACGGCCTCAAATATGCGATCTTGCGTTATTTCAACGTCGCAGGGGCCGACCCTAAGGGACGTCTCGGTCAGTCGACTCCGCAAGCCACCCATCTCATCAAGGTCGCGGTGCAGACGGCGCTTGGATTCCGCCCCGGTCTCGAAGTCTTCGGCGCCGATTATCCGACAAGGGATGGAACCTGTATCCGCGACTATATTCAAGTCACGGATCTCGTGGCAGCGCATCTCATGGCGCTCGATTATCTCCGCAAGGGCGGCGAGAGCCTGATTTGCAACTGCGGCTACGGCAAGGGCTTCTCGGTTTTTGAAGTCATCGATGTCGTCAAACAAGTGTCAGGCGTCGATTTCAATGTGCGAATCTCGGGCCGCCGCGCCGGCGACGCGGCGACGCTCGTCTCTGGCCCGGAGCGCATCAAGTCGGTGCTGGGCTGGACGCCAAGATATGACGATCTCCCGGCAATCGTCAGCCAGGCCCTCGATTGGGAGCGCCGCTTGCACAATAAATCGAACGCAGAAAACTGGCGTCTTACGAATTCCGCAGTGCGCTGATCATGTATTCATGGATTCGAAGAAGGTCGCGTTGCCCTTCGGCGTTTCCCGCAATTTGCCGAGCAGGAATTCAATCCCGTCGACCGTGCCCATTGGATTGAGGATGCGGCGCAGCACATACATTTTCTTCAAAATGTCGGGTGGCACCAGCAATTCCTCCTTGCGGGTGCCGGAGCGGGTGATGTCGATCGCCGGGAAGGTCCGTTTATCGGCGACCTTGCGGTCGAGAATGATTTCCGAATTGCCCGTGCCCTTGAATTCCTCGAAGATCACCTCGTCCATGCGCGAGCCGGTATCGATGAGCGCGGTTGCGATGATCGTCAGCGAACCGCCCTCCTCGATATTACGCGCGGCGCCGAAGAACCGCTTCGGCCGCTGCAGCGCATTGGCGTCGACGCCGCCGGTCAGCACCTTGCCGGAGGAAGGAACAACCGTGTTGTAGGCGCGGCCGAGCCTCGTGATGGAGTCGAGAAGGATCACCACATCGCGGCCATGTTCGACAAGACGCTTGGCTTTCTCGATGACCATTTCCGCAACCTGGACGTGGCGCACCGCGGGCTCGTCGAAGGTGGACGACACCACCTCGCCGCTGACCGATCTCTGCATGTCGGTGACTTCTTCCGGCCGTTCGTCGATCAGCAGCACGATCAGATAGCATTCCGGGTGGTTGGCGGTGACCGATTGCGCGATATTTTGCAACAGCACCGTCTTGCCGGTGCGTGGCGGCGCCACGATCAAGGCGCGCTGACCCTTGCCAATCGGTGCCACAATATCGATGACCCGCGCCGATAGATCTTTTTTGGTTGGGTCCATGACCTCGAGCTTCAACCGCTCGTCGGGATAAAGTGGCGTGAGATTGTCGAAATGAACCTTGTGCCGGATTTTCTCCGGGTCCTCGAAATTGATCGTGTTGACCTTAAGCAGCGCGAAATAGCGCTCGCCTTCCTTGGGACTGCGAATCAAGCCTTCCACGGTGTCGCCGGTGCGCAAGCCGAACCGGCGTATCTGGGATGGCGAGACATAAATATCGTCGGGCCCAGCCAAATAATTCGCGTCGGGGGATCGCAAGAAGCCGAAGCCGTCCTGCAAAACCTCGATGACACCCGCGCCGATAATCTCGATCTCGCGGCTTGCCAATTGTTTGAGAATTGCAAACATCAGCTCTTGCTTGCGCATGATCGAAGCGTTCTCGACTTCGTGTTCTTCGGCGAAGGCAAGCAGCTCGGTCGGCGACTTAGTCTTCAAGTCCTGCAGTTTGATTTCCTGCATTGGGATGAAGTCCTTGGAAGGGCAGCACGGATCTGGCCGCGCGAATGAGGAAGGGGATTGGCGCCATCCGGTCCTGCGAAACCGGTGCAAACGCTCTTAACGCGGCGCGGGAGCAGCACCAAAAACTATGTGAGTTTAGCGCGAGGGGATCCTATAATAAATAGATCGATTTGAGAGTTTTGACAAGCCAAATATGTTCGAAGAGTCGCTTTGCGATCAAAATGGTTTGAAAACGACGAGGATAACGATTCCGGCCATCAGAATTGTGGGAACTTCATTCACGATCCGGAAAAAACGAGAGCCGTGCCGGTTTGTCTCTTCCGCCAAATCCTTCCGGACCTTTCCGAAATATCCATGCAACGCGCTAAGACCAATCACAAGCGCAAATTTTGCATGGAACCAGCCCTCATTCAGAAAACCAGCATGAACCGCAAGAGTGAGGCCGGTCGCCCAAGTCACGAGCATGGCAGGCAACATGATCACCTGCATAAGCCTTTGTTCCATCACGGCGAAGGTCAGCGCTTGCGGAGATCCCCGCGGTGCCTCGGCATGATAAACAAAAAGGCGCGGCAGATAGAGCATCCCAGCCATCCAGGAGATAACGGCGAGGATATGGAGAACCTTGATCCAGAGAAAGGCATTGCTCATAGGCTGGCGCCACGGCGAAGCAAATCAAGCATGAGCGCGACATGATGCACGGGGGTCTGCGGCAAGATGCCGTGGCCAAGATTGAAAATATGCGGCCTTCCGCGAAAAGCCGAGAGAATTCCGCGCATCCCTGCCTCAAGTGCCGTGCCGCCGGCGGCGAGTGCCAGCGGATCGAGATTGCCTTGCAACACCAACCCATGATTGAAAGTCTTCGCGGCCCAGCATGGATCAATGGTGCTGTCAAGCCCGAGCGCATTGATGCGGGTGCGCGCCGCGAAATCCATTAAATGAGCCCAGGCCCCTTTTGGAAAGCCTATCACGCAGGCATTCTTGTGGCGAAGCCGCAGGCCCGCAACGATTGCCTCGACCGGGGCAAGACACCATTGCTCGAACTCGGCGAAAGGCAGGACACCCGCCCAAGTGTCGAAAATTTGCACAGCCTCGACACCAGCTTCGATCTGCCAGGCGAGATAATCGATCGAGGCTTGCACCAGCCGCCCGACGAGGTCCTGAAACAGATCACGGTCCCGATAGGCCAAAAGACGGGCAGGCGCCTGGTCAGGTGAGCTTTTGCCGGCGATCATATAGCAAGCAAGCGTCCAAGGGGCACCGCAAAAGCCGATCAGGGCAACCTCGTCCGGCAGGCTTTGCTTGACCCGTTCGATTGTCTCGAAAACCGGGGAAAGCCGGTTGCGGTCGATCTTTTCGGTCAGCTTGGCGAAATCTTGCCGGGTCACAATCGGATTGAGTTTCGGCCCTTCGTTCGGTTCGAAATGGACTTTTTGGCCAAGCGCGTCTGGAACAACCAGAATATCGCTAAACAGAATTGCCGCATCAAAGCCGAAGCGCCGCACGGGTTGCAGGGTTGCTTCCGCCGCGAGCGCCGGTGTGTAACAAAAATCCAGAAAAGAAGGCGCTTTAGCGCGGATTGCCTGATATTCCGGCAAATAACGCCCAGCTTGCCGCATCAGCCAAACTGGCGGCGGAAAGCATGCTTCGCCGCCCATGACTTTAAGGAATGGTTTTGCTTGAACATGTGGCTGACCTTGCAAAACCAAAATCCCCTAAAAAATCCAAGAATCTTTCTTAAAGAATTTTCTCTGTTTAATTGATAGGCGGATTAGGCTCATTATCCGGTTCGCACAAGCTCTGTCCGATTTTGGCGCTTATCCGCGCTATCAACAAGCTTGAGCACACAAATGTTTCGCTAACTTTTTGTTAATCATTGGAATTGGATAGCGAAGTTTCCGTGTTTTAGATTCAAGGGATTTTTCGCTATCCCCCGCCTTCACAGCAGCTTCCATTTTATGGTTCAGCCATCGATGGCAGTGGATGGATCTTCGGTTCTCCATCCAACAAAATGATTGCCAGCGGGCCTTGGCGCCGGTTATCCCCCTTTTTCCCAGGTTGTCCTTTGAACTTAGGGAAAACCCCGGCGAGGCAGGGAATACCTTGGGGCGGCACTATTTCCATTTGCATCTCGTTTCCGACGCAACGGGGGAGACCTTGATTGCGGCGAGCCGCGCTGTCGCGTCGCAATATGAAGGCGTGTCGTCGATTGAGCATGTTTATCCTCTCGTGCGCAGCAAGGGGCAGCTCGACAGAGCGATCGCGGAAATCGAGGGGGCGCCCGGCATCGTTTTGTTCACATTGGTCGATCAGGAGTTGGCCGGGCACCTCGAGGCGGCATGTAAAGAGGTGGGCGTGCCCTGTCTTTCGGTTTTGCAGCCGATCTTGGATTTGTTTCAGTCTTATATCGGAACGGCTTTGAGGCTGCGGCCTGGCGCCCAGCACATGCTGAACGCCGATTATTTCAGGCGCATCGAAGCCTTGAACTTCACGATGATGCATGACGACGGGCAGCAAACCGAGAATTTCGAGGCGGCCGATGTGGTTCTGTTGGGGGTGAGCCGGACATCGAAAACGCCGACGAGCATCTATTTGGCCAATCGCGGCGTCAAAACGGCGAACATTCCCCTGGTGCCGGATGTCCCTTTGCCGGAGGCGGTCTTGGCATTGCGAAAACCGCTCGTTGTCGGGCTCATGGCCTCGCCGGAACGGATCGTCCAGATTCGCGAGAATCGCCTTATTGCCTTGAACGCCAATCCGGACTCGCCCTATGTTGACCGGATTTTGGTGGCGGACGAAATCAAAAGGGCGCGCAAGCTTTGCGCCTTGCATGGCTGGCCGGTGATCGATGTCACGCACCGTTCGATCGAGGAAACCGCGGCAGCGGTCATCGATCTCTACAAAATTCACCAATTGAAGTTCATAGCCTCCTCATGACGGAGCTTTGGCGCGGCGCGGCGCCGCTCATTCTCGCGTCGAAAAGCGCCGCTCGACAGAGACTTCTCGCGGCCGCCGGCGTCCCTTTCGAGAGCTATGCCGCGGCGATCGACGAACGCGCGATCGAGGCCTTGCTCATGGCATCGGGGGCCGGGGGTGGCGCCGTCGCGCTGCATCTTTCGCGCGCCAAGGCCTTGCAGGTCGGCGCGGAAAGGCCAGGCCGGCTCGTGACCGGCGCAGATCAGACGCTTTGCCTCGAAGGGCGCGTCCTTGGCAAACCGGCTGACCGCGCGGCGGCAAAGGCGCAACTTGAAGCCATGTCTAGCCGAACTCATGAGCTGCATTCGGGGTGTTGCGTCGCACGTGACAATGCCATTCTTTTCGAAACCGTTTGCGTGGCGCGTCTCAGCTGCCGTAGGCTTTCCCCGGCCTTCATCACGGCTTTTATGGCGCAAGCCGATGACGCTCTCCTCGCCAGCGCCGGAGCCTACCAGCTGGAAGGTCTCGGCATCCATCTTTTCGAAGCGATCGAGGGCGACCACGCGACGATCCTGGGGCTCCCCCTCCTGCCCCTTCTGAAATTCCTGCGCGAGGAAGGAAGTCTTCTTTCGTGACGTCTCTGGCTCAAAGCAACCCAAAAGCTTGTGTCATCGGCTGGCCGGTCGCGCATTCGCGGTCGCCGCTGATCCACCGCTTTTGGCTGGAGCAGCTCAAGATCGCCGGGTCTTACGAACTGGCCGCGGTTGCGCCAGGGGATTTTCCGGATTTTGTGCGGGGTCTCGCACGAAATGGCTTTGTTGGCGCGAATGTCACCCTGCCGCATAAGCAATCGGCGTTCGAGCTTTGTGATGTGACACTTCCAGCTGCAAAACGGCTCAAGGCTGTGAATACTTTGTGGATAGAGGCGGGAAAGCTCTGTGGAGACAATAGTGATTGCGACGGTTTTCTCGGCGCCTTGGATCAAGACGCGCCGGGATGGGACCAGGGATTCCGCACTGCGGTGGTTCTTGGCGCGGGAGGTGCCGCCCGGGCCATTGTTCACGCCCTCCAATTGCGGGGGATGACGCGTATTTTTCTGGTCAATCGGACTCGGGAGCGCGCGGAAAAACTTGCCGGTGATTTCAAGGCGCCGGCCGAGGTTGTGGATTTCGTGGATCTTCCCGGTGCAATGGCGGGCGCTGGGCTTCTGGTCAACACGACTTCGCTCGGCATGCGGGGCCAGCCGCCGCTCATTGTCGATCTCGCACCCTTGCCGCCGCGGGCGATTGTCAGCGATATCGTCTATGTTCCGCTCGAAACCTTACTTGTGAAGGCCGCGAAAGCGCGCGGTCTTCGGGCCGTTTCCGGCGTCGGCATGCTTTTGCATCAGGCGGTGCCTGGGTTCGAGCGCTGGTTCGGCAAAAGGCCTCATGTTACGGCGGAGCTGCGCGGCTTGGTCGAGGCGGATATTTTGGCGGGGCTCTGATGTTTGTTTTGGGCCTCACCGGGTCGATCGGCATGGGAAAGTCGACAACCGCCGCGATGTTTCGCGCCGAGGGGATCGAGGTTCATGATTCGGATGCCATTGTCCATGCGCTCTACAAAGGCGCGGCGGCCGTCGCGATCGAGGCGGCTTTTCCGGGCACCACACGCGAGGGCGTTGTTGACCGCGGCCTCCTTGCCGCCAAGGTGCTCGACAATCCGGCGGCGCTCGCCCGGCTCGAAGCGATCGTGCATCCGCTGGTTGCCGAAAGCCGCCATGCCTTCCTGGCCGAGGCGGCGAAAAGGGGCGCGCAAATCGTCGTTCTCGATATCCCATTGCTGTTCGAGACGGGGCTCGACCGGCAAGTCGATGCCGTGGTTCTCGTGACCGCGCCGGAAACTGTGCAAAAAGCGAGGGTGAGCCAGCGTCCGGACATGACGCCGGAGCGGCTTGCGGTCATATTGGGGCGGCAGATGGGGGACGCGGAAAAGCGCGCACGTGCGCATTTCATTATCGACACGGGACGCGGATTGGCGAGTGCCCAGCGGCAAGTGCGCGGGATTTTGCGGGCGCTCGCGGGCGCCAAAAACAAGCTTTGAGGCTTTGAGGCTTTTAGGATGCGGGAAATCATTCTCGACACGGAGACGACGGGACTCGACCCGGCCAATGGGCATCGCATCGTCGAAATCGGCTGTGTCGAACTTTTGAATGCGATTCCGACCGGCGAGACATTCCATGTCTATCTCGATCCCGAACGCGATATCCCCGAGGAAGCCTTCCGGGTGCATGGGCTTTCGGCCGAGTTTCTCGCAGGTAAACCGGTCTTTGCGGAAATCGCCGGCAATTTCCTGAAATTTGCGGGCGGCGCCAAAATCATCGCGCATAATGCCGAATTCGATATGCGATTTCTCAACGCGGAACTCGCTTTCCTTGGGATCGCGCCGATCGCTCAAGATCGTGTGATCGACACGCTTGCCTTGGCGCGCCGCAAATTTCCAGGCTCTGCAAACAGTCTTGACGCGCTGTGCGGCCGCTACGGCATCGATACGTCGCGGCGGACCAAACATGGTGCCTTGCTCGATGCCGAAATTCTCGCGGAGGTCTATGCCGAATTGACAGGCGGGCGCCAGGCGAATCTCGTTTTTGGCGAAGGCGCCGGTTCGATCGGGAGAGGGGGGCCAAGTCTTCTCGCGCAAAGACCGCGCCCCCTCTTTCCTCGGCTCAGTGATGAGGATCTCTCCCGTCACCGCGCCTTTATCGCCACGCTTGGTGAGGCGCCGCTCTGGAACGCTTATTGGCCGCTGCCTGCGCCAGAAGGGAAAGTGAGGCAGGCCTGATCGCTTCTCGCTTTTTTGGCAAGCCGCCCCGCGCGCTTCATCTCATGAGCCGCTTGCCGAGGGCGAAAATCACGCGCGGCATCGATATCGTCGATCGCGCCGCGATAGGCGCCCCCGCAGGCAGTGCTCCGGAAAGAAGGCCAGGCGGATTGCGAAAGAATAACCCGCGAACATGGCGAGCATGAGACCCACTGAGACGAACAGCGGGCCGAAGTGACAGACGAAATTGGGCGAGGCCGCCGACTTCGACATCGGAAAATCGATCCTGCGGAATGGCGGCGAGAAGAAATGGTGCGTTGCAATCGACGATGTCCGGCGCCATGTCGCCGGTGCCGAGCCGCTCGCCATTGGCGGCGCCGAGCTTCCAGATCATGCCCGCCGAATTACAGATAATTGATACAGGATAAATGGGTGTCAGACCGTCCGGAGCCACATGAATGGTACTGCTGGATCGCGGGCCGGTATTTTTGTATGTTGTAAGACCGGAAGGCACCGACCAGCAAGGCAATGATCCCGAACTCCGGCAAGGCCAATTATGATTGGCGAACGAATGCCGATTCGTATTCCTGTGTACAAGCCGGATCTCTCCGGCAATGAGCGGGCCTATGTCAATGAGTGTCTCGAATCCGGGTGGATTTCATCCAAGGGCAAGTTCGTTTCGGTTTTCGAGCAGGCCTTCGCCGGCTATCTCGGAGTTGATTTCGCGATCGGTGTCTGCAACGGCACGACGGCTCTGCATCTGGCACTCCTCGCCCTGGGACTGGGTCCGGGGGACGAAGTCATCGTGCCGACCCTCACCTATATCGCCGCAGCGAACGCGGTGACATACACCGGCGCTCTCCCGGTTTTTGTCGACTCGCTGCGCGACGATTGGCAGATGGATCCCGCCGATGTCATCAAAAAGGTCACGTCACGCACGCGCGCAATCATGGTCGTGCATCTCTATGGCCATCCTTGCAATATGGACGAGATTTTAGGGATCGCGAAAAAACACGGGCTGTTCGTCATCGAGGATGCGGCGGAGGCTTTTGGAAGCCGGTTTAATGGCCAGCTTACCGGCGGGTTCGGCGATATCGCCGTATTCAGCTTTTACGGAAACAAGACGATCACCACCGGTGAGGGCGGCATGGTGGTGACGCGCGACCCAACTCTTTTTGATCGGGCCAAGCACTTGAAAGGCCAGGGGCTGGCAGAACATCGCCAGTATTGGCATGATGTCGTTGGATACAATTACCGCATGACGAATATATGCGCGGCAATCGGCCTTGCCCAGCTCGAGCGATGTGACGAAACCTTGCGACGCAAACGGCGGCTGGCGCACCTTTACGAAAAAAAGCTGGCGGGAGTTCCGGTCGAAATTCATGGCGAATCCCCTCGCGTGGTTCACAACTATTGGATGATTTCCATCCTTGTACCATCGTTGCAGGATCGCGACCCGTTGCGGGAGGCGTTGGCGAAGGCGGGTATCGAAACCCGTCCGGTCTTTTTCCCAGTTCACACCATGCCGATGTACTCGAACCGGTTCCAGCGTCATCCTGTGGCGGAGGATATCGGTTGGAGAGGCATTAATCTTCCAAGCTGGCCGGGCCTCTCAGAGCAAGATGTTGACGAGATTTGCGCTATCATTGCACGGTACTTTGAAGAAAAACGGGTCAATAAATTGATCACATGAGGAAAGCAAGTGACCGGCTACAGCAAGTTTTTTGTCGAGCGGGGAAGCGCTTAGCGTGCCTTTCAAGGCCCTCGACTCAGGCGGGTTTAAGCGACAGAACTGTGAGTCTTGTAAATATTGACAATATTTCAATGGGAGAGTGTCGATGGCTGCTTGAGGGATGATCAGGCAGGTCGGTACCCCAACCCTAAAATGCGTCGTATCACCCCCCCTTCTTGATAAAGAAATGGAATTGCAATGGCGCATAATCGCCGACGCCGTCCGGCAGCGCAGTTGATACAAACTTCACAAAGTGAGAGTTTCTTTTCCAATCACTCTGCTGCAATTGCTGCAAGAGGGCGGCATGCAAAACCCTCGACACATAGTAGTGGGTGGAAAGAATATTCTTTGGTATATTAAAAGATGGCATTGGACAGGGTTGCAAATCAGGATGAGAAAAAAAATCATCTTCCAGGTATTTGTTGTGATAAGCGGGACCGATCGGTTCAAGACCGAACTCCCCCCTCGCATTATTCAAATTAGCAAGGCCAGAGGAGAATGCTTCAATAAACAATAGCCTGCCGTTTGATTTCACAAGGGACAGAATATTATTCAATGCCAGCTTTGTATCGTGGTGAGACAACAAATTGATAAGGACGCGTTGACAGAGAAGGATATCAACAGATTCATTTTTGATATTTATGGTCTCTCTTACGCGAAGATCTCCGGGCAACACTCTGACATTGGCCAGTCCAGTTACTTGCTGTAGAGCAAGCTCTCTTAGCTTATCGTTGTATTCAACGCCGATATAGGAATATGAAGTAAAGTCACCGGCAAGGCATTTTATCGTATATCCATTTCCGCAACCGACATCCAATATTATCAAATCTTTGTCACCATTTTTTTTTGTGGCATACTCCCCGTTTTGGGCAAAGTCACTTCTCCACTCATACGCAACGTGCTCAACAAAATCTCGTATTATCGTTGTTTCCTTCTTTCTAACAATTTCATCCTCCATTGTTGATCGCGAAGAAAGGCCATATTCCTCGGCAATCTTGTTGTAATGTGAGATAATCGTCTCATCATAGTCTGGCTTCATTGAGCGCTCCTGGAATCTCATGGCGTGACTTATGCCAACTATTAAAGAAATCATTATCTAGGAAGGCGTGTTCGCCCATGTTCGCATACAGCTGTCGGCTTTGCGCCTCGAAGATCCTTCTCGCTGCCGTGAGATGAATTGTTGGCATTGAAAATCGAATTTCACAAGAAATGAAAATAGGTATTCTTGGACATGGCTTGGTAGCCTGGGGGGGCGGAATAGGATTCGCCGCGCTCATCACGAACGCCCTCGCCGCGACGGGACCGGGCACGGATATTCATGTCTTTCTGCCGCTCGGGCAACCAGTCAAGAGGGTCTTTCCGAGTCTCATTGCAAAATGGATCGCGGCGCGCGGAACGGCCGCCCCGCATGATGACCCGGGCAAGGAGATCGTTCTCGACGCATTTGCCAGTCTCAAGGATCGCGTCACATTGCAAGTCATCGAGGACGGCCATCCCGCGCTGCGCGCTGCGCTGCAATCGGCGGCGATCGATGCCGTAATTCCCGCGATGAGCCCGCTTCCGCGATCGATAGGCGTGCCCTGGGCCGGCTATATCTACGATTTCCAGCATCGTTACTTGCCGGACTTTTTCACGGAAGAGGAAATTAGCCGAAGGAACGCGGCATTTCTGGAAATGACCACAAAGGCGCGTGCGGTGGTGGTCAATTCCAAGAAGGTCGAGTCCGACATCAGGAAGTTCATCCCGGATGCGACGGCAAAGGTGTTCGCAATGCCTTTCGCGCCATTTCTAGACCCGAATTGGATGTTGAGCGAGGATGGAGTCGCGGCACGGCAATTGGCGCCGTATTTTATGATTTGTAATCAGTTTTGGATTCATAAAGATCATAAGACCGCGATGCGCGCCTTTGCCCAGATCGCGAAAGATTATCCGAACGTCAATCTCATGTGCACGGGCAGCATGAACGATTATCGGGCGCCGGATTATGTGAGTGCACTTCTCGGCGAGATCGGCCGGCTGGGAATTGGCCGGCGCGTAAAGCTGCTTCGCATGGTGCCGAAGGCGAAGCAGATGCAGCTTCTGAGGAATTCTCTGGCGCTCATTCAGCCCACCCTGTTCGAAGGCGGACCTGGCGGGGGCGCCGTCTATGATGCCGTGGCGCTGGGCGTGCCTGCCTTAGTGTCGAATATCGAAGTGAATCGGGAAGTGGACTGCGGGGACGTGCGCTTCTTCGAAGCCGGCAATCCGGACGAACTGGCGCAATTGATGCGTGATTTGCTTGATGGAGAACCGTTGCGGCGGCCGGGTCGCGACGAACTGTTCGAGGCCGGGAAGGCAAGACTTATGAGATGCGGCTCCGTGCTCATGGAGGCGCTCGCCTTCGTGCGGCAGGAATTGCAATAATGGCCGGCGCCGGAGCGTCAGCAGCTTCCAACGAGTCTGTCGCGGATCTCTTACGATCGATCTTTCTTCTGCCTGATCGCGACGCTGATTTCGGCCGCCTGCGGCTATTGCAAACATTTGGCGTCGCCCGGGATCAAACCCTGATCGAAATAGGCGGCGGCCCTGGCTTTCTCACATGGGCCCTGCATCGCGCGGGATATCGGATCGACGTGCTCAAACCCAATGCATTGTGGAATACGGGAACGGGCTATCTGCGCAGCCGCGAGGACGCCGAAGGTATTGAGGTTACGACGTTTTCATTACCAAGAACTGTATTCGCGCAGCAAAAATCCATAATCCTTGATCATGGTGCCGCAGCCCGATGCCGTGATCAAAATGGCATCGAGTTTGTGCCGCTCGATTTCCGCGCTCCAAATATCGACGTTGTGCCGCGCCTGGGCAAGCGCGCCTTCCTCCTTGCTCAAATGGTGCAGCAGCGCGCCGCAGCAGCCTTCGCCCTTGGGCAGCACGACCTCAACGCCGAGCCTCGTCAGCAAGCGGGTCGCGGCAATGTTGATGTCTGGCCGCAAGATTTGTTGCACGCAGCCGCCGGAAAGCGCCACCCTGGCAACGGCCGCCCCAGTTGGGGAG
>VDMG01000120.1 GCA_006514895.1 Beijerinckiaceae bacterium
TCCAGGCGATCCTCAAAGAGCTTGGCAAAGACGTGCAAATCCGGTTCTCATAGACACGTTGCACCTCGCTCCAGAATCCACGGACAACCCACTCACTGGCGATAATTTGAAGACTGTACGCAATATAGCTGACTTCCGGAAAAGCTTCCCAATATTAATTAATTCCAACATTAGGTCCTCTCGAAGAGGAGGAAAATTTATTGACCGATGAATACGTTGAGCGTTGGCGCGGTTCAATAATAACACATAGGATGTTTAGTAATATTTGCTATAGGCAGTCAGAGCAGTTTTCTTCCTTCAGAGCTCTTGTAGAATCAACCTGGCCAGGTATGTCTATACGTCCACCCGAGCGGCATGGTTATGCACCGCCAAAGCTGACAATGCTCTGCGAAGAAAATCGGTTAGCTCGGGAACTATCATGGGCGGGGTTTGGTTTCCAGGTCTGGCTGCAAATACTCACTCATCTAATCGGCGCTTCAGCTGCAACAACTTTGATAGTCAATGAACCCGAAATCTACCTGCATCCCGATCTCCAGCACAAGCTTTTCGCGCTTCTACGAAACTCAAAAAAACAGGTAATATTAGCGACGCATTCCGTTGGGATCATTAATGAGGCCGAACATGATGACGTCGTTCTCGTTAATCGTGCTCGCCATAGCGCAAAGCGCGTGGAGACATTGACGGCCTTCAGGACGCGCTTTTTAGCATAGGGTCTGCCCAAAATATCCATCTTGCTAACTTATCTCGAGGAAAGAAGATTCTCTTTCTAGAAGGGCAGGACTACAGGTTAATAAAGCGATTCGCTGCAAGAGTAGGTCTCTCCGCCTTATCCGAAGATGTCAATCTAACGATAGTCCCACTTGGAGGCTTTACTCAACGTCAGCGGATTGAGGACGCAGCATGGATATTTGAAAAGGTTTTGAGAGCAGAAAGAAATCGATGCGTTGGTCTCTAACATGCGTTTAACTGTTCCCCGATTTCATATCCTTGGAGCGAAAGAGATCGAGAATTATTTGCTTGTCCCGGATGCTATTGCCCGCGCCGCACATGAACGGCTTCGAGAGCGGCCCGCCGGAAACATTGAACCCGACGCAGTTTCGGTAAGCAGCATCGAGCGCACTCTCTCGAAATGCACGGAAGAAGTAAAAGCGGAAGTGTGTGCGCAAATCATTGCGCATAGGTCTGAATTCTACAATGGCCGCGATTCACGTGATCGAGCAACCGTCGTTGCGGAGACGATCCGCAATTTAGATTCAGATTGGGTTGCCTTCAAACGTCGATTAGCGATTGTGCCCAGAAAACAAATTCTCACGTCACTTAATTGGGAGCTTCAGGCGGCGTTCAATATTTCGGTAACGCCCACCCAAATCATTCGGCATATGGCCGTGGACCACGTCGATCAGACATTCCGCGACATCCTGGTCGATCTCAACGCATTCGCTTCCGCACACCTAAAGTCCGCTTTGTTTCAAGAGCGGGCGTATCGCGATCCACTAGGGCGCTGAGCCAAAATGAAACAGTAAAATCACACCAATGGACAATGACACAATTTTCGCTGTGGCCTCGGGCGCGGGGCGCGCCGCGATCGCAGTTCTGCGCCTCTCGGGTCCTGCGGCGCGAAATATTGTCGAGAGCGTCGCGGGAAAACTCCCAAACCCCCGCGCGGCTGCGCTTACAACCTTCCGCGATCCGGCGACCGGCGGCGCCATCGACAAAGGCCTCGTTATGTTTTTCCCGGCGCCAAAAAGCTTTACCGGCGAAGACTATGCCGAATTTCAAATCCATGGCGGCCGTGCCGTCGTCGCAGCACTGATCAAAGCGACAGGTGCCATCGCGGGCACGCGGCCGGCGGAGCCGGGGGAATTTACACGCCGCGCGCTGACGAATGGCAAAATGGATCTGGCGCAGGTCGAGGGCCTCGCCGATCTCATCGACGCGGAAACGGAATGGCAACGCCGTCAGGCCCTGCGGCAAACCGAGGGCGTGCTTGGGCGCCAGGCCGCGAACTGGCGAAGCGCGCTCGTCGAGGCGGCGGCGCTCCTCGAGGCCGAGATCGATTTCCCCGAGGAAGAAGACGTGCCGGGCAGGGCCGGACACCGGGCAGCAAAAATTCTCGCACCCGTTCTCGCCGGGCTGAAAGCGGAACTCGCCGCGGGCCACGCCAACGAGCGGCTACGCGATGGCGTGACCATCGTGATCGCCGGGCCGCCAAACGCGGGCAAATCGACGCTTCTCAACGCGCTCGCCCGCCGCGATGTGGCGATCGTTTCGCCCTTTGCCGGGACGACGCGTGATATAATTGAAATACATCTTGATATTAGCGGCTGCCCGGTCAGTTTGATCGATACGGCGGGCTTAAGGGAAAGCACTGATGCCGTCGAGCAGATCGGCGTTTTCCGCGCGCGGGAAAAAGCCAAATCCGCCGATCTCATCCTGTGGCTTTCCGAAGCCTCTGCACCCGTGCCGCCCGGCGTTACGGGGAGCGAGGTCTGGCAAGTCTTCACCAAGAGCGATCTTTTGCTGGCAAAGGACAGCACAAGTTTCGATGGAGATCTTTCTATCAGCGCGGAAACCGGCAAAAATATCGATGTGCTCATCAAAAGGCTGGAAGATTTCGCGCGCTCACGGGTGAGCGACGGCCATGCGGGTCTGATCGCGCGGGAGCGTCACCGCAAAGCCTTCGAGAGTGCGGCGAGCGCGCTGGAGCGGGTTTTGGCCAATCCGGAGGCTCCGGCCGAATTGCTCGCGGAAGATGTGCGCGCGGCGATGTTTTCGCTGCAAAGACTGACCGGCGTGGTGGACGTCGAGGATATTTTGGGCGAAATCTTTTCGCGCTTTTGTATCGGAAAATAGACTAGTCATCAGAGGAGATAGGAAGATGGCAAATGAGACTCTCAAGGGGCTGAAGGTCGCAATCCTGATCGAGGACGGATTCGAGCAGGTCGAAATGGTCGAACCTCGCAAGGCGCTCGACCAAGCCGGCGTCGAGACGCGCATCTCTCGCCCAGGGATAAGCACGTCCGCGCTTGGAACCTCACGAACTGGGGAGACCAATTCCCGGTCGACGTCGCCCTCGACGAAGCCAAGCCGCAGGAGTTCGACGCGCTCCTCCTGCCGGGCGGCGTCATGAACCCCGACGCGCTTCGGATGGAGACGAAAGCGGTCGCGTTTGCGAAGGCTTTCTTCGACGCCGGCAAGCCGGTCGCAGCGATCTGCCACGGCCCGTGGACCATCATCGAGACCGGCGCCGCGCGCGGGCGCCAGATCGCCTCGTGGCCGTCGCTCAAGACCGACCTTCGAAATGCCGGCGCGGAGTGGATGGACCAAGAGGTTGTCGTCGATGGCAATTTGGTGTCGAGCCGCAAGCCCGACGACATCCCTGCGTTCAACCGGGCGATGATCGATCTGTTCGGCCAGGCGCGTCGGCAAACGCGGCGAACGGCCTAAGGTTGGGGGCAGGCATGGAACGGCGCCGGTTCGGTTCCACGACGCGCGACGTCTCGACGATCGGCCAGGGCACCTGGTACATCGACGAGGCCAATCGCGCTACTGCTATAGCCGCTCTGCGCCAAGGCCTTCATTTTTCCTCCATTAATCAAAATCCGCCCCGGCGATACAAAAGCGGCAGTGCCGAGGGCAAGGCTAGAGACCATGAGCCCGGCCATTACGCGGGTGGCTCTAAGCATCGCGACCTCCTGAGCTCTTGAGCAAGTCCTGGAGCCTCGCCAACTCGGCCAAATCATAGATGCTTGGCTTGAGCCTGCCTTCTAACTCACGGATACGCAGTTCGATCTCGCGGCGCGTGCGGGGGCCGAGCTGGATCGTCGGCGGCAATTCTATGATAGGCTTGTCAATAACCATGGGGTGTTTCTCCTATCCACTCTGT
>VDMG01000213.1 GCA_006514895.1 Beijerinckiaceae bacterium
CTGCAATGCAAGGGAGAGGCGCAGATGATCCTGAAGGTTACGGTTCTAAAAAGCGGCGTCGATGTTTTTTCCGTCAATATCAACGTCGGTCAGCCGAGTGAGCTGTCAACTGGCGTTAAAGCTGCTCTCGATGAGTTCCATAGGGTGAACCCCAAAACATCGCTCTTGGACGGCAATATCCAAGTCAAACTCGATAAAGCATAAAGCACGCCGGTTCGCCGGCGTCGCTTTGAAACTTAGGCCAAATGACGGGCTAAGGCCGGCAGACTGCAGCCTAAAAAGTTACAGTGCCAAAACTATATCGTATCGCATCCTTTCGCTTGGCCAAAATACCCGCGCCGCACATTGCAGCGCCTTACGAATGTCGATTTGCAAAGACCGTCAATCGTACCAAAGCCAACCTCAATAGCTGATCTTCAAAACTTCTAAGCGCTCGATGCCATGCGGCGTCCGCACCTCGACAACATCGCCTTCGGCCGCCTTCAAAAGCGCCTTGGCGACCGGCGAAATCCAGCTGATTTCGTGGAGTTCCGAGCGCGCTTCGTCGATCCCGACAATCCTCACCGTCTTTTCTTCGTGCCGTTCGGTCAGATAAGTGACGGTGGCTCCGAAATAGACCCGCTCATGGCTTTTTTGCCGCGCGGGATCGACGACTTCGGCGATTTCCATTCTTTTGCGGAGAAACCGTAGTCTCCGGTCGATTTCCCGCAGGCGCTGCTTGCCGTAAACATAATCGCCATTCTCCGAGCGGTCGCCATTGCCCGCCGCCCAGGCCACGGTCTCGATGATTTTTGGCCGCTCGATTTTTTGCAGCTGGGCAAATTCGCCCTCGAGCCGCCGGAAACCTTCCGGCGTCATGTAGTTCTTGAGTCCGGCTGGCAGCGCGGGAATTTCGTCCTCGAAATCCGCGTCCGCCTCGGTTTCCTTGGTAAAAGCTTTGCTCATAATCGTAATCACATGGGGCGTCGCGGCGCCGCGGCAAGCCCTTGGACGCGACCCGCTGGGCCGCTCGCTCATGTCTCGCGAAGCAGCTTCTCGACGAAATCGCCGATCTCGTCCCGCGTGCGTTCGGTGCGGCGGCGCTCGGCGGCGAGGATCGCGCGGAGGTCGCTGAACGTGCTTTGCAGATCGTCGTTGATGAGCACATAATCATAGTCGGTCCAGCGTGGAATTTCGTTGCGCGCCTCGCTCAAGCGCTTGGCGATGACTTCAGGGCGGTCCTCGGCGCGGCGTTCGAGGCGAGACTGCAATTCTTTCATCGACGGCGGCAGGATGAAAATCGTGACAGCCTCGCCAGCCGCCTTCTGCTTGATTTGCTGAGTCCCCTGATAATCGATGTCGAAAAGAACATCGCGGCCTTGCCGCAAGATCTGTTCGGCCGCCTCGCGCGGGGTGCCGTAAAAATTGCCGTGCACCTCCGCCCATTCGAGCAAATCGCCGCCGTCGCGGAGCTGCTCGAACTGCTTCTTGGTGATGAAGCGGTAATGGATGCCGTCGACTTCGCTCGAACGCCGCGCCCGCGTGGTCACCGAGATCGACAACGTCAGATCGAGTTCCTTGGTCTGGAGCAGCATCCGGGTCAAGGTCGTCTTGCCCGCCCCGGACGGGGAAGAGAGAATCAGCATCAAGCCGCGCCGGCCAAGCGGCGTTTTTCGCGCGGGTAGCGTTTCTTCCTTGGCGAATCGGTGTTCGAGCGGCATGGCTTTGGCTTTACTCGATATTTTGGACTTGCTCGCGGAATTGCTCGATCTCGACGCGCAATTCGAGACCGAGCGCCGTCAAGCTCGCGTCGTTCGACTTGGCGCAAAGCGTATTGGCCTCGCGCGCAAGTTCCTGGGCCAGGAAATCGAGCCTGCGGCCGACCGCACCTCCTTTTGCCAAGAGATCGCGGGCGGCGGCGGCATGCGCCGTCAGGCGGTCCAATTCTTCCCTTATCTCGGCCTTGGCTGCCAGCATGAGCGCCTCCTGGTGCAGACGGTTCTGGTCGAAATTGCTGTTTCCGGCAAGGGTGGCAAGCGATTGCGCGAGGCGTGCCCTTATTGCCTCGGGCTTGCGGGCCGGGCAACTGTCCGCCGCTTGCGTCAGACCGGCGATCTTTTCGAGGCGCTCTGAAAGTACAGAGGCAAGCGCGGCACCCTCGCTTTGCCGCATGGCGACGAGCGAATCGAGCGCCGTGTCGAGCAATGCGAGAGCGCTCACCCGCGTGCGTAAAATTTCGGCCTCGTCGTCGGCCGCATCCATGATTTCCACGACGCCACGCACGGAAAGAAGTCCGTCGAGGGTCGCGGGCGTGATCATTGCCGGCAACGGAATTTCGGCGACCGCCGCGATGAGTTTTCGCAACAAATCCTGGTTGACGTGAATTTCGGGGATGGTCGTTTCGCGCTCCGCGGTAAACGCCGCTTGGATTGTTCCACGGATGAGTTTTTGCGCGAGTTTCGCGCGCGCGTCGGGCTCGATCGCATCGAAGGGAGGCGAAAGACGCAGCCGCGCATCAAGGCCCTTGGCATTGACGGATTTGAGCTCCCAGGCGAGGCGCCACGGTCCGGCGGTTCCGGCGGCCCGGGCGAAGCCCGTCATGCTGGCGAGTGTCATCGTGAAATGCGCAACCTGAACGGCCATTCGGATCCGCACCATAGAGCCAGCGCCGCCACGTCTCAAGCCGGGCGCATTTCGGATAGTGTCTCATTTTAAATCTCTGCTTTGCGCCATTGCAGACATTCTGATCAGTTCTTGGCGGGAAGCTCATCAAACGCATTACGCGTCGGTGTCGTTATCGCGTGCGATGCCGTTGGTGCAAGGCACACACTTAAGGTCTGCTAAATCTGGGCACCCGGTACGCAGTCCGCTACTTGGTTTCAGGCGGAACCACTTCTGTTTTAGGCGGCACGACTTTTGCTGGCGGATGAGTTGGATCTGGCCGAGGAGGGAGTCTCCCTAGGCTTTTCATTTTCCTTCTGAATACGTTCCACGTCTAACAGTTGCGTCAGACTCTTTGTAGACGTAACCGATAGTAGAAAAAATGGCGCTACTGCGCTGATGAGTACCGCCCACATCGCACGTCTTCTCGATGGTTCCATCGCCTAAGTTCCGTAGGAATTCTATACCAGAGGAGATTGACGCACTTTTCCTCTCGTTGGCAAGCTCACAGGTAGTGTCTCAGTTTGAAATTTCCCTTCCGCTCGACGCAATTGCGTTATACGTATACGACGGAAACTTGAACTCGCAAAACGCGATGAATCAAGAAATGCTGATCAATATTGTACGGGCGAGCCGTTTTCAGTCGTTGAACTTTATTAGAATTTCACAAATAGCCGGCGCCCAATCGGAAGCTTTGACTACAGGTTTGCCAAACAATCACGATTGGAAGTCATCTGACGCCGGCACAACACCAAGTTGTAATTACAAACAGCCTTGCCAGCGGCGTGTCTAGCTCATATCAAGCGAGCCCTTTGGTCTCAATTAGTTTCCAGAGCGGGATGTTACAGCCAATAGATTATAGAGCCTTTGCGTTGCTTATAGCCTCCCATCAACGCGAGCCAGTTTTTTATCTTGTCGTCGACAGGATCAACATCGCGGTAAGGAAAAGTATCGACCCGGAAATAAAAAACGGTCAAGTGTCTGCTCTTTTAAACGACCCAGCACGGAATTGGCCCAAAGATTTTGGTGGAGTGCCTGCGAGTGAAACTGGCGGAGTGGGTGCGGATCCGGACCCATTAACGGGTAGAGCGCTCTGGGATTCCCAAGATCCCGCGAATCTGATTCCGTTCTCTCATGGAGGACGGCTATGGCAG
>VDMG01000241.1 GCA_006514895.1 Beijerinckiaceae bacterium
ATTGCAATGCAAGACCTTTTCAGCAATCATGAGAGTGATTTGTTTGCTTGGCCGATGTGTTGGTTACCGCCTTTGCCAATATCGATGCCAGTACTTTGTTTGCCAGCTACCGTTGGATGGACGCCGTCGCCCTTATATGCGCTCTCGGTCCAAGTTGGTTCCCGCGCCACATCGATGCAGGTCAGCGAGTTTACCCGGCATAGATCCCCGATCGGAGCGGTCGCTTCAAGCCAGCCGGGTCTGTCGCTGAGCTCCTTGAGTGTTGGATACATGAAAATCACGACGTTCCGGTCCCTTGAGACGCTCGAAATCAGCGTTTTGAAACGCTGCAACTGAGCCGCGTCCGCAACACCGGTCACAGGCAAGGAACCAAAATCACTGGTTGTGAACCCGAGGAAAGCACCCAGCACATATTTGCGAAAAATAACTCGTCAACAGCCACGGCTTGTGGTCCGGAAAAACATAGTATCCCGGCCACGGATTTGCTCCGGCAAGGCCGCCGCCCATATATTCGACAATGACCGTATCGGCGTTTTGCAAGACATCTGGATTGCGATCGAGATACACCATCTCATTGACATTGGTCCAACCGCCCGCGGCGACCGACCACACCGTGGAGCCCGCACCCAATTCCTTTTCCAAGAGGGGACCGAGCTTATCATCATGGTTAATCGGATTGCCGCCAAGGACAATGCTGTCGCCGATCAGCAAGAAATCCGGATGTTTCTCCTGGCGCCAGTTTGAAATATTTCCCATATGCCGGTCGTTGAAATACCAGGCGTTGCGGTTGAGGAACCTCCCATGCTGGTTAGCCGCAAGGATATATTCTCGAGCAGCGCCGCGCAAATTATAACTATCAGTACGAACCGGCGGTTGCGAACCATTTGATGTTCCGTGAATTTTTCTTATTAAATGTTGTCTGAACGCACCGGTCTGGTCCCCGGAAGCGACCCTGTCTATTTGAGAAAAACATAGATATCGGCTTCGAGATTGACGTCGTCCGGCTCGGTCGTGTCGGTGAGATATTCCTCAACGAAGCGGTTTTGCGATTCGAGACCTTTTTCATCAAGAAAAGCGGTGATGAGATCATAGGTCGAATCGATATCGTCGTAGGCGCCGCGATGCAGAAATTTGATCGCCTTGCCGCCCGGCGACTCGCCGATTTTCACGCCATCAGAAAGTTCCTTGGCCTCGGGTTTTGCGGTAATCGGCACCATCGCCTCGAATTGAAAGCTTTTGTCGTCGGTCGCCAGGAACAGCGCGAAAGGATGTCCGGCCTGGACAAGCCCGGCCTTTTTGATCGCAGCAGTGACTTTGGCGATTTCGCTCACGACGGACTTGAAACCATTCGCCCATTCTGCGCTCGCGCTCGCATAGGCGACCGGGCGGGGCGTGAGTTCGAGGGTCACCGCCGAGGAGTCGTTCGGCACCCCCAGTGGGGGGATGGAGCCGGAGCCGGCTGGCGCGGAGGAAGCTGCCCCGGCACCGGGCGAAGCGGGTGCCGGCGTCGCATCTCCGGCGGGCGGTGCGGCGGCCTGGGCAAGGGCAGGCGCCGGTCCCATCGCCAGAAACAGGCCGAAGGCCAGCGCAATGCCCGGCAAGCAGGTAAAGTTGCCTATCCTCATATGCCGCTCCGAAAGCTATTTCGCTAAGAAGGTCTCCTCTTGGCGGTCCAAGAGCGAGACTACGTCAATCCTTGCATAAAAAGGCAAGAAGCGGCGATAAAACTCGCAGCCGGGCAAAGTTTTTCTATATCTTGGGCTGGCAAGTAATATGCCGGGTTTGCCGTCCTCCGGCACAGAGCGGCAGGTCTTGGCCAATTTCGCAAATCGCCACTGGGAGGCAATTTCGCGGAATGAAGCCGCAGGATGAATGGCCGTCAAGCAAAGCCGTGGACGAATGGACATGCCCTTTTGAGCCCGCTCGCGAATAGACCCATCGTCAAGATGAACGGGCTCGGCAACGAGATCGCGGTTCTCAATCTGCGCGGCACTGGCTTGGCCGTCAGTGGGCCAGAGGCGCGCGCGATTTCCCGCGGCGAAGGCCTTGCTTTCGATCAGCTCATGGTGCTGCATGAGCCGCGCTCGGCCAAGGCCGATGCCTTCATGACGATCTATAATAGCGACGGTTCGCAAGCCGAGACCTGCGGCAATGGGACGCGCTGCGTCGCCTTTATTTTAATGCGGGGAACATCGCGCGAAAGAATCGTTTTGGAGACGGCCACCACGCAGCTCGAATGTCTGCGCAAGGCCGAGACGGTTTTCACCGTCGATATGGGCCGCCCGCGCTTCGCCTGGAATGAAATCCCGCTCCGCGATCCGTTCCATGACACGCGCAAAATCGAATTGCAGATCGGGCCGATCGATGCGCCAATCTTACATACGCCCTCGGCCGTGAACATGGGCAATCCGCATGCGATTTTCTGGGTCGATGATATCGAGGCCTACGATCTTGGCAAAATCGGCCCCTTGCTCGAAAATCATCCGATCTTTCCCGAGCGCGCCAATATTTCGCTCGCCCATGTTTTGTCGCGCGACCATATCGCGCTAAAAGTTTGGGAACGTGGCGCCGGTTTAACGCGGGCGTGTGGCTCGGCCGCTTGCGCCGCCCTCGTCGCGGCGGCGCGCAAGGGCCTCACAGAGCAACGCGCGATCGTCAGCCTCCCCGGCGGCGATCTCGACATCGAATGGCGGGAGAGCGACGGCCGCGTCTTCATGACCGGCCCGGTCGAACTCGAATTCGAGACAAGGCTCGATCCGGCTCTCTTCAAGGACATCGCGGCGTGATCCTCCCCCAGCGCGAACCGCAAGACGTCGAAGTCCTGACCTTCGGCTGCCGGCTCAATCTCGTCGAGTCGGAAGCCATGCGCCGCGCCGCCTTGGCCGAAGGGCGAAAAAATCTCGTCATCGTCAATAGCTGCGCGGTGACAGCAGAAGCAGTTCGGCAGGCGCGGCAAACCATTCGCCGCGTCAAGCGCGAGCGGCCCGAAGCGGAGATCGTTGTCACCGGCTGCGCCGCCCAGATCGACGCCGATCAATTCGCCGCCATGCCGGAAGTGTCTCGCGTGGTCGGCAACGCGGAAAAAACCAATCTGGCGAGCTGGAAGACCGGCGTGAGCGCCGGGATCGCGGTCTCCGACATCATGTCGGCGAAAACGGCGCCGCATATTTTGAGCGAGGGCGTCGAGGATCACACCCGCGCCTTTCTCGCGGTGCAGACCGGCTGCGATCACCGCTGTACGTTTTGTGTCATTCCTTTCGGTCGCGGCCCCTCCCGCTCGGTGCCGATGGCCGAGGTTTTTGGCGCGGCCTGCCGCCTGTCGGACGAAGGATTCCGCGAGATCGTTTTGACCGGCGTCGATCTGACATCCTACGGCGCTGATCTTTGCGGTGCCCTGACGCTTGGCGAACTCGTGAAGGCTATCTTGCGCGCGGCGCCAAATCTCGAACGGCTGCGGCTGTCCTCGATCGATTGCATCGAGGCGGACGCGGATCTTATCGACGCTTTTGCCAATGAGCCGCGCCTCATGCCGCATCTTCATCTCTCGCTGCAATCCGGCGATGATCTGATTTTAAAGCGGATGAAGCGGCGCCATATCCGCGCCGATGCGGTGCGGTTCTGCGCCGAACTGCGGCGGCTGCGGCCGGACATCGTGTTCGGCGCCGATGTCATCGCGGGTTTTCCGACCGAAACGGAAGCCATGTTCGAAAACACGCTCGCGCTCATCACGGACTGCGGCCTAACGCATCTTCACGTCTTTCCTTTTTCCGCGCGGCCCGGAAC
>VDMG01000202.1 GCA_006514895.1 Beijerinckiaceae bacterium
CCGCGACCCCGAGCGGGGGTTCGCTTGTGCGGCGCGTCCAGGCGATCGTCCCGATAATCCGGGCGACCCGCGCCGCGCGGCGGCTCTTTAAAAAAATTCGCCCATGCGCAGTGATTGGCTTTGGCGGCTATCCGACGGTTCCGCCCGTGCTGGCGGCGTCCCGGCTCGGCGTGCCGGTACTTCTGCATGAAGGCAACGCCGTCATCGGCCGCGCCAACCGGTTCCTCGCCGACAGGGTCGAGGCGATCGCCAAGGGTTTCGAGGTGCTTGGCGGAATCCCCAATAACATGGCCGAGAAGACGCATCTCACCGGAAATCCGGTTCGCCCGATGGTGATCGAGGCCGCGCGGGCCGCTTTCCCGGACTATTCTGATGGAAAGCTGCGGATCCTCGTAACCGGCGGCTCCCAAGGTGCCCGGATTTTTTCGGACATCGTGCCGGATGCAATTGAACTCATGCCCGTGGCGGCGAGACAAAAGCTCCTTATCACGCAACAGGCGCGCGCCGAGGACACGGAAAGGGTGCGCGAAGCCTATGGGCGCCTTGGCGTCGATGCCGAAATCCAGTCTTTCTTTGCCGATTTGCCGGTGCGGATCGCGCAGGCCCATCTCGTCATCGCCCGTGCCGGCGCCTCCACCATCTCCGAACTCGCCGTCATTGGGCGCCCCGCCATCCTCGTGCCGCTGCCGGGCGCGATCGACCAGGATCAGGCCGCCAATGCGGAACAATTCGCCGCAACCGGCGCCGCGATTGTTGTGGCGCAGAGCGTATTTTCGCCGCAATGGCTAGCGACTTCTCTTGTCGAAGCGCAGGCTGATATGGATGGTCTCGCGCGCCGCGCCGCCGCGGCGAAGCAGGCGGGCATCGCGGATGCAGCCGAAAGACTCGCCGATCTGGTGCAACGTATTGTGACGAACAAGGAAAAAATTTATGAGGTTGCCGGATAAACTGGGCCCCATTCATTTCATCGGAATTGGCGGCATAGGCATGTCCGGCATAGCCGAGGTTCTCCTCAATCTCGGCTACACGGTCCAAGGCTCGGACGCTTCCGAAAGTGCGAATGTCTCGCGGCTGCGGGGCAAGGGCGCGCTCGTTCATATCGGCCATCTCGCGGATCATCTCGGCGCGGCGGAAGTCGTGGTTGTCTCGACCGCGATCAAGCGTGATAATCCAGAGCTCATCGCCGCGCGGAAAAGGCGCCTGCCGATCGTGCGCCGCGCGGAAATGCTCGCCGAGCTCATGCGGCTGAAGCACTGCGTCGCCATCGCTGGCACGCACGGCAAGACCACCACGACATCACTCGTCGCCACCCTTCTTGAAGCCGGCAAATTCGATCCGACCGTCATCAATGGCGGCATCATCAACGCCTACGGAACCAATGCGCGGCTCGGCGCCGGCGATTGGATGGTTGTGGAAGCCGATGAGAGCGACGGCACCTTCCTCAAGCTGCCCGCCGAAATCGCGATCGTCACCAATATCGATCCAGAGCATCTCGATCATTTCGGGACTTTCGAGGCGATCAAGGAGGCATTCCGCGCCTTTGTCGAAAATATTCCCTTTTATGGCTTCGCGGTCATGTGTCTCGACCACCCCACGGTGCGCGAGCTTGCCCAAAAGATCGAGGACAGGCGCGTCATCACCTATGGAGAAAACCCGCAGGCCGATGTCAGGCTCGCCGGTATCGATCTCAGCAATGGCGTTTCGCGTTTCACTGTGATCATTCGCGACCGCGAGACCAGCGCCGAGACCGCGCTGGAAAAAATCGTCATGCCGATGCCCGGCCATCACAATGCATTGAACGCGACAGCCGCGATCGCCGTCGCGCATAGGCTCGGAATGAGCACCGACACAATCAGGAAAGCGCTTGCGGCATTCGGCGGCGTCAAGCGCCGATTCACTCGAACCGGCGACTGGAACGGCGCCGCCATTTTCGACGACTATGGCCATCATCCGGTCGAAATCGCCGCCGTCCTGCGCGCCGCCCGGGCGTCCGCCAAGGCCCATGTCATCGCCGTCGTGCAGCCGCATCGCTATACCCGTCTCCATTCGCTCTTCGACGGTTTTACGGGCGCTTTCGACGATGCCGATACGGTGATTGTTTCCGATGTTTATCCGGCCGGTGAAGCGCCGATCGAAGGCGCCGATCGCGACTCCCTCGTCGCCGCCTTGAAGAAGCATGGCCATGCCCATGCGCTTGGCCTCAAACGGCCGGAGGATTTGGCCCCGCTCATCCGCACGCTTGCCAAGCCCGGCGATTATGTTGTGTTTCTCGGTGCGGGCAATATCACCCAATGGGCGCATGCGCTGCCGGGCCAGCTCGCGGCGGGAGAAAGCTTAAGGGTCGATGCTGGCCTCGCCGGATAAGGATCTCCCTGCGGCGTTCGAAGACATCACGCCGGACCTACGCCGGAAAATGCCGCTTCTGCGCGGGTCCCTTTCGAGCAATGCGCCGATGGCTCCTTTTTCCTGGTTCAGGACGGGAGGCCCGGCGCAAGCGCTCTTCGAGCCGGAAAGCGAGAGCGATCTTGCTTACTTTCTTAGCCGCCTCGATCCTGCGATTCCGGTTCTGGCGCTTGGCGCCGGGTCCAACATTCTCATGCGCGACGGCGGCATTAGAGGCGTCGTGATCCGCCTTGGCAAGGCGTTTCAAAACCTTGCAACCGAGGCTTACACCTTGCGCGCGGGCGCGGCCGTGCCGGATGTGAAGCTCGCTTCCACCGCCGCCCAGGCGGGCATCGCGGGCTTATCGTTTTTTCGCGGCATACCGGGGTCGGTTGGCGGCGCGCTCAGAATGAACGCCGGGGCCTATGGGGCCGAGACAAAAAATGTTCTCGTCTCCTGCCGGGGCGTCGACCGCAAGGGCAATATCGTTGAGCATTCCAACGCGGGCATGGGCTTTTCCTATCGCCATTGTACCGTCGCGGAGGATGTGATTTTCACGCAAGCGGTTTTTGCGGGCACCCTTGGCGACCGCCAAGGGATCCTGGCGGAGATGGTGGAGATCACGCGCGCGCGAGCCACCACTCAGCCCGTAAATACCCGCACCGGCGGCTCGACTTTTAAAAACCCGCCGGGGCACAAGGCGTGGGAACTGATTGACAAGGCCGGCTGCCGTGGCCTCGCGGTTGGCGATGCGCAGGTCTCCGAACTGCATTGCAATTTTCTCATCAATCGCGGGAAGGCGAGCGCTTCGGATCTTGAAAGCTTGGGCGAGCTTGTCCGAACCCGGGTCAAGGAGACAAGCGGGGTCTCCTTGGAATGGGAAATTTTGCGCGTGGGGCGGCGCTGTGAAACCTGACGCGGGGTGAGTGATCGCGCGCAAGACCATGCGCCGGGACTCGCGGATTGTCCGATCTGGAGCGGAAATCGTACCAAAATGTTTCACGGGCATGTGTATATAGAGAGCGCCTGTACCCTCAATCCGTCACTTTCAATGCTTATGCTTAAGCCCACACCCCACATCTAGGGGTCTGGCTGGGCCTGGATGGTCCTGATAGGCTTTCCCCGCCCTATGTGTCCTAGACCAATGATGGGTCCCCTCTCGCCTTCGCCCCTCCGTCGGGCCGCTGCGCGGTCGCTCCGCTCTCGACGGTGACGGTCCCGGCTCGCTCCCGGTGTGGGTGTGGGTCCAGCTCCCGGTGTGGGTACGGGTTCCGGTCCATGCCCCTTGCGCCTGTGTGGCGCGCCCCGCGTGGGGAGGTGCGAAGGACGGCGGGGCGGGCTATGCAGGCGCCTCGCTCTCGGGAGGTGGGTAGGGTGACGGGGAGGG
>VDMG01000247.1:0-890 GCA_006514895.1 Beijerinckiaceae bacterium
CAATTCTTTTGCGCTCGCTGGCAATCTCGCCGCTTTGGTCCGTCTGTGCCGGAGCTTTGAGCCGGATGTCATTCACGCGCATATGATGTCGAGCGCGGTTTTCGGCTATCTTGCCTCCAAGCTGACTGGCGTGCCGCTCGTGACTACGGTTCACAACTCCTTTGATCGTCATGCTGTCCTTATGCGTGCCGGCCGTGTCGTCGTCGCGGTCAGCAAGGCCGAACGGGATTTTCTTGTTGGGCGGGGGTTCAAGCCCGGCCAGGTTGTGGTTATTCTCAATGGGCCCAATGGTTCGCCTCGCGAAAGTTTTGGAACTCCGGCTGGCGTGGTGCTTGCCACGCCTTCGATCGCCACCGTCTGCGGGAGGGCGTTCATGATCTCCTTGCCGCATTTCGGCTGCTCCTCCCGGAGTTTCCAAACTGGCACTTCAATATTATCGGGAATGGCCCAGACCGGGCGAAATAGGAGGCATTAGCGATAGAACTTGGCATCTCCGGATCGACGCATTTCATAGGACGAGTCGAAGCGCCGCAGCCTTTGTTGCGGCAATCGCGGATATTCGTCCTGGCATCCCATGCCGAGCCCTTCGGTCTCTCGGTCGCGGTAGCACGCGAGGCGGGCTGTGCGATCGTCGCCCCGGCGGTAGGCGGTATCCCGGAGGTTCTGGCGAATGGAGATGCGGGCCAATTGGTCGAGCCGGGGCGCCCCGATCAATTTGCCAAGGTGTTGCGCGGACTTATGCAAGATGAAGAGGCGCTGCGCCAATGGCGGACGCGAGCGAAGACCCGAGCAGGCTATTTCACGGTTGATCGCGTCGTGGAGGATTATGATAAAGTCTATGCCGCCTTGAAGCGTGCTTGAGGCCCGGCGGCTGGCGATGCATGCTGCGC
>VDMG01000247.1:900-3758 GCA_006514895.1 Beijerinckiaceae bacterium
GGCTGGCGGTGGATGCTGTGCTGTCAGCCGCCGGGCCCGCCCCTTGACCCTTGTCTTGGGAAAGTCAAACAAAGTTGAAGACGAAGCCACGAACTTGACGTTAATGAAACAAGCCGTTATTCCGGCCGCAATCACGATTTTCGGCCTGAGCTGCTCGCTCGCTCCCGCGCGCGCGGACTTTCGTCTCTGCAACAATTCTGGAAGCAGGGTAAGTGTTGCGCTCGCTTATACCGATGGGGAGACGTGGATCAGCGAGGGCTGGTGGAATTTGAAGGCAAGCGGCTGCGAAACTTTGGTACGCGGGCCTCTGGCCGCGGAGTTCTATTACGTTTACGCGATGGACGAGCATGGCGGCGAATGGAAGGGCAAGGCCTTTATGTGTACCCGCGACCGCGAATTCCGCATCATCGGCCGAGAAGATTGCTTCGTGCGCGGCTTTGATCGGAGTGGGTTCTTCGAAGTCGATACGGGCAAGGAAGCTAAAAACTGGACTGTTCAATTGACGGATTCGGCACAGGTTCCGCAAAACCCCTAATTCAATCCCGGCGAGGCTAGAATGCGGCGGCTGCGCCGGTGCAAGATTATCGCGACCTTAGGGCCTGCTTCGGCAAACCCAGCAATGGTCTCGGCATTGTTTCATGCTGGCGCCGACCTTTTTCGCATCAACATGAGCCATGCCACGCATGATCAGATGCGCGGGCAGATCGCAATGATCAGGGCGCTCCAGGAAAAATGCGGACGCCCTATCGGCATTATTATTGATCTCCAAGGCCCAAAACTGCGCATTGGCACTTTTAAGAACCGCGTGGTCAAACTCGGCAAGGGCGCCAATTTCATTTTCGATTCGGACCCCGAGCCTGGAGATGAAAACCGTGTTTGGCTTCCGCATTCCGAAATCTTGCTTGCGTTGAAGCCGAGCAACACCATCCTTATCGATGATGGCAAGGTCCGGCTTCATGTCACGGAGGCCGACGGCAAACGTGCCGTTGCGACCATCGATGTCGCGGGAGAGATATCGAACCGCAAGGGAGTGAGCCTACCGGACACCGAAATTCCAGTCTCCTCGATCACCGGAAAGGACCGGGCCGACCTCGCGGCCGGGCTCGACGCGGGCATAGATTGGGTTGCTGTCTCTTTCGTGCAGCGGCCAGACGATGTTGCCGAGGTCAAGAAACTGACCGCGGGCCGCGCGCTGGTAATGTCGAAGCTGGAGAAGCCGCACGCGATTTCGCGGCTCGACGAGGTCGTGCAGGTTTCCGATGCGCTCATGGTGGCGCGCGGCGACCTCGGAGTCGAAATGCCGCTCGAAAAAGTCCCAGGATTGCAAAAGCGGATTAATCGCATGGCGCGCCGGTTCGGCAAGCCTGTCGTGGTCGCGACCCAGATGCTCGAATCCATGATCAGTGCGCCCGTCCCGACGCGCGCCGAGGTCTCGGATGTCGCGACCGCGGTCTTCGAAGGCGCCGACGCCGTTATGCTTTCCGCCGAAAGCGCCGCTGGCGCCTATCCGGTGGAAGCGGTCGCGACCATGAACAAAATCGCCGAGGAGGTCGAGCGCGACGCTTACTACCGCAGCATCATCAACGCGCAACGCGCGTCTCCCGAGACGACCAATGCCGATGCGATCGCGATCGCCGTCGCCGCACGCGATTTCGCCGAAACGCTGGATTTGAAGGCCATTGTCGCCTGGACGTCTTCCGGCGCGACCGCGTTTCGCATCGCCCGGGAGCGGCCTAAAGCACCAATTCTGGCCCTCACGCCACATCAGCAGACGGCCTGCCGCCTCGCGCTCGTTTGGGGCGTCCATGCGGTCGTCACCAAGGACGCGTATGATGTCGACGACATGTCGAAACGTGCCTGCAAATTCGTCGGTCGCGAAGGGTTTGCAAAAGCGCAAGATCGCGTCATTATCGTTGCTGGCGTTCCATTCGGGACACCTGGCGCAACCAACATGATCCGGATCGCCGTCCTCGACGCCGATTCGAAGTGACCAAGACGCCGGTCTCGGCGAGAGCGCGCTTGCCCTATATTTGGAGTCCTTGGTCGAAAAAGAAGCGCTCAAATGCAAAGAGTTGGTCACGTCAAAATCGAAAAAACCGGCAACTTTTTTTAGGACATGCTCCGGCGGGAACGTCAAGCGTTCCCGCTTGACAGCATTATTCAGAAATTCAACTCTCAAAATAGGGGGCTACAGCCCTTCGCTTGACTTCCTAACGAACGGGCGAAGCTCGCCGCCGTCCAGGTCGGAGACCAAGACACCAGCCGCAAGCAAGCTCATGGCCTTCGCAGCGCCATTTCTTCTGCATGATCTCTTGCGTGTCATTCATCAAAGGCACCACCCCGCCTTGAGCACGAGGCCAGCCATCCGCTGGCTATAGGTCGCCTTCGATCTCTTGAAAGACGTCTGAAAGTCCACCGCGGGCCTACCGGAGAACTCCGTGTTTCCCGTCGCGCCGAACCACGAACTAGGCGGCACGAATTCGAGTGTGGCGATGGGTTCTATCAGCCAATCCGGCGATAGAATCCCGCATTGGAGTCGAACCAGCGGCGTAAGGCTTCGACGCCGAGGCTGACGTTCCATTGTTCGGCGGGCCAAGTATGGCGAGAAACTGGTCGACGTACTGCAATCGCAGCGACCCGTTCAGCTTATCCAGATCGGCGCTAGAAAATTGAATGTGAATTGCGGTGAAGGAGCCTGCTCTTCCAAGTCGGGAGCGGTTGCGAACACATTTTTTGTCGATCGCGACGTCATGCCATCCCCGTTGGGGGCAGGAACAAGGTGCGTTTCCATTGGTCTTTTTGCGTTATTCTATCTATAATCTTTTGCTAAGCGCCTAGCTATTGCGGAACCCGAGGTG
>VDMG01000123.1 GCA_006514895.1 Beijerinckiaceae bacterium
GCCGGCTGGCGGCGCTATGGTGTAGTTCAGCTCTTCATTTCCCCCGGGGCGGACGCGGCGCGCCCCGCGCGCCACGCAACCAATACCCCGCACCTATACCGCCGGATATGTCGACCGGGGTGAGATCGTCCGCCGTGATGAGACGATCGCCGTGCATCCGCGCAGCTACGAGACGGCCGATTTCATCTACAACCCCCTGCATTATTTGGCGTTGCTGGAACAAAAGACCAAGGCGCTCGATCAAGCGGCGCCTCTGGACAATTGGCGACTTGCGGACTGTGTTCATCAGCTGCGGCCTGTCGTGGGAGCGCCTGGATGGTTTTGTGATGCAGGCATCCTAGAAACCTGCATTACCCGTCATCGAGAACTCCGAGCCGAACTACCGCAAAGGGTCGGAAGCAGAAATTCAAACTGAAAGATTACCTGCGGCGTGGCAGGCTCGCCGAATTCGCCGGCGACGCGAGCGCTTGCATTGGAAGCCAAAGAGGCAGCCTCTTACTTTCAAGCCCATGCCGAAGTCGCCTCCCTGCCGCCTGATGAAGCCGATGCGCTGCTTGTTCTTACAGACCTTTGTCTTGAGGTCATTAAAGTTATATCCACCCGAGGAACATCTCCTATTGGGATATTTGGCATTCCTTAAGATCGATTGATCCAAAGGAGTGGTCATAGACAGTACCAGTGACATGAACCATCTGACCTTTATGCAATTCTGCCGCGGCACGAATATTATCTCCTCCTGCTTTGCAGTTAACGTCTCCTATTAGCGTTCCAGATCCCAACGAAATTACCAGAGTATCAGAGCCAAAGACTGATTCGGAAATCTGACGGATTGGTAGATTGGCTGAGAATTGGCGTCCGATGTAATCACGGTGGAATCGCGCTTAGTTGTCATCGTATGAAGCATGCATGTTGGCAATATCTTGCTCCCCCAAGTATGGCTGCGAGGTTGCTTCGAGCTCTTCGAATAGACGCACGATCGCGCCGACAATAGCCAGGCGCGTCTCGGTCCGCACATTGGCCTTTTCGGCTTTTGTCAGTGCTTTGCCGTCATGTCAGCTTGAACAGCAATCGAAGTGGCGCGGATTCGTCAACAAACGCGGAACAGGCCGCCTGCCTTCTCGCTTCCAACTCGTCAGCCCCACTTCCCCACGGCCTGGATGAGGTCTGGCAATCCGAAAAAAGCCCGTCGCATGGCGGTGCTCCGGTTCGGAGGGTCCCACGCTTCGAGTAGGTTTTGCTCACACGCTCGACGCAAGGCGGCCTCAGTTGTTGACAAATATGTTGACATTTCGCCCTTTAATGCAAGGTGAACAAATCAAGATGCCAGGTCGGATTGCTGTTCGATAGCGGCCTAAAATGCAGCGGACGGGATGACACCAAGCCCGGCCTGAGTTCCTAAGCTAAACTGCGGTATGATCATCGTCAGGCAATGGCTCCAATAGCCGCCCCGCAAAAAGGCGAATAATAGGGCTACGCGCGGCGGGGTGTTGCCCCAAGTGTTGCCCCGAGCGCTTTAAACGGACGATTCACTTTGAACGGCTATTTTTGGCCGTCCTGAGCTCTTTGGCTATCGCCGAACATCTGGATGTGAAGTGATGCTCCTCCCGGCCATTGGATGCCGCCCGGGCTCATGGCCGAGAACTTCATTTTGAGCTTGCCGGAATGTCAAATCTCGATTTGTCCCGCCCATCAGCGTAATATGTGGCACTGTCGATCGAGCTCATGAATGTTCCCGTTCAGCCCGTGGTGCAACGGGGCGGTCCAAATCCAACCCAGGCCGGAAGGCGATGAAGTCTCTTCATCTGCTACGCCATGCTAAATCGAGCTGGAAAGATCCCGGCTTGAACGACCATGATAGGCCCCTCAGCAAGCGTGGCCGGCAAGCGGCTAAGTTGGTGGCAGCATATCTCAGGCGGTCGAAGATCGCACCTGACTTGGTGATCTGCTCTACAACCATGCGTGCACAGCAGACGCTCGAGCCCATTGCCAAAGCGAAAAAGCCGCCCAAGGTCATCCTCGAAAGGGAGATCTATGGAGCGACGCAACAAGGATTATGGGAGCAACTCTGGAGCGTTCCGGAGAGCGCAAAATCTGTGCTTCTAATCGGCCACAATCCGGCCTTGCATGATCTCGCGCTGGAACTTGCCTGGGCCGATTTGAATAAACTGCTACCGCCTGCCGGTGGAAAATTCCCGACGTGTGCAATGGCGAGTTTCCGCTTCGATGGGGCATGGAAGGCGTTGGAGCCGCACGGAGCTGTGCTTGCCTCATTTATAACACCAAAGGCAATTGCGGGCATCGACATGTTATCAACCAGGTGACAAGAAGCCTGACCGCACTCAATTTATGCGTCCGCAGCTGGCGCATCGCTCCAAACATTGTAGGCCGCAGTCCGCAACTGTCGATTCGCCGGAGACCGAAGGTGCCGCTCGAAATTCGCCGGGAATGTGTTGATCATGGCGTGGTATTCGGCGCGCGGCACCTGCGCCACATACTCCTCTCGTCTATGCAGGAAGACATCGGTGCCCGGACACATCTATCTCTGACCAAGGATGCGCCGCGGGCTGTTTAGGCTGTCGGGCGATTTTCCCGGCACCAGTTCTCGGCGGATTTCACCGTCAGTATGTTCGAATCTGATTTCCAACAGGGACAATTCCTTCGTGATTTCGTCGGAGACGGGCCATATCGCCGGAAACGGGGATACGCCGATGATATGAGAGTGGCCGCCCAACATCAGTGCGTAGGCGATGACGGCAGCTACCCATTGCCATGCCGCGATCTCACCGGGGTTGAACCGGGTGCGGCCGGCGGCAATCGCCGCGAACGGGACGATAGAGGTTTGCGCCTCGAAGGACTGCCAGCCACGGCCAAGCGCGCGGCGACGCTTGCCGTCAATCGACACGGTTCCGGCCAGTGCGGTGACGGCAAGGGCGCCAAAGAAGATGAATGAGGCAACATCACCGTTGGCGATCAGATGAACCACCGCCCACAATCCAATGCCAATGAGGAAGGGATGGCGTGTAACCCGCACGATGCCTTCGGGCGAGCGCGGCACCCGACCTTCCTGGCCCACGGAGGTTGGGTTCGGCGTGGTCAATCCAATCACCGCCAGGAGAAAGGCGGGAAGCATAAGGATGATCGCTATCGGCTTCCACCACTCGGGAATGCCCCAGGTGGCCACATAGGGAGCACCCTTGTAGGCTACCACGAGCCACACGATGGCAGCCGCTGAGACGATCGAGAACACCGCACGGTAGGCGCCTTCGCCAAGCGCCGCGATCGCGCTGTCGCGCAAAGTGGTGCCGGCGACGCCGAGATGGATGCCAGCGAAACAGGTGGCGGCCAGGACCAAAGACAACATCGATGGTTCACCGTTCCATTTCAATTTGAGTCTATCGGCCGCGCATTAGCCATTATGCAGCGCTTTCACCGTTTCGTCACCTCTGCGGGGCTTTCTCGGTATTCTGTTGCGTCGTGGACGCGCCTCATCCTCACCGGCGGCGGGAGACACATGTCGGGTTTGCCTAGGCATTGAGGTCAACGATGCCCCTGCGATAGCGGAACAAGTTGATGTCTGAACTCCCCGGGCAGAGAGACAGAATCACGCCCTCAACCCGCGTTCAATAGGAGTTTTTCAACGGAATCCAGGAATCGCGCGCGACGAGATTGAGTTCCATATTGGCGCTTATCTGCCGCGGTCGCGCACCATTGCATCGATCGCCGGAAGGTCTAGCTTGCCGGAACCGAGC
>VDMG01000025.1 GCA_006514895.1 Beijerinckiaceae bacterium
GTGCAGCCCCGCCCGAGTCTGGGGCCCCGCCCTACCTGCCTGCCAGTCATCGCGCCAGCCTATAAGAGAGAACGCGCGTGCGAGCACACGATGATCGTGTGCATGCATCACATCATAGCCACGCAAGTGAGTGCCGCATGACCGCGCCGAATCCTGTGGCATAGGGGGGAGGGTGGGGTAGGCCATGCATTGTAGTGCACCCCTCGTTGCCCCAGCCTGCCAATATGCTGTGCTGCCCTCTACAGGTCACATGTGTAGCCAACACGTGGTCAGGCTCATTTCAAATGCCCACGCTCTTTAAGCCACTCAAGCATGACCATGCGCACAAGCACCGCAGGCTCACGCTGCTCCGCCTCCCCGGCCTTAGCGATTGCCACTCGCTCAGCATCCGTAGAACAGACGGTCATTAACGACGCACGTACTACGGGAGATTTCCCTCTTAGAGTCTACCACAAACAGGCAACGAAAGCAAGACAAAAGAGGCAAAGACAATGGCATGACAAAGAGAGAAGCACGATGCAATACGTCGCGAAGTACTGACATCGCTCGATCAATTGATGTTCGGAATCGAAGCAACCAAAAACCTTCAGCCGATTCGCATTCGTCGGCCGCGTGGCCGGAACGGGCAAATCAGTAACGCAGTTCAAAACCAAGAGGCAATCACATGTACACGATGCAAGATGCAGTAGACGAAGGCTATGCACAGATGCCAGCATTCCGCTGGGGCTACGAGGCAGGGTTCGCCCTAGCACGCTTCGAGACGTTCGAAGACCAGCTGATGCAGCAAGCCTACGACCGCGGCTACTTGGTCGGCATGAACGAGCAGCAGCTCTTTGCACGCATCAATGAAGGCATAGGCGACGCCGCTGGGGTTGCATGCGTCTTGAAGTTCTAGTGCTGTCTTGAAACGATTTGTCATTGTGTGCCTCTTTCTGAAACCCTCATGGGCTTCGCTATGGCCCGATCGCTCGGGCCAATTGCAAGAGTACGTTTCGAGGCATTGAGCGCCGTGAGATGGACTGGTAGCACGGCGGCGACGTAGCCGTCGCCAAATCACGCCGCCCGCACGCGTAGAGTACATAGTCGGAGAGGGCTGCGAATTGTTGGCCTTGCTGTAATGGACTCGTCAAACTGCACCTGTCAGTTCAAGGCCCCTTTTCAGGGAAAGGCGCGACCCCTCGACGAGCTCATGACCAGTTCCCAGTGAGGGCTCGCCGAACTCGCAACCAGAACCTCGCGGGGAAACCGAGCATCCGCTGGCATTGACACGTTAACGAGCAACGGGCCAACCGGTTTCGCTTCGCCGCCTGTAAGGCCCCGCGGGGGCCTTACAGGCCCGCGCTCCACATTCGTTAGGCGAACGATTACGCGGCTTCGGCTTTTTGATTTACAACAGTCTTTGCAAGCTGAGTCAGAGACTTATCCGTGTTCTTCTCTTCGGTCAGTGTAGCGTCAAGGAGTTGGACCGCATCGCTGAAGCCGAGCTCTTCAGCCCATGTCTTAAGGGTGCCGTAGCGCGATATTTCATAGTGTTCCACCGCCTGAGCGACGGCTAAGAGACCGGCATCGAGTGCGCGGGTCCCTTTGTACTCGTCCATAATCTCCTTGCCTTCATCAATGATCCCCATGATGGCATCGCATGTTTTCGCGCGGGGTTGCTCGCCGATAATCTTGAAGACTTTTTCAAGCCGGGCCACTTGTCCTTCGGTCTCGTCTTCATGTTTCAGAAAAGCGGCCTTCAGGTCCGGTTGCTGGGCGGCTTTGGCCATTTTTGGCAAAGCGCTGAGAATCTTTCTCTCCGCGAAGTAGATGTCTTTTAAGGTGTCGTAGAACAAGTCGTGCAGCGTCTTATCCTTAACCATTGCTATCCTCCGGCATCAAAGCGAGACGATGACTAACCTTCGGGCACCCGATTTGTTCCCAACCCTATTTTTGCGACTGGCGCCGGCTGGACGAGCGCATTGAAGGCTGTCCACGGACATTAAAGGATTGGCGGATCAAGACCCTGCATGCGAGCGACTGATAACGGCGCCTGGCTCGGACTGGTGTCCAAGCAGTTCTCGACCGGAGACCTCACGAGGTACACAGGCCGGGACGAAGGAACGACCTCACGGCACGAACAGAGGAACCGCACAGACAAGGAGCCCGCAATGACGTAGCCCCACCGCCCCTTTCCCGCCGCGGTCTGCGAGAGGGTGAGACGAGATGGAGGATCAGTCTTCCCGGCGCATGCCATCACTGGTGACGAATGGCCTGTTCAAAACCTGTCCACTAATGAGATCGCACGCGCGCTGATTTCCATGATGGCCCGGAGCACGTCACGCTCCAACGAGAGGCCGAATGCATTGATGCAAGACCTCACAGCTGCCAGATCGACAAAAACCTCTGCGACGCCCGGCCGGACCATACATTCGGGTCATTCGCGTCGTCTCCGCTATTCCTGCTGCGAGTCTGCTCATCCCTCAATTGCAGTCGTGATATTGTAGCGCCGTGAACGGGCGAGGAGCTCCGGGAGCGGTCATTGCACGAAGGAAAGGCAACCCTTGAGCACAGCCATTTCGACATTTTTGCCAAACTAGCGCAACGTTATGGACCGTGGCGGATTTATTCCGCAGGGCGGCCAGGGCTCTGCTTTTTGCCATGGAGGACGAGATGGGTCTATTAGATGGAATTCTGGGCGGCGTCATCGGCGCCGAGGCATTGTCTCTCGTCAAGGACTATATCGAGAAACGTGGCGGCATCCAGGGCGTCGTCGCGGAATTCGAGAAGACTGGCTTTGGTCAACAGGCCAAGTCATGGGTATCTACCGGCCCCAATCTTCCGATCACCGCTGAGCAGATGCACCAGGCTCTTGGTTCGGAAAAGGTGAAGGAACTGGCCGCCAAATTTGGCATTCCCGTCGACAAGGTCGCGAATCTGCTGGCCAAGCACCTGCCCACTGCGATCGACAAAGCGACGCCGGAAGGAAAGCTGCCGACCTGATGCCGCGGTAAAATAATCGCCGGCCAACGCCCTATTTTGCTCCTTGAACCAAAGCGCGGCGTGTCTCCGTCAAGAGGCGTTGCCGTTGCGGGGATGAATTCGGCATAAACTGCGGATGACACTCCGCCACACCATAAGCTCAAAAAGACCTCTTCAGGACCCGTATGTCGTAAATAGGAGTGTGCGATGAATATCTTCGGGACGATCATGTCAAAGATATTGGGCAAGACGCCCGCATCACGATCGACCATGCCTTGCGGCTTCACGCCGCTTTCCATGAGAGCAAACCTGCGAGAATGCTCGAGGTCAGTTGCTTCGAATGACTTATTGAGGACTGTAGCAATGGGTGAAAAGGGCGAAAGGGCTCGAGTTGATGAATAGCACCATCGTCGGCTTTCGCCTAAGTTTGATTTAGGACGGAAAGTAGACTTTACTGGCGTGTGTTCGATTCCTCGCGGACCTGACTTTGCGGCGACGACCAAAAATGTACTGCAGGGCATGTATTCCATGCCGAAGCCCCGTCCAGGGCCCCAGCTGCCTCGCCCTGCATCGTCCCAGCGTGGCGTCGCGGAAGGAGCGTCAGACCGAGGAACGCTCCGCACAGCTATCTGTCATCAATCTCATTTAAACCTCCCTAGTGTCCTGGCTCGCAAATATCGACTAATATTTGCTTTGCAACTTGATTGTCCGTTTTTTGGATATGAACTTACCGGCGTCAGCCGG
>VDMG01000024.1 GCA_006514895.1 Beijerinckiaceae bacterium
TCGGCGACCGGCCCGGCCTGGCCTCGAGCTACCACCAGCTCGGCAGGGTGGCGCAGCTTCGGCGCGATCTCGATGCGGCGGAGGGCTGGTATCGCAAGTCTCTCGAGATCAATGAGGCGCTCGGCAACCGGCCCGGCCTGGCCTCGAGCTACCACCAGCTCGGCATGGTGGCGCAGGATCGGGGCGGTCTCCCGGCGGCGGAGAGCTGGTATTGCAAGTCGCTCGAGATCAATGAGGCGTTCGGCAACCGGCCTGTCCTGGCGGCGACCTACCGCCAGCTCGGCATGATGGCGGAGGAGCGGGGCGATCTCGCGGCGGCGGAGGGCTGGTATCGCAAATCGCTCGAGATCAAAGAGGCGCTCGACGACCGGCCCGGCCTGGCCATGAGCTATGGCCAACTGGGGCTGCTTGCCGAAGCGGGCGGGGACCTCGCGGCCGCCTTGGACTGGACGGTGCGCTGTGCCGCCCTGTTTCCAGAGTTGCCGCATCCGGCCACCGGTCCAGGACCGCACCATCTCGCTCGCCTGACTGCTTCTCTCGGCGTGGCGGCGCTGGAGACAAGCTGGCAGCGCTACACCGGTAAGACCCTGCCCGAACAAATCCGAACTTTTGTCGCCAACAGGCCCGACGAACCGAAAAGCTGAGGTGGGCTGGTTGCTTGTGCCGCCACGTGGAGAGAAGATTGGGAGGAGAAAATGCCGGATACTTACGATGACATCGCACGACGCGCTGCGCAGCGGCTGAGCGGTGATCTCGGTCAAGATCTGCCGGCTGCAGTGGAGGCTGAACTGCAGGCTGGCGGCAAGGGACCGGAGCGCTATGAGCCTGGGACACTCATCGCTCTCGCGACACTCCTCCTCAACGTCGCAAAGTTTGCCTGGGACATTTACCGCGACCGGACGAAGGACACCAAGGCCGCTCCCTCTGCCGAGACTATCGCCCGAACAATTCGCCTCGAGCCGAAGTCATTTGAGGGCGTCTCCACCGAGCAGCGCGACAAGATCATCAATGTGGTGGTAGAGGAACTCTTGATGAAACCGCCCAAGGCCTGAACAATCAAATTCTCATTCTTGACTGCACAAACCACCAAGGCGTTGCGTCCGACCGCGCCATGCAGCCATGGCGGATCGTCGCTTGCATCGGGGATTTGATTAAAGGCTGTTATCGTTTGCTATTGCACAATCAAAATAGCTCGTTGCTGATGCGTCCTTTCAAGAACACCATGGCCGCCGATCTAACAGTGCGGATCATACCCTGGGATCAGATCAATCTGATCCCAGTGCTCGCCGAATACACGAGCTGCGAATAGTCATATTTTTTAAAGAACTTGCGTGCTTCCCGCCCAGCGATTGCACCGACCAATTTATGGGGTGGATGGAAGGTGCTGTTCAGCTCACGTCTTGGTCAAAACCTGCTCATTTTCCGATGATCACTATACCCCTTTTTGTTCCTGCGGGGATATAGCTATCGTTCGCGTCAGCCACACAGGACGACGCCTCAAAGAAGCGCTTCGCAGCGCCAACAGTCATCCGCTTTCACGACAAGCGGAAAAGGAGCTTGATCTCGCACTCCTCTCCCTTGGCGCTGCGTTCGATGCGGTCGGCATGCAGGCCAGAAAGATAGCCGGTGAGACCGCTAACAAAGCTTTGCTCTTCGACCATTTCCTTCTTCGGACGGGCGTCCGGCAGCGCAGGCATTGCCCCTGTAGCGCAGCGTCACCAAAATGTCGAAGGAATCGCTGCCCACGTGGATTTCCACGGGCCCGTTGGCATTGGCCGCAACATCTTCGATGGCCATGTCGACCACGGAGCGCACCCGCGCGGCGTCCTCCGCCGGGACCTTCCATTCCCTGGCCTGCTTCTCGAAGAAATCGTCGAAGGACCGGGCTGTGACTGGCTTGGAATCCGCCCCAAGACGCAATTGGCTGTAGCGCCATGTACCGAGCAAAAAGATGGCATTGAGCGGCACCGAAACGACCACCGCCATGGAAATGATCGAACCGGTGAACTGCTGCGTCCAAGCGGGAAGCGACCGGTAGAAATCCGGAAAAATCGGCACGCTAATTGCCGCCAGGATCGAAAAGCCGACAACGAGCGTGGCGCGCAGCGTGATAGGTCGGCTGGCCACAATTTGGATGCCCGCGACCAGCATGAGGGCGCCGTTGAAGAACAACGCCGCCGCCATCACGGGCCGGGGCATGTTCACAATGAGGCCTGCGAATTTCGGCAGACACGATAGCAGCACCAGCCAGCCGGCGATGGACCAGGCGATGACCCGACTCGACGCACCGGTGGTTTTTTCAACGCTTACCAGGCTCGGACTGGCGCTCATGCCCGGCGCCCCCAATAAGCCGCCCACGACGCAGCCAACGCCATCGGCCCGAACGCCGGCCTCGATGTTTTGCATATCAGGACGGCGCCACGCCGCGTCGTTCATCTGCTGACAGGTCGTCAGGACACCGATCACCCGCAAGCCCGAGGCAAGTCCAGCAATGGCGAAAGACGTCACAAAGGATGGTTCGAATGCGAAGGATATAAAACTCGGATCGGGGAGGGCAAAAAACGGCGCTGCCGCATAATCAGTGAAAAAGCTCTGCGGAAAGATGCGGAAAATTGCCGTGGCGGCATATCCGGCGAGGATTCCGATCAACGAGCAGAGCAGCTTGGGCAATCCCTTGGCCCAGACCGCAAGGACGGTCATGGCGCCGAGGGCGCATGCGGCGGTAGCAAAGGATGCTGTGGTACTGGCGCTCTGCTCGGCGGCGTGCTGGAAAAGCACGTCGGCGGCGATCTTCCCAAGTTCTATACCGACGGCGATGATAACGACGCCCGAAACCACGGCAGGAAAGAGTTTTCGCACCCGGTTGATCAGAGACGCCACCGCGATTTCACAGGCGCCTGCGAACATCACCATGCCGCAGACCGCTGGAAAACCGAAAGACACGGCTGCAGCAATGCTCGACGGGAGATAGATTGCCGAAACGACCGGCGGACAAAGATATCCTGAACCAACCGGTCCCAGCCGCAGGCTTTGCAGAATAGTCATGAAGCGACCGCTATCATGGCGAGGCCGATGGCACTCTGCCCGACGTGGTGGGGCAATTTCGCGGCGTCCGCAACCAGGGCCACCATCACCAAATAGGGGCAAATGACGGCAACGTGCTGGAACCCGAGAGCCAAGAGATGGGGCCACGGCGGTTTCTCGTCCAATGCATAAATCAGTTCGCTTGGCCGCTCCGGCATGCCATTTTCCTCAAGCAACCATTCTCTTCCAGCGCTCGTTAGAGCCTATTGGGCTTGATCGTCATGTAGGATGGACGCTTCCTGCTCATTTTGCCCCCTCCTCAAGCCGCCTCATCTGCTTGACTTCCGCAACTCAATTCGGTCAAAGCTCGTATCCATGAAAAAGCTGATTTCTGCACTGGCGTTTCTCAAGCGTTTGGTCCGCTTAGGGTCAATCCCCGTCATCGAGAACTCTGAGCCGAAGTTCCGCAAAGGGTGGAAAGCGGCCATTCGCCCAAGCCGCCGGAATGTCGCCTGTGCGCCAAGAGCAGACGTTGTGAAACTCGGTGGATGGATTGTCACTTTTGAAGTTCGTTCAGACTTTAGCGTCGCACGCGCAATCTCTGGTTATCCATTGGAGCCCGTGGCGACGAGGCCACGCCCAGACCCTTGGCGTCCACTCCGGCGAGTGCCTGTG
>VDMG01000091.1 GCA_006514895.1 Beijerinckiaceae bacterium
CTCTAGATCTTTGTTTTATCGCATTTTCTTGACGCGAACCGGTATCCGCTTCGCGTGAAAGTGCTTAAAGCATCGCCTTTTCGCGCAAGCATGGCCCGCGCAAGTATGGCCGGAGGGTTTCCGGCCATCATTTGGGAAATCAATCGCTCCAGCGGCACTGTCTCTGGCGAGAGAGGCGAGAGAGAGGGACAACGCGGCGAGCGCGCACTGGAGCGCTTTAAGATACGGAATCAGAAAGCATCTATAACTCTTTGTTTTATCGAATTTTCTTGGCGGAACCTCTATCCGCTTCGCTTGAAAAGGCTCCTAATGTTGGGGTCTCGCGTGTGTTAGAAGCACATCGGCGTAAGCGTCGGCATTGTGATATCGCTCGAAAGCTCCCGCGCGCTCCGCCGCGCGCGCGTTGCAGGCCGGAAAACGGAGTATAAGCCTGGCGATGGCGGCGGCCAGTGCCTCGCTCGTGTACGGCGCGAAGACTTCGCCTTCCGCTTCGTTTTTCTCGACGCTGGCGCCCGCGAAGGTTCCTCTTGAAGCAACCACGGGACGCCCGGAAGCAACCGATTCGGTGAAAATGCCGGAGCCTCGCGCGGCACCAAAGGCAACCGGATCATAGGGCAAAAGCATCACGTCCGTCTGGCTGGCCCAGGCGGCATATTCGGCGCCGGTCAGTACCCCTTCCACGAACCGCACACCCTTCAGCGCGCGCAAGGCAAGTTCCGCCTCGATCGTTCGTTGTTCCCATCCGCTGTGTTGAATTTGAACAATGAATTCGGCATCGAGCCGCTGGCGCTGGCAAAACTCGATTGCCTTGGGCAAGAGGTGAAAGCCCTTGTCGCTTTTCGAATAGCCAAAAAAGCCCAGGCGCAGCGTGCCTTCGCGCGTTTCTTTTCGAGGCGAACCATTGAAAGGGATAGGCAAGATTTTGGCGTGGACACCAAAGTCCTTGCCATAGAGCGTCGCCATCGCTTCATTTTCCGCCGTGAAGAATAAAGCGCGATCGATCAGCGGCGCAGCCAATCGAAAAGCGTCCCGGTAGAATTGTTCCCCATGCACCCCAACTTGTCCCCACGGCGTCCAGTGAGGCGGGAACATCAATTGGCAAACAACGCGCAGCAATCGTTCCTGGGGCTGGCGAAGCAGGGTGCGGATCAACCCCAAGATCTGGTTTTGGGAAATCGCCGGCACGATCACGAGATTTTCGGATTTCCAAACTTCGGGCGGCAATGTCTTGAGGTCTTCCTCGAATGCCTCGTTAAGTGCGATCCAGGTTTTTCGTTCGGACCGGATTGGGCCGCGAGGTCGAGCACCCCGGAACATTGTGGCTATAGATTGCAATCGCTTTTCACCGTGCGAAAGATCCACGCCGTCGTAAAGCGAGCATCTGAAATGCGGGACGGCGCCAAGCTCCTCGACGATCGATTGATCCATCGCTTGGAGGCCAAAGATGCGATATCGCAAGTCCCGCGCTGTCAGTGCTCCGGCGAGTTTTGCCGCGAGATTGTAGCTATGTTCTCCCTTGCTGATCAATCCGTTATCGAGGAAAACTACTTCCATGGAGGATTCTTTGGTAGGGCTCAAATTGGCTTTTTGTTTTTGCGCCGCAGACTGGCCAGCAAGATGACATGCGGCGCCACCCCTAGCTGTTTCAACAACAAGACAAAGTTGAGAAGTCCGAGGTTCCGCGAGAGCGCCGCCGACTCCGCGACCACCTTGCCAGCTACGTAAGTCCGGCAGCCGCGGACTGTCGAAGGAAGCCGCGGCCACGCTCCGTCGAGCGCCATCAAGGCCTGCATATAATGTTGGGGAGACTCCACTTTATGCAGGAAGAGATCGGCCTTGGCAATCAGATGATCGATGACCAGCTTGCGGCCCAAAAGGTCATTATCCGATACTCCGCCTCTTTCGTAATTCAACATGCCGTAGAGATTGGGATGTTTGGAAAATACATTCATACCGTGCAGCCGGTAGATGGCGAGCGAGCGGTCGATCACGACGCTTCCCGTCAGCAAGCCAATTCCCCGAAGGAGATAGGCGTCCGTGCAACTGCGGAGCTCGCCTAATCTTTCATTATTCAAGAAGAGTTGGAGTGCGTCCCTGCGAAAGCAATTGCAAGAGGTCGGCGCCCAGAACCAAGACCGGAAATCGCAGTCACTGGGCAAAATGAGATGGACCTGGTTCTCGAGCCCTGCCTCCGGATTGCGTAGGGGCCAGACTTCGGGAGCGCGTTCATCAATCCGCCGCATCAGGCCGGGTCTTATTCCTCGTCCAGAACGCACATATTCGCTCAAACTGTGAATTGTCCCCAGAACCATACGCGAGCCGACCGACTGAATCATGTCAGCTGAGGAAAAGCCCACCGGTATCCGCAAGGAAAGGTGAACGAAAACATGGGTTGCGATACAGGATGAAAGCAGAACATCGTCCGCATCGAGGAAAACGACATATTCGCCCGAACTTGCCTCGAAGCCCTCTTTAGAAGCTAGGCTTTGACCGCCGTTGTCGCTTCGCCGCAATATCGTCGTGCCAGGATATCGTCTTGAAATGGCGAGAAGAACGTCGGCGCTTTCATCGGTCGAAGCATTGTCGACGATAATGCACTCGATATTCGGGTAAGTTTGTTCATAGACGGAGTCGGCGGCCTGTTTCAGAAAGCGCCCATAATTGTAGTTGACGATGATCACGCTCACCAACGGCAGGCTGAAGGGCGGAGAATTTACTTTATCCCCACAACTTTGATCGTGCGTCTGGGCAATATCATCCACGACAGCTGCCTTCACAAACTTTCCAGCCTGCGCCCTTTTGGATTGGGACTGGCGCGGACGGCCGGTTTTATCAGATTTATTATAACACCTATGCCGGGCGCGGCTTGCGACGCAAACCGTATTCCTTGAATTTTTCAACCGTCTTTATCGATCTCTTCGGCTTCAAGCACCCGCGGCGTTCCAATCTGAAGGGCGAGGGCATATTGCTTGCAGAGCGTCTCGAGCTCAACGGCAAGCCACATCGCCTCGCGGAGATCCGGGCCGGTCGCGACCATCCCGTGATTGGCGAGGAGCGCGCAGGTGCGGCCGCTCAGTGCTTCAAGCACCGCTTTAGATAATTCCTCGGTTCCATAGGTGGCATAGCGCGCGCAGCGAATCACCGGGCCTCCGGCGGCGGCAATCATGTAGTGCACGGCCGGTATCTCCATGCCGCAAATGGCAAAGGCCGTGGCATAAACCGGATGGGCGTGCACGACGGCGTTCACGTCCCCACGTGCTAGCAAAATATCGCGATGAAACCGCCATTCCGACGAGGCCGCGAGCCGGTGCTGATAGCCGCCGTCCATGTCCATAAAGACGACATCGTCGACCGTCATCTCCTCGTAAGGAACACCGGAAGGGGTGATCAAGAGGCCGCTTTTCCAGCGCACCGAAATATTGCCCGCCGTTCCCTGATTGATGCCGGTGCGGTTCATATTCCGGTGCGGTTCATATTAAGGCAGGCGTCGATCATCGCTTGGCGCGCGCCTCTTTCCTCGCTCGCCGCCATGCCGGTTTTCCCTCCTCAACGGCGGCGGCCGAGAGCGGACGCTTCCCGTGCGAGCTGTTCGACCGTGCCGAAATCTTGCGCCTCAATAAGCCGCGGCGCAACCATCCACGAACCGCCGACGCAAGCCACATTGGCCAGCCCGAGATAGTTCGCGGCCTTCTGCAGGTCGATACCGCCGGTCGGGCAGAAAATCAAATCGGGCAAGGGGCCAGCGAGGGAGGCGAGATATTTTGCGCCGCCCGCTGGCTCGGCTGGGAAGAATTTCAAGGCCCGGAAGCCTCGTTCCCTCAAGGCCATGGCTTCGGACGCGGTCGCCGCGCCTGGTAATAAAGGCACCGGCGCTTGCACGGCCGCCTCAAGGAGGCGCGGCGACATCCCTGGGCTGACCAGAAACGCCGCCCCGGCAGCGGCCGCGGCTTGGATCTGGTCCGCCTCGACAATCGTCCCAGCGCCGATGCATGCATCCGGAAATGTCTTGGCAAGCGCCGACACGGCCCCCATCGCGGCGGGCGTGCGCAAGGTGATTTCGAGCACCAATAACCCGCCAGCGATCAGGGCGCGGGCCTGGGCGAGTGCGTCCTCAACATCCTTGACCGTGAGCACGGGAATGACCGGCGCGCGGCGAAGCACCGCCACGTTCGCCTCGCTATGCGGGTAAAGCATGGACCGCGCCCTTCCATCAATATGGCATCAATCGCCAGCTAGAGTATTTTCAAGCGAAGTGGCTACCGGTTCGCGTCAAGAAAATGCGATAAAACAAAGATCTAGAGCTGCTTTCAGATTCCGCGGAATCTGAAAGTGCTCTAGCCAAAGACGCTCGCGCCCAACTCTGGTCCGCTCGCATTTTCTCGGAACATTTGGAACAGCTCGCGCCCATAGCCATGGGAATACGCCTCAAGATCGTACTCGGCGGGCGGCCGGCTATGCAAAGTCTCCAGCGAAAGTTCCACTGTCAAAGTGCCTGCTTCGGCGTCAAGCGCGATGATGTCGCCGTTCCGCAGCCGGGCGATTGGGCCGCCATCGATCGCCTCCGGCGTCACATGGATGGCCGCCGGGACTTTTCCCGACGCGCCCGACATACGCCCATCGGTGACCAGCGCCACTTTATGACCGCGCGCCATGACCGAGCCGAGCACGGGTGTCAATTTGTGCAACTCGGGCATGCCGATCGCTTTCGGGCCCTGGAATCGAACCACCGCCACGAAATCAGAATTGAATTCGCCCGCGCGATAAGCCGCCTCCAGCTCCTCCTGCGCATGAAATATCCGTGCCGGCGCGCGGATCTTGCGATGTTCCGGCGTGACGGCGCTAATCTTAATCACCGCGCGGCCGAGATTGCCGTCAAGCACCCTCAAGCCTCCATCGCTGGAAAAAGGATTTGCCGCCCCGCGCAAAACCGATTCATCGAGGCTTAAAGAAGGCGATGGCCGGAAGCTAAGTTTTCCGTCGTCGAGATAAGGCTCTTGCGCATAAAATTCGAGGTCATGCCCGGCAATTGTTTTCGCATCAGGATGCAGAAGACCCGCTTGCAGCAAGGAGCCGATAAGAAAGCCGGTGCCGCCGGCAGCGGTGAAATGATTCACATCGGCGGTACCGTTTGGGTAGATCCGGGTCAGCGAGGGAACCGCTTTGGAGAGATCGGCGAAATCGTCGAGCATCAGAACAATGCCGCCCGCGCGAGCCATGGCAATGAGGTGGATGACATGGTTGGTCGAACCTCCCGTCGCATGCAAAGCGACGATGCCGTTCACGAAGGCGCGCTCGTCGAGGACCGACGCGACCGGCGTATATTCATTGCCGAGCGCGGTGATCGCCAGGGCGCGCTGCGCGGCGGCGGCGGTGAGAGCATCGCGCAAGGGCGTGTTCGGATTGACAAAGGCACTGCCCGGCAGATGCAGGCCCATCACCTCCATCAGCATTTGGTTGGAGTTGGCGGTCCCGTAAAACGTGCACGTCCCCGGCGAATGATAAGCGGCGGCTTCCGCATCGAGCAGATCTTCCCGCGAGGCCTTGCCTTCGGTATGAAGTTGGCGGATTTTCGCTTTCTCCTGGTTCGGCAGACCGGAAGGCATCGGCCCGGCCGGGATGAACACGGCAGGCAGATGCCCGAAGGCTTGCGCGGCGATGACGAGTCCCGGCACGATCTTATCGCAGATGCCGAGAAAGACCGCCGCGTCGAACATATCATGCGACAAAGCAATCGCCGCCGACATGGCGATGACATCCCGCGAAAAAAGCGAAAGTTCCATGCCCGAGCGGCCTTGCGTGATGCCGTCGCACATGGCGGGCACGCCGCCGGCGACCTGGGCGATGCCGCCCGCCTCGCGCGCCGCTGTCTTGATAATCGCCGGAAACCGCTCATAGGGCTGGTGCGCCGACAGCATGTCGTTATAGGCCGTCACGATGGCAAGATTGGCGACAGTGCCGGTACGCAGATCCGCCTTTTCATGCGCGGCACAGGCGGCAAATCCATGCGCGAGATTGGCGCATCCGAGCGCGCCACGGCGTGGGCCGGTGTTACGCATTGCCTCGATACGGGCGAGATAAGCCTCGCGCGAGGGCTGGCTGCGCCTGCGAATGCGGGCCGTGACATCGGCGATTGCTGCTTGAACCATCTTCGGCTCCTTATTGCCGTCAGGCGGCGCGGGCGTCTTCCGCGCCAAATCCGTCAAATCGTTTCTTCGCTCCAGCTGCGTCCATCACGCTCGACAAGCGCAATCGCGGCGGCTGGCCCCCAGGTGCCCGCGAAATAGGGACGCGGCGGTTCATTCATCTGAGTCCAGGCCTCGCGGATCGGATCGATCCAGCGCCAAGCCGCCTCGACCTCGTCGCGGCGCATGAACAAGGTCGCATTGCCGCGGATGACATCCATCAACAGGCGCTCATAGGCCTCCGGCGCGTGGATGCTAAACGCTTCGGCGAAATTCATGTCGAGCGGCACATGTTGCAGCCGCATTCCGCCCGCGCCTGGCTCCTTCAGCATGAGCCAGAGCTTGATGCCTTCATCCGGTTGCAGCCGTATGGCGAGCATCGTCTGCGAAATCTTACCCGACTCGGCTGTAAAAATCGAATGTGGAACCTCGCGAAAGGAAACAATCACCTCCGAAACCCTTTGCGGCAACCGCTTGCCCGTCCGCAGATAAAAGGGGGTGCCGGCCCACCGCCAATTCGCGATTTCAACCTTTAGTGCCACGAAGGTCTCGGTCTGGGTCTCTTCGTTGCCGACCTCCTGCGCATAGCCCGGAACCGCGCCGCCTTCGCTCGCCCCGGCGCGATATTGACCGCGCACCGTCAGCGCCGTGGCATTGCTGGCGTCAATGGGCACCAGCGACTTCAAAACCTTGAGTTTCTCGTCGCGCACAGCATCCGCCTCCAAGGAGGCAGGCGGCTCCATGGCGACGAGACATAAAAGTTGCAGCAGATGATTCTGCACCATGTCGCGCAACGCGCCGGAGTTTTCATAATAAGACGCACGGGCCTCGACGCCAATCGATTCGGCGACCGTGATCTCGACATGATCGACATGAGCGGAATTCCACAACGGCTCGAAGAGTGCATTGGCGAAACGCAGCGCCATCAAATTCTGCACCGTCTCCTTGCCGAGATAATGATCGATGCGGAATATTCGCTCCTCGGGAAAGACCGCGCCGATTGCATCGTTGATGAACGCCGCCGAAGCGCTATCCTTGCCGATCGGCTTCTCGACAATAATGCGAGACGCAGGCGTGACGAGCGAATGCGCGGCGAGTTTCTGGGCGATCGGGCCGAAATGATCCGGACCCGTCGCGAGATAGAAAGCGCGCACGCGCGACGGGTCGCGATCGAACTCGCTTTCGAGAAAATCCCAGCCCAAGTCGCTGTCGACGTCGAGCACAACATAATGGACCATTTCGAGGAAGCTCTTGATCGAGTCCTCGCGGGCGGACGCGCCCGCAAATCCCTTCAAGGCCTTGGCGATGGATAGCCGATAGGCGGCCGTATCGAAAGAGTGGCGCGACACGCCGATGATCTTGGTCGGATGCGAGAATTGCCCGTCGAGAAAACGGTGAAACAGCGCCGGAAACAGCTTGCGATGAGCGAGGTCGCCGGTGCCGCCGAAGACCACCAGATCGAAGGGAACCACCTGTACGATACGCGAAACCATCGCTTCCCCTTCCGGTTTTGTTGTTCACGGCCGGGCCGGAGGTCTCGTCATGCCACGGCTTTACGTGTCATGTCACACTGTTATAAAGACAAGCAAGAGGCGCGCCAGAGACCTTCAATCAGGGAAGGAGTCTAACATTATCTCATCAACCGGCGGTTTCAACGAAATCGTCACCGTTCGCATCGAACTCAGGGATAGCGATCCCCTGATCTGGCGCGCGGTGGAGACGCCGACATCGGTCACACTCAAGGTCTTGCACGAAATCATTTAGGCTGTCATGGGCTGCTTCGACCAGCATCTCTGGGAGTTCACCATCGCCAAGCAGAGCTATGGGGCGCCCATGGATGAGGATTGGGCGGCGCCTCGGCGCGATGCTGCCAAGGTCCGCCTTTACGACGTGCTCAAGCCGCGCAAGACCACCATCGATTATCTCTATGACTTTGGCGACTCCTGGGAACTCCGGCTCATTGTCTCCGGCCTTCGGCAGGTAGACTCCGCTATCGAATATCCGCGTTATATCGGTGGCGAATGGAACGCGCCACCCGAGGATTGCGGCGGCATTCCCGGCTTCTATGCGACGCTCGACGCGATCGCCGACCCCGCCAACGCGATCGAGTGTTTCGAGGACTACAATCCCAAGGCAATCGACGAATTGGGACTCAAATACGCGCTTAGCCGAATCGCGAAGCGGCGCAATGCCGCCGCTGCGCGCCTCGTGAAGAAAAAATCCACCCCGGACAGCTGATCCTTACGAATCATCCGATTCGATTTGGCGAAGAACGCTTGCCACGCATCGTCTTTGCGATTTTTCGCCGGTAAGCGCCAGAGTGCTTTCAGATTCCGCAGAATCCGAAAGCAGCTCGGGATCTTAGTTTTATCGCATTTTCTTGACGCGAACCGGTACCCACTTCGGTTGAAAATGCGCTATTTTAGGCCGCGCCTACCGCAACATGCTCGCGGCCGGGATTTCCGCCGGGGCCGGGCGACGGGCTCCGCAACAAGGCCTTCCGGAGCGCCCACGCTCTGTCGGCGTCGAGTGTCTCGAGAAATTGCACCTCGCCGCTTACCAGCAACGCGACCGGAAGACCGTCCCGGTAAAGCAGGCGGCTGCCGGTCAGAGCGGGAAGCTTCGCACCTGGGATCAGGATGCCTGCGAGGTTGAGCGGATCCGCGCCCGACAGCGAGACTGCCTCGCCCGTCAGCGGTCCACGCCGGACCTCGCGCAACAGACCGATCGCCTCGGGCAGCGCAAATTGCTCGCCCGCGAAGCCGGCGACGAAGCGGCCGCCGCGAATTTCCCCGCGCGCTTCGAGCTTACGATAAACGCGTAGCAGATCCCGCCAATGGGGCAACCATGCGGCCTCCCGCTCAAGGAGCCGCTGGAAGACAACGCCGTAACGCAGCAACAATGTGCGTGCCGCATGCTCGACGGCGTCTGCTTCCGATTGCGGCCCGGTCTGACGCAGCCGGGTACGGCGGGCGAGTGCCCAGCGGCCCGATTGCTCCATGCTGAATGCCACGCTGCGCCGCCGGTGCCCGGGGCGCGTGGTGGACCTGCGCTGGTCAGACGGCACGAGCAGTGCGCGCAGCCCGCCAAAACTATCCGAATTCACGAGGCCAATGGCGACGAGCTCGGCAAGCGCTTCCTCGACTTGCGACAGCAATAAGCCTGTGCCGTCGAGCAGCTCGTCGAAGAATGATGCTCCATGCTCACGAATAAAATCCGCGATTCTTTGCGCGCGGAGGCTAGGTTGGCCGGTCTCCCCCACCGGTGAAAGGGATGCCCAGAGCGAAGCATGACGGCGGGAGAGTAGAGTGATCGGTGTCGTGCGGAGAGGCGCTGGCGCTGTATTGCGCTCGCGGCCATTCAGCCTTTCGCTGGTCGGCCGCAACCTCGCCCAAGCGATGCGCCCGGCCAAGCAATGATCATCGAGCCAAGCCGGGTCGTAGTTTTCGAGGCGGGCCGGTAGAATCTCGGTTTCCCAAGCGCCGGCTGGCGCCTCGAAACCCTCGAGCTGCTCGACAATTGTCTGGAGTGCATCAGGTCCTTCCATGCGCGTGTCAGGCGTCACCTTCTGCCAGGCGAGCAGAAAGCGGAGGAAATCGCGCGCGGGCACGGGCTCGATCTCGGCACGCAGCCGCTTGATCGTATAGTTGTGAATTCGTGCAAGCAGCCGGCGGTCGCACCATTCCTCCGTAACGGCTTTTGGCGTGAAGAAGCCGCGCAGGACAAAACCTTCCGCTTCGAGCGCGTCGAGCGCGGCCGAGACCCTGCTAGCCTCGAGACCGAGGGAAATCGCGAGTGAAGCGACCGTGACGGGCCCCTGACCCTCGAGCCTCCCGCGCAGGATCTCGATCAGGGCCGTCTCCGGCGACCACTCCTGTCCAGCATTACCAGCCGGAGAAGTGATTGCGGGATCGAGCCTTGCTTCTGGCCATATAACCTCGAACTGAGCCAAGCGCTCGGCCGCGATCCAAAGTGTCGCTTGCGGCGCGAATAGGCGTGCAGCACGACTCTCGCGCCCGAGCCCGGCGAGCCAATCGATCCAGCCCGCTTCGGTCTGGGCTTCTTCCTCGGTCAGAAAGCCGAGCCACACCAAGGCGTCATGCAATTCGTCGGCGTTCGTGGCGTCGGGCCAGGCTTCCGCGCGTACCCGCGCGATTGCTTCGGGATCGAGCCGGCCGATGCCGGCGGCGGTCTCCGGTTCCAGCCAACGCCGCGCCATGACGGCCTGGGCCCGGCGCTCTTCCAGCGGCGCGTCGTCCAGAAAAGCGTAAGGGCGTGCCGAAAGCACTTCAAGCGCAAGCGGCGAAGGCTCGGTCAGATCGCGCGCGACACCTTGAATAGCGCCGGATTCGAGGCGCTTCAGGAGCCGTTCGAGGCCATCGATATCCATCGCTTCGGTGAGGCAGTCCGCGATGGTCTGGCGGACCAGCGGATGATCGGGAATTTCGCGCTCGCCGACCAGATTCTCGGCACAGGCGAGCTGATCTGGAAATACGGCCGCGATCAGGTCTTCGGCGTCCATCCGCGCGAGGTGAGCCTGGACTTTCCTGCCGCCTCGAAAGCGCGGCAGTGCAAGAGCCGTGCCCGCAACCCAGCGCCAGCGAGTGAGAAACATCGGCGCGTCGAGCAACGCTTGGATCAGCACGATCCTTACGGTTGTCGAATGCAAGTATCGCTGCACGTCGGCGAGCTCGAAGCTATGGGCCGCGGTCAGCGAGAGCAAAATATTGTTATCGGTCGCGGCGGCCTGCAGCTCGAAATTGAACTTGCGGCAAAAGCGCTTGCGGAGCGCAAGTCCCCAAGCCCGATTGATGCGGCTGCCAAAGGGCGAATGGATGACGAGCTGCATGCCGCCGGATTCATCAAAGAAACGCTCGAAGACCAAGGTGTCTTGCGTCGGCAGACAGCCCAAGGCCGCACGGCTCGCGGCAAGGTATTCGACGAGTTCCTTCGCGGGAGCTTCGGTCAAATCAACATTCCCGCAAAGCCAATGCAAGGCGCCCTCCCCTGCCCCATCGTTTGTCAAAAGCGTCGCGATCTCCGCCCGCAGCCGCGAAACCGATTGCGACAGTTCATCCGTGCGCCCCGGCGCCTCGCCAAGCCAGAAAGGAATGGTGGGCGGCATTCCAAGCGCATCGGCGACGCGGACGGTGCCGCGCTCGACGCGCAGAATGCGATAGGACTGATTGCCGAGTTGAAAAATATCGCCGGCAATGCTTTCGACGGCGAAATCCTCGTGCACACTGCCGATGAAGAGATTGCCGGGTTCCAAAAGGACCCGGTAATCGGCGTTATCGGGAATGGCGCCGCCGGAGGTCAACGCGGTCAAGCGCGCACCGCGGCGGCCACGCAGGATACGGTTCACGGCATCATGATGGATCAATGCGCCGCGCCGGCCGCGCCTTGTGCTGAAACCCTCGGCGAGCATATGAACCACGGCTAAAAAATCGGCGCGTGTCAGATTGCGATAGGGCCAGGCGCGGCGCAGCAAGGCAAGGAGTTCGTCTTCGTGCCATTCGCGCGCCGCCGCTTCGGCGGCGATCTGTTGGGCCAGGACATCGAGCGGTTGTTCGGGGATTTCCAGCCGGTCGAGCTCGCCGCGCCGTACACTATCGAGCAGCGCCACGCATTCGACCAAATCGTCGCGCGAGAGCGGGAACAAGCGGCCTTTAGGCGTGCCATCGACCGCGTGTCCCGAGCGCCCCACCCGCTGCAAGAAAGTCGCGATCGAGCGCGGGGAACCGAGTTGGCAAACCAAATCGACATCGCCAATGTCGATGCCGAGTTCGAGCGAAGCGGTCGCGACAAGCGCCTTGAGCTGGCCATGCTTGAGACGATGCTCGGCGTCGCGCCGCTGTTCCTTGGCCATGCTGCCGTGGTGCGCGGTAATCTGATCGGTACCCAAGCGCTCGGACAAGGCTCTGGCTGTTCGCTCGGCCATGCGGCGCGTGTTCACAAAAATCAAAGTGGTGTGATGATCGTCGATCAGCCGGGCGAGCCGGTCATGGACCAGCTCGCAGACTTCGCCCGCCATCACGGCTTCGAGCGGCGAGGGAGGAAGCTCGATGGCGAGGTCGCGCGCCCGGCTATGGCCGATGTCGATAATCTTGCAGGCGGCACTTGCGAGGCCATGAGGTTTAACCCCAGTCAAAAAATGCGCCATGGCCTCGAGCGGCTTCTGGGTTGCCGACAGGCCGACCCGAGCCAAGCGATCGCCGCAAAGCGCCGCCAAGCGTTCGAGCGACAGCGAGAGATGGGCGCCGCGCTTGTTTGGCGCCAGGGCGTGGATCTCGTCGACGATCACGGTCCGCGTCGTTGCCAGCATGGTACGGCCGGACTCCGACGTCAGCAGGATGTAAAGCGATTCCGGCGTGGTGACGAGGATATGCGGCGGCCGCCGACGCATCTTTGTGCGTTCGCCCTGCGGCGTATCGCCGGTGCGCACCCAGGTGCGGATTTCGACGCTAGGCAGACCGCGGGCGTGCAAGGCCTCGCGGATCCCGGCAAGCGGCCCTTTCAGATTTTTCTCGATGTCGTTCGACAGCGCCTTGAGGGGCGAGACATAGACGATCTGGGTGGTGTCCTCGAGCCGGCCCTCGAGCCCTTGCCGCACGAGGCTGTCGATCGCGGCGAGGAAGGCGGCGAGCGTCTTGCCCGATCCGGTCGGCGCCGCGACCAGGACGTGCTCGCCGGCCCGGATTGCAGGCCACGCTTGCGCCTGCGCCGTGGTAGGCGCCGGGAATTGACCCTCGAACCAAGCGGCAACCGCCGGATGCAGAATAGATGCGGTGTTCACGAGAAAAAATCGATATGGCTCATGGAAAGACAGAATAGCGCATGTGGCTTCAGAGCCAAAGGGCGCCGTGCCGCCGCGTGGCGGCTACGGGAATCAAGAGGGCTTCAGAGCCCGCGTCGGTATCCATCGAGTTCTGGGTAGTGCCGGAATATCCCTTGCTCGTTGAATTCGAGGCGGCGGCCGCTGTCCAGATAGGCGCGAATGCGCGGACGTTGCGCAATCCGCTGGTGCAGCGCCGCGACGCGTGGAACCTCGGCAAGAATTGCCTTTGTCCTTCGCGGAAAAGCGTAGAGCAGGCCTTCGACGGCTTGGAAGAGCGATAAATCGGCATAGCTTACCCTCTTGCCCGCGAGGTATTTATCGCCGTCGGGATTATGCGTCAAAATGTGCTCGAACCAGCGCAGGAACTTGGGAATTCGTTCCTCGCGAAAATGCTTTGCGCGACGCAGTGCTTCCGGTTTTTGCTCCTCGTAGTAGAAATCGGCGCCCAGGGGATGATGCGTATCGTGAGCCTCAGCGACGAGATCGGCGATGGTGAGCTGGATCTGGTGGACCCAAAGTCTCTTTGTCGCGTCTCTCGGAGCCAGTGCGTGGCGGTCGCCGAGATAAAGGAGAATGGCAGCGGTTTGGCCAATAAGGACATCTCCGTCCTTCAGGAAAGGCGGCGCAAATGGCGGATGCACGATGTCTTCCCCTTCCAGAACTGCCATGAGGGCGCCGACGCCACTGTTCTCATCAATCGAGCTGCGGGCGACGTCGATATAGTCCGCGCCTGCCTCTTCCAACGCTAGCCGGACGAATTCGCCACGTCCTTGAATGCCGGGCCAGTAATAGAGTTCATAGGCCATGCGCAAGCTCCTTCCACGGCTGCCATCGACGGATTTTTTCCCTCAAAATTGCCAAAGGCCGCTTCGCTCGAGCCGGTCCTAGCGGCATTTGGGCAGGCAAATGGCCCGGCGCTTCTTGCTCTCGGCGATTTTTGCCCATCTTATCTATCTCGCAGTGATCCGCTCCATTTGGTTATCAGGCCCATGACCAAGGCGCACATCGCATTGGCGGCGATTCTGATATTTGTGATCTTCGACGATCCTTGCAGTGATGTCATCCGGCGACCTCTGCCTCGCCGTCGCCATCAGCATGACGTTTGGCGGTCCATACTCTAGCACCTCCACGCGATCTCCGGCCGCGATCCGGCCGGCATTCTCGGGGATCAGATTTTGTCCGAACATTACGCCGCCGCGCCGGTCGCGACGAAACGTTCCAAGTTGCGGAGCGGTTCGGTCCTATCTGGACGCTGGCCGGTTTCGGGATCGATGGTGGTGACGATGCAACGGTCGCAGGGCTTGACGACGCTGAAGAGCACGCCACCGATTCGGATTCTCCGCCAGCAATCCTGGGGGAAGGGTATGCTGATACTTTCCATGCCCGGCGCGGTTAGGGTGATGCCGGTCGCCACGTTACGCGCCTCAATCAATGCCATGTGGCTGAGTTCGCGTTGGGACAGGAAACGGAAGGCGGCATCAACCACCATCCAGAGTCGGTCTCCCGCCAGGCCCCAGGGTGCGATGTCGGCCACTGTATGCAGGCCGCCGCGAAGTCCCTTTCACCGGATGGATGCGCAACTCGGCGACGGAGGGTAGGCTTTCAACAGTCATGCCGGTTTCCTCAACGCCCGCGCCACTGTTCTCATCAATCGAGCTGCGGGCGGCATCGAATTCGCCCCGTCCTTGAAGGCCAGGCCAGTAATAGAATCCATAGGCCGCGCGCAAGCTCTTCCATGGCCGCCGTCAAAGAGCTTTTTCTGTGACAGTTCTCCGTATAGTCCAGGAAGAATCAGGGGCGAGGGCGCCGCGTTGCTGAGCTGCCGCAGGGCGTCTCTTTGTTCAGGATAACAGGAGTTCAATGGCTGCTCCGAGGTTTTGAACGACATGGGTCGGCCTTTCTGGAAGGTTCATCTCTTGCCCGGGCCGATATTTTCCTGTTTGCACGAGAATGCCTTGGAGGCCGGCCGCCATGGCTCCGCCGACGTCAGCCTCCGCGTCGTCACCAATCATCGCGATATCCTCGGCGCCAGACACCATGCTTTCCACAGCAATTTTGAAAAACGCAGGCGCTGGCTTGCCGAGCACGGTCGCCACTTTGCCGGAAGCGTATTCGAGTCCCGCGACGAATGGACCCGCATCGAGGCTTAGCTCGCCGTCGTGGTCGAGGAAGTTGCGATTCTTCGCCAGCGCGAGAAACTCGGCGCCATGGAGAATCTTGCGATAGGCTTGGTTCAAGAGATCATAGGTGAAGAACGCGCCCGCGTCGCCAACGACAACGGCCTCGCCACCATTGGTTGCTAAGCCGATGAAGTCCTCGCGCAAGTCCGGATGCACGATGAGAAGTGGCACGAGATTCTGACGCGCGAGGAAGTCGCGGGCAAGGGCTGCCGGCGTGAAGAGGTCCTCCGCAACGATGCTGAGACCAAGCCGAGCGAGATCACTCACGATCCGCCGCCGAGGGCGGCGGGTCGTGTTGGTGATGAATTTGAACGGAATGCCCGATTCTCGGATTCGGCGGATCGCCTTGAGAGAACCGGGCAATGCCCGGTTACCGACATAAACGACCCCATCAAGGTCGATCAGAACGCCTCTGACCATTTGCTCTCTCGGGTTCCCGTCGCCGCCCGTAACATTGGCGCCCCTCTGTCGCCGTACAAGGCAGCGCGGAATCATGCTCGACGATATAACCGGTTGCCGTTCCTGAACCCTGAGCTCTCCCTGTACTGATGGACGAGATTAAATGGGCAACCCCGTAAAGCCTATTGTACGATCCTGCCCCTCGGCGCTCGTTAATCGAAGCGCTTCTCCGATGAGTCGTGCGATTCCCCACTTGCAGTCAACTTCGAGCCGCTCTCATCGCTATGGCGCCACATGAACGTCATGGCAATTCCGGTGAGAGCAGCGAAACTCAGGACCAAAAAGAGGGCATATGTCGTAAGCCACGCAATCGCTGGAACGGCAAGTGCCATGGCGAGGCCGAGAATACAGATCTGCCATGAAACATGAATTCCCGCGACAAAAGTGCCAAGCGCAAGGAGCATCAGAAGGGCTAATCCTGTCCCTGGTGTGGTCAGCAGTTTTTGAACGTCGGATAATACGATAATGTTCATCGCGACCAAAAAGGCCAGCCAGTGGAGCACTTGCGTCCAAAGCATCCGGAATCGAGCCTCCTTGCTGTGAGCATGAAGCCATCCCGTACCTATGCAGACAACGCCCATCGCCAGAGCCAGGAACTCCCAGTAGCCGACCAGAGGCTGGTGCGAAATGCTTGTATAGGCCACGCCCAATATTGTGAGCACGAGCACGGCGATGTAAGGTAACTCCTTTAGCCAGAGCCTTGCCATACGCGAATGGGCCAAAGGACGTTCCGCGTTTTTTGCCACTTCCGGTTCGCTCATCCCAATGTTTCCTATCTTATTGGCTGAAAATCCTGAATGCAGGCGGGGAAATTCGCAGGGTATTTGACATATTTTTCGGACAGATGCCAAATTGAAAGCCGGGCGGTGGTGGGATGTCCGACCCATCGACCAAGTTACAGCCAATCCCGAAGCCAGCGAAATCATCTGTGCACGATGCAAGGCCCTGGTCCAGCCAAGCGAGTTGTCCATATGTCCGAACCTTTGTCCGGAAGTTTCTTTGACGCCTGGGATACCTATCAAAAGGTCGTCGCCGGCGATTATATGTTTCACCGGGAAATCGGGGTGGAGATGAACCGGGTGCTGCGCGCGCGGTTCGACGCCCGCTCGTTTTCCTTCCTCGATTTGGGCTGCGGCGATGCCGCCGCCCTCGCGCCCTTGCTGGAGGGGTTGCCAATCCAGCGATACAAGGGCGTGGACTTGTCGGAGACAGCCCTCGCCCTGGCCGCGGAAAATCTGAAAGCCCTGCCCTGCCCGGTGGAACTCACCCATGCGCATATTTTGGCCGGGTTGACCGGGGACGTTTTTTACGACGTGATTTACAGCAGTTTCGCCTTGCACCATTTGCCTACCGCACAAAAAGCGGAATTTTTTCAGCGTGCCGCGCAAAGGCTGCATAAGGGCGGCTTATTGCTGCTCGTCGATGTCCTGCGCGAGGAAGACGAGACTTTGGAAGTCTATCATAAGCGATATTGCGGCTGGCTGCGCAGCAACTTTAGCGCTCTCAACGGGGACGAAAAGGACCTTATCTGCGATCATATCGATAACGACCTGCCCGAGCCCCGCTCTGTCCTTGAAGCGCAAGCCCAGGCGGCGGGACCGGGGATCACTCTACATAGCGCCCGCTATGGCTGGCACTGGCTCTTGTGCTTCACGCCAGCGCAAAACGATGACGCCGGCGCCGGCGGAACGATCTCGGAGTAACGCGTCTCTTGAGTCCATCTTCGCGCGGTTTCGAAGATCTCGAGTTCTTCTTCGGTTTGCCCGGAATAGGTGACGCCAGGAACGCGCAGCGGCCTCGGGTCGCGCAGAAGAGAGAGAAGGAGAGCTTGCTTCGATGGCTCGTCGAGGTGAGCATAATCCGCCGACACTCTTGCCGTGGCGAGGAGCTCGGCGAGTGTCTCTTCGTGCCGGTCCGAGCTTTGCCGAAGATCGACCGTCGCGAGATGAAAGCCGAACACATCGACCGCCCGGCGCAGAGGCGCCAGCCGCGCAGGGATCAAGACTGCGCCATGATTTGCCGCAAGCGAGGCTTCGATGATGCCGAGGTCGGCTTGCAGCGCCTCCGCGTCGCGATAGGGTTCGCCGTGAGAGACCGCGTGGCGCGCGGCCTCGGTGCCGGTGAGATCGAGCAGGGTCGCCGAGAGCCTTGCATAGATGCCTATCAAGGCGCGGCGATAAGGCTCGTCGTCACGCTACGGGTTTTTGTCGCCGGAGCGATCCGCCAGAGCCTGCAGGTAGGGCGAGGATCAGCGTCTGAGCGTTGACATTCGGATTGCCGTCTCGGTCGCCACCTATCCAGGAAGCCATGCGAAAAAAGGGAGGCGACATCGATTGCCCCGAGCTGTTCTTCGAGCTCGGCATAAAGCTGCGGAATTTGCCGCAAGAAGGTCGTTTGGTAATATCCGAGCGCATTCTCGATCTCGTCGTGAAACGCTCAAGCGCGAATAGCGCAAGAGCCGCGTTTGCCATAGCTGCGCGATCCGGGCACGCAGCAGCAACTCGTTGCGTTTTCTCTCTCGCTCGCTTGAGAGCGTGTCCCGCTCAAGCAAGAGCTGCGCGATCGAACGTTCCGCGCCGCGCTGGCTCTTGCGCTGGACCTCGGTCGGATGCGCGGTGAGAACCGGCGACACGAGGCTGCGGCCAAGCACCTCCGCGATAGCCTCGATTCCAAAGCCGGCCGCGACCAGGCGCTCGAAGACGGCGGCAAGGCTGCCAGGCTCGCGGACCCGCGGTTGCTCCATTCCGCGAACAGCACGGCGCCGGATATAGTGCCGGTCCTCGGTAATGTTGGCAAGATGTGAGAAATAAGTAAAAGCGCGCAATACTGCCATCGCCAGATCGGCGGTAATCCGCGCAAGAGCGCGCCGAGCTTACGACCGGCATCCGGATCGGCGTCGCGTTCGAAGGCGATACTCAGCTTTCGGATGGTCTCGATCAGCTCGTACGTCTCTTCCCCTTCCTGCTCACGTATTGTGTACCGAGCAGCTGACCAAAAAGCGGATATCGTCGACGAGCGGCAGTTCTTTCGCAGAAACATCATTCATCGACGTCGAATTGAGTGTACTTGTCATAAAAGTCTCAAACGGCGCTGCGTGAAAACCGGATCTTCGGTTTTTCAGTTCCATGGCGGTACGGATTTGCCCGCCAATCAAAATTGGCGAGGTCTTCGAATGCAGCCCTTACGAGAATGCCTCGGTTTTCCGAGAATTCCGGTGTGCGTTTTCGCCCTTGGCAGCATTATTTGAGAATTCGTACGGTGCCATTTCAGGAGGAGGCATCGAGCCTATTGACCACGATATCCCCAGACGCTCAAGCACGTTCGGCATCGATGCCGTAATCGATATTCTCATTCTTGATGTTCATTTTCGACCGCATCAATTCGGCGAGGCATTGTCACGTTTATTCGTTTTACTTGTCAGTAGCGCGTGGCGCTCACAGCTTGTATTCCCTATTTGGTAATGTGATGGTGCGGACGCTCCCTACTCAGCGGCATCGAAGCGCCATAGCGTGGTCGTCATAAAGGGCGCCACAAAGAGAGGGGACGTCCGCCATGCAGATTGGCACAAACGGCATTGATCTTGCCAAGACTGTGTTTCAGATTCACGCTGTTGATGCGGATGGTGCGACGGTTATCCGCAAGCAACATATGGCTTTGTCCGAGAAAAGCTCGTCACAGATGATTTGAGATCTTATGCGGCCGCAGCCCATGATATCGGATCTCGAAGCGCCACGAGCGCGTCGATGGCGCAAAATCGAGCCGAAAATTCGCGTCAATCGACCCGGCGACGAGAACAAAAGAAGCAAGGCATCCAATCGAACACTTCCCATATGGCTATTCGAAACTCATGAGACCAATGTGACGCCACACGCCCGCGACCGATCAGGTGCTTACGGCGCCAAGATCAACGAGCCCCGGTCGGACGAGAGTGCCTAAACAGGCTTTGGGGATTCGCGTGTCAGTGGATAAGTTCCGGGCTCGCCCTCCAGTCTCGCGCACGCCAGAGCAATATAGAGTGGCACCGATGACCCCTCTCCTGTCTCATAGCCAACCCACGTCTTCCGCGCCAAGCAGCTCGTTGCGAGTATCCGAGGCCCTGCTGCCAAGCGATCGGCATTAGGCCATCCAGCGGGACATATAACGGCGATGAAGGGGACATTTAGCTGAGCATGAGCTCGGTGTAAATTTGTGCCACACTAGACGCAAGCCAATGATAAATATATGCAACGGTACCACGAAGCTAGACATTAGCGCGGATGAGGACAGCTTGTTGGTCGGCGCTTTTGACCGGCCCAACCCGCATGTTCGGCCGGATCACCGCTTCGCAAATCGCCCCCGCATCCGTGGCGGCGTTTTTCCCACCCTTGACATAAGGCTTCACGTAAACGGGGGGCATCAGCTTTACCGTATGCCCGAACTTTGTCAGTTTGCGCTCGGCCCAGGCGCTGTTGCGCCGATGTCACACCGGATCATTCATTTGGCGCTGGGCAAGATATTACCGAAGTTTTGACGAAATGTCTGGTCCAACATCTCTCGGGTGGTGATGTCTGCTTTGATGCCGCCTGGGGGGAACAAGCTGCGACAGTTCGCGAAAGCCCGATAAGAGGCCCTCCCGGTCAAACCCGTCGCCAGCTTGCCATAGAAAACGCGATCCAATCGGAGGATTCCCTCATGTGTGTTGTACCGTCAATAATCGTTCTCCTAATAACGGCTCTGGTTGTTTTTCGCCGCGAGCTCAACGCCCCTCCGGCCGCGCCAGCTTCAAAGCATCCACCCATCGCCACGCGCTCAAAACGGCCGCGCCGCGTTTGAAAAGCCCAGGCGTCGGGTTCATCGCGAAAGTGTCGGAAGGCCGGGCGTGCGGCTGCTGACAAGATAACAACTTTATAAAATAAAAAAAGCGACAATCCATGCTAAACTTTTAGGATTCTAGAAATTCATAAATACTGATTGCGTTTTAAGTTGGAATCTGCTATATTATTTTTGTTGATAAAAGGCCAATACTTGGCCTTGTGGGAGAGTTTTTGCGCCAGGCTGACAATCTACTTACGATGATTTAGTTGACGGTGCTTGGCGCTAGGCGGCGTCGCATCTTCTTTTTACTGGCATTCGCGCTTTGACGATGTCAGCCTCGGAGACTGGCTCAAACCGCAAAAGACGAAAGGGAACAGCAATGAGCCGCCAGTGCATATCGGTACGCGAGCTTTGGGGCTTTCGCTTTCGGCAATTGTTCGGCCCCGAGGAGCTCGGGCCGCCCAAGTCGCCTTCGTGGCGTCGGTTCAATTTGCACAAGCAGTTACAGGCTGGCGGCGTGGCGCGCGGCGAGACATTAACCGAGGCGAAAGCCGATTATCTCATTGACACGGGTTTGGCGACCGGCTGGCGACCTTAACGTAATGGCCAAAGGAACCCGCAAAGAAATCATTGCCGATATCATGGAATGGTCCGCCAGATGGGGCTCGCCTCTAAGCCGTGCGCAGGCCGAAGCCAAGGCTGACCAGGTTACCAATGCCACGCGGCCACGTTGGGGCTGGTTCATTCTCTTCACGATCGTCGCGGTGCTTTGGGTTTGGTTTTTTGCTTCAATTATCGCCAAATTCTAGCCGCGACCTCCGTGTGGCTGGAAAACGAGAGATTGTGAACTTGGGAGCGCGGCTGCAGGTTTTGAACCCTGTCGGCTGTGGCATATCTAAATAATGCAGCACCCGTGCGGGGATCGGCGGGTTATTGGCTTTACGATTTGCCCAGCTGAGTTTTTGGATTGCCTCTAAATTGAATAAATCTCGGCAATTCTTTTTTTCAGTTCAGTGATGCAACGCATGAGATTAGCCCTGGCGGTGTCACGCCATTTTTCGCGGGTTTCCGCGCGGCGATAGAGCTGAACATCATCTTTGGCGAAATTCTCAAGAATTTGGATCTGTTTCGAATAAAACCCGCCCGGGAACCCCAGGAAATTCATATCGAATCGCGTTAAAATGTTCGACGAACTGCTCCCATGGCGAGGCAAGGGAGCTCAAATCCAAATCCAAGAAGAGATCGAGATCGCCAGCAAACCCGGCATAGTGCTGCGTGTCCGCCCTAGCCTGAAGGTGATTGGCTGTTGCCATGATCAGATCATAGACGGCGGCGGCGTCGGGTTGGTTCAACAACGTATATTTGCGAAACAGCTCGGCGCTGTCGCGGACATTTTCATAATCTGGACGCGGAGTGCCATCGTGATTCTGTGTCCTGTACACTACATCATGCCAAAAAGCAGACATGGCAATGATATCTGCCCGGGTGGAAAGATCAGAAAACTCGCCCAGCTTTTCGAATAAGCCTGCGACATGTTGCCATGAGTGGTAAGCACGGTGACGCTCGGTGTAGCCAGCGTCGAGCGCTTCCCATGCTCCGGTTTTATGTTTCGCCTCCAGAGGAATCCAATATTTTTTTTTGATTTCCGAGTTCACCTGACCTCGCAAACGTCGTGTGCGCTTCGTCATTTATCCATTCCGTATCTGCGGCCGCCAACTTAAGGAAAACAAGGTCGCGCAAGGTTCGACGCGCTTGCAAAATTAAAGAGATAATTCGTTTCTCAAACAGTCACCTCGGTTTTTTAGCAAGGAACCCGTTGCACGAAAATAAAGCAACAGCGGCACCATGCTACTTGCTGCCGGTCGTCATACGGTCTTCATGAGGTGATGGATGCCGCCTCCAGGATACCAAACGGCTAGCATAAATCGAGTCTTTGGACCGTCGTTACCTCTTACGTTAACGCAACCTACTAACTCCTGCCAATCCAGCTCTCGGCCAAATTAAAGCGCCCCATGTTCTTTCCGGTTTCCGCCGCGGTGCGAT
>VDMG01000023.1:0-1441 GCA_006514895.1 Beijerinckiaceae bacterium
CTTGTAAAGATTGCATCGCACGCTATCCACCAACTCGACAGCGCCGACCGGCAGGAGCCTTCGCTGGCGCGCACGACCAAGACGACCCCGCCTCAACGAGAAAATCGCAAAGCTGAAAGTGGAAATGCAGCGACTGGAGGCACTCGATGTGCGGATGCTTGCCACGCCGGACCAGCAGATATCGCTTACTGATCCCGATGCCCGCTCGATGGCGACAAGCGGCCGGGGCTCAGGCGTCGTGGGCTACAACGTGCAGGTGGCCGTCGATACCAAGCATCACCTGATCGTCACGCATGAGGTGACCAACGTCGGCACCGACCGGTCGCAACTCGCCAGCGTGGCCAAGCAGACTAAAGACACGTTGGAGACGGAAAGCCTCGATGTCGTTGCCGACCGGGGCTACTTTAACAGCGCGGAGATCCTGGCGTGCGAGGAAGCGGGCATCACGGTCACAGACGATAACCTCGAACGCAAAGGCGGAGGGGCGTTTCGGAATGCAGGACTTCCGCTACGTGGCTGAGGAGGATGCCTACATCTGTCCTGCGGATGAAAGGCTCGCCTACCACTTCACGAACGAGGAAAATGGGCTAGTCCTGCACCGCTACTGGACCAGCGCCTGCCAGAGTTGCCTCATCAACCAGAGCTGCACCACCAGCAAGGAGCGACGGATCACGCGTTGGGACCATGAGCAGGCTCTCGAGGCCGTCCAGCGCCGGCTCGACGAGCATCCGGAAAAAATGCGCCAGCGGCGCGAGACGGTCGAGCATCCCTTCGGCACGATCAAGGCCCGGATGGGAGCAACCCACTTCCTGATGAAGACGCTGCCACGCGTAGCCACCGAGATGGCGCTGCACGTGCTGGCCTACAATCTCACGCGCGTCATGAACATCATGGGGCCTGGACGGCTGATCGCGGAGATGCGGACATAGGTCGTCGAAGCTGAAACTGCCCCCACCGGTCCCCGTGACACCCCAAACGGCAGAATTGCGCGCCAAGGACGCTGCGAGACGACAAAACAACCCGATATTTTTGCGATCGGCGATTGCGCGGTCTGTCCTCAGCCAGGCGGCGCAGGCGACGTCCCCCCACGGGCCCAGGCAGCCCATCAAGAAGCGTCGCATCTTGTCAAGCAGTTTCCTCGACGGTTGAGAGGAGAGCCACTGAACCCCTACGTCTATCGCGACTTCGGCTCACTTGTTTCGCTCGGTCAGTTCAGTACCCTCGGAAATCTGATGGGATTTCTCGTCGGGAAGAATTTCTTCATCGAAGGATACTTCGCGCGTTTGATGTATCGTTCGCTCTACAAGAAGCACGAGGCTGCCCTGCATGGAGTCGCAAACGTGATTCTCAGTACGATTGGCCGGACCTTTCGCCGGCACAATGCGCCCGTGGTGAAGCTTCATTAGAACCAGTACGAGACGCCGGTGGCAAAAACCCGCCA
>VDMG01000023.1:1451-3683 GCA_006514895.1 Beijerinckiaceae bacterium
AACACCCGCCAGTCTCCGCCTCGAAGATGGGACGATGCGCAGTTGGTGAACAAGCTGGGGATCCTCGCTAACCCCGCTAGGGGCGCTGCTTGATGTCGCTCATGACGCCTCCGCGGTTCAGGCTGACCGCGCGCGAGGCAGGCCATTTGGCGCTCGCCAGCGACCAGGGCGATGTGGTCCACCTCTTCGTGCTTGAGGACGACATCAATAATCTTCGACTTCGCGAAGGCTCAGCGTGAACCGAATATAGAGCCAGATCGCCTGCTGGATGATTGCAGGAGGGAACCGGTTACCCTTGTTATTCCCCGAAAACCCGTCAAAGATGAGCTGAGATCTTTCGTCGGCTCTCATCTTTGCTCCGTGCACCACATTTCCCGGATGACCAGGCTGCGCCGCGACGACAGGGCACGATCGCCACGCTCGAACGCCTTCGAAAATGGCTATTCGACATTAGGAAATTGCCGTATGAACGGCCTAACTGGTAAATTCAATTCTGGCTGCGCCTAGAATTGTCGAACGTGTCAGCATTCGGTGTGCCTTAGCAGACAAAATGACGATCGCGAACAGGCTGCGCGACCGTTGCGCAGAGACAGCATATTTTCTCCGGCCATGGCTGTAGCATCGCGCTGGCTTTCGTTTGTTGCGATGGAAGTCGCGATGTCGCGGCGGCAGACCGAGGGTGGCGCTCGAAATCCGCACCATGAGCCTGGCCAACCCGCTGTGGGGTGCTCCCCGGATCCATGGCGAACTCCTCAAGCTCGGCATCGATGTTGGTCAAACCTCGGTCGCCAAATACATGGCAAGGCACAGGAGACCCCCATCTCAAGGCTGGAAGACGTTCCTCCGCAACCACGCCGATGGGATTGCATCGATGGACCTGTTTGTCGTTCCGACACTCTCGTGTTTCGAGTGCTTTATGGCTTGCTGATTCTCCGGCACGGACGTCGCCAAATCTTGGCTGGGAGCAACGGCACACCCGACTGCCGAATGGATTGCCAGGTAAGTCACCGAAGCCTGCGCCTGGGAACGCACACCGAGCTCGCGACCGGGTCTACGGCGCATTTTTCACCCGGCGGCTTCCGCGCCATGGGCATTCGTGATCGCCCAACCGCGCCCCAATCGCCATGGCAGAATGGACATACGGAACGGCTGATTGGCTCGATCCGGGGGGAATGTCTTGATCACGTCGTCGTATTCGGCGAGCGGCACCTGCACCACATACTCCTTATCTTATATGGCGTATTACAACGGCGCCCGGACACATTTATCTCTGAACAAGGATGCGCCGGTACCGCGGGCTGTTCAGGCTTCGGGCGCATTCTCCCGATACCATTCTCGGCGGATTACACCATCAGTATGTTCGGATTTGATTTCCGACATGGAACACCGATTGGGGTACTTGCAAATTTCTTAGACGCTATACCTATTGATCACGCGTGCAGGCCGACTCCCAGCGCATGATACGCAAGCGTCAGGATAAGCCGGCCCGCATCAAGGATTTTCTTGCCCCTCCGGCGACTGCTATATGAACGACAGTTCTTTGCAATTTTCGACCACCGGCCACTTCGTGCCGGGAAGGTTTGTTTTGGTGAAGACCATACCTTCAGATACGCTTTGTTGGTCGCCGCGGTCGGCACTCCCAGAATCTATGCAAAGTTGTATTTATTGGCTTCGGGCCCCCCGCTTGGGTTGTTTGTGCCAACGGCAACGACGACAAAGCCGTTGATGTCGAGTTTTTCGCCCGCCGTGATAGTAGTTCGCGCAATGCTCGTTGAGCCCATGGTCTGCGCGAATCTCGGATCTTGATGCACAAAGCGTCGATTCCAATTCCACAAATTTCCGGCCGCTTGTGCTGGCGTGGATTGGTTCACATAAAGACGCTCCGGCGTTAAATAGAAACTGCTGCCATATTTTGTATTGTCCACGGATTTTTTGAAGAAAGCAAAGCCTTCGTTGGCCCCTGCGATTACGGGGCCAGCTGGCGTTTCCTTGCAAATGCCCACCTGCCGATAGGATACATTGGTAGGATTGGTGGAATTTCGACCGCATCCAGATAGCGTCATCATCCCTGCGACAAGCGCTGGAATGGACAAAAAACACATGGTTGAAGTTTTCATAACACTCTTTTCCTTAAGTGAGTTGGTTGTCCGGCGTCAGCGCCCGTGAGGCTTGAAGAAGGGAGGATTTCTGGCTCATCAGGAGATGAGCCAGAAATCCGGAACTCCCAAAATG
>VDMG01000146.1 GCA_006514895.1 Beijerinckiaceae bacterium
GCTCCTGCTGTTGGCGAACTTTGGCAAGGAAGACAAACCGGAGCCGATAATCGCGGCGCCATGGTTGGCCGATCTCGAAGCCGAGCTCTTCGTTCTTTCCGGGCGGCCGGCATGACGACCAGTGCGACTCGATCAGCCAGACGCTCCTCGACAAAAATAACTCATGCACGATGTGGCTCACACCCGAAGACTGGGAGGCCATCCTCGCAAAATCCAGAATTCCTGGACCAAGAGCAGGCTTCGGCCGAAGGCAGTACTAAGGGGACGCCCGATCCCACCTGTGGATCAGCTCGATATCTTGACCCCCAATCAGCGAGGGTCAAAGAATTGACTACCGGGCAACGACCACCTCTACTCCATTTTCTCTTAATCGAGGGTCGGGGTTTGCCAAATATGGCTGCTCCAACGGATATTCCGTTTCTATGAGCCTGAGTGTCCGGTCAAACACACCCCGCCTATTTTGAGATGATTGAGCTTCAACATGTGATTGGTTTGAGTCTTGAGGGCCTTAATTTTGAAATCGTATGTGCGCGTGACGCCATATCCATAGTCGATGGGTTCGAGTGAGAAGCCCGACGGCTCTATTTCTATCGTCTTGACTTCGTCGGATGGCTTGGTCGAAAATCGAAGCTCTGGATACCATGTCTCGTATCCGCCCGCCGCCAAATCAGGCAACACCGCCCATCTTGAACATGTCGACGTAATCGTCACGGACAAACTGAGATCCTACGGCGCGGCGCTCCGCGAAATTGGCTTCTTTTTAAGGCTGTTTCATCTGGAAAATGAGAAGCGCTACGTCGGCCTATCCCGATCCAACCGCCTCCGCCTTGAACGAGGTTCGGCGGCGCACGGCGCGCACTCGGAGCGAAGGTCACGTCACGCCCTCGATATTGATCAACAGACGCTCCGGCCCGCGCACCACGGCGGTGGAGCGATAAGATGGGGGGTCTTCGGCGAGGCTCGGATTGATGAGCCGCCGGGACAGCGCCGCGAGAGCCGCCTCGGTCTCCATCCTCGCTAGCCAGGCGCCCAAGCAAGCGTGCAAGCCGGCGCCAAAGCCAAAATTCTGGTTGTTCTTGCGGTCGGGATCGAAACGGTCGGGGTCGGTAAATCGCTTTGGATCGCGGTTTCCCGAGGCCACAAGAAGAACCATCATGGCGCCTTTGGGAATGCGAACGCGCGCGATGTCGATGTCGTCAAGCGCTTTTCGTCGCATGAACTGAGCCGGCGGGTCAAAGCGTAAGAGCTCTTCCACTAGGCGCGGCGCAAGGTCCGGGTCCAAGCGCAAACGCGTGAGAATTTCGGGCTGACGCAAAAGAGTGAGCATGCCATTGTTGATGAGACAGACCGTTGTCTCATGTCCGGCCACCAGCAAAGAAACGGCGGTGGTGATGAGATCGAAATGGTTCAACCGTCCGGCCTTTTTGTCCCTGCAGGTCGCCAAGCCGGTCAAGACATCGTCAGAGGGCCGCCTGCGTTTTTCTTTGATGAGCGCGCCGAGATAGGCGCTGATGGCGGCGTTATTCACAGCGAGTTTCTGAAGGTCTGCTTCGGTCAGATGCTGCTCGGGATCGAGCCCGGCGATCAGCGACTTCGACCAGGCGTGAAATTTCCGCTCATCCTGCGCCGGCACGCCCAAAAGTTCACAGATCACGGCGACAGGGAGAGGATAGGAGAAAGCTTCGACGAGATCGATTTGGCGTCGTCCTTGTATGCCGGCGATGAGTTCATCGATGATGGCGGCCACCCGGCCCTTCATCCTTTGCATCCGTTCCGGGGTGAATTGGAGCATAATATGCCGGCGCAGGCCGTCGTGTTCGGGCGGATCGCGGAAAACCAGGGAGCGATGCTTTTCCGCAATGCGCGCCTTGATCGGATTCATAATCCAATCCGTGAAGAGATTGCCGGTCCTCGGGAACCTTGGCCTCGACACCACGTGCGAACTGGCCTTCGGGTGAAACAGCAGGCTGCGAATTTCTTCGTATGTGCTGACGATATAGAGCCCGTCGTCGGCGCGGACCACAGGGGTTTCGCGCAGCCGCGCATAGAGCGGGTAGGGATTGGCGCGATTGGCGTAGTCCATCACCTGCGCGAAAAGATCGCGATCGGTCGCCTCTATGTTTCTGGTCATTGTTCGTCCTCGCCGTCGCGCGTGGTGATCTGAAAGCGGGCACACCCAGCAGTTAAGACACCTGTCCCTAGGCGGCCTTGAGACGGGCCTGGATCGCGGGTACTGCCTTCCGCAAACTCGTTGCCGACTTCGGGCGACAGCTTTTCTGTCAAGGCAGAGACTGCGGTGAGGTTAGCAATGTCGTTCAATTGCGTGAGCTGATCTGGCGGAGGATCCGGAAGCGTGAGTATGATTTTTATCCAGTCCGCGAGAACAGCCCATAGTGGTGAATTAACATCAATTGGCATATTGTTTTCTCCTTTACATAAATTTTTCGCAGAGCTCGGCATATTGCTCTGGCGTGAAAGCCCCTCCGGCCTCGCCGGGCAGCGGCCGCATGCCACAAAACCCCATCCGTGGAGGCCGATAACCGGCAACGATTGCATTATGGTATTCTTCGATAGCGGCGTCGAAATGGCCGAGTCTAAGTTCTGCAATGCCCAAATTCGCATGCGACAGACCGATTGACGGATCGCGCGGACTTAACCGCATCGCTAGTTGCACAGCGGATTTGGCTTGCTCAAAGCAGCCGTGGCCGGTCTGACCTTGGTATTCAGCGCGATTTCCGATAGCTATGACTCATTGCAATCACGCTGTATTGCGGGCGCTGTCGCCCGCGGTGACGTCGTAGGTCGCACCCGAAACCATGCCCGCGGCGTCGGAGGCGAGGAAAACCACGCCACATCTGCGGTTCCAATCCAAGGCACGCCGAGCGGTGTCTTGGTCGTGATCCGTGATAGCTGCCATAAAAAAAGTCCTTGCTCCTGTAGTTGCAATAGGATGCAGCATGTGCTCATGCCAATCAAGGAAACGGATGGCAGTGCCAGAAACCTGCTGTGGACCCGAGGCTCAAGCGTCGCCGGCGCCACGGAACCAATCGGCGATGCCATCTTCATCTTTTCATAATAGCGGATGGTCTCAATGTGCACGCCAGTTCGGCGCGACAACTCGCAATCGAAAGGCTCGCGACTCGCGCATGACGCCGCCGGCATCGCCCGCACACGCGTCCTGTCGATTTGCAACCTCGGCGTCTTGCGCTGATGCGCCGGCCAGCTGCAGAGCGGCCCCGTTGTTGAAGGAACCGATAATCCGCTGCGATCCACTTTGCCGAATCCAATTGCCGGACCAGAGTGTGTTTTCTGACCGCGGTGCATCATGAGCTGCCGGTCAAGGTGGTGATCTTCAACAATTCCGCCTTCGGACTGATCACGTTGGAGGCGGAAAGCTGTCGAATTTTCCAATCTTGACTTTGCAGCCCTGGCTCTTGCCTGCGGCGCCGGAGTTTTCGGACCACGGGGCTTAGAAAGTCGAGCAACCAGGCAGCCAATGATCAGTTTCGGATCGGCCCCTTGCGATGAAGGCGTCATCCGCGCCGCGGCGGAAACGCTTGGCTGCGCCGAGCGCGCTCGGCCCTGGGTATTGGCCGCAACTATCCTGGGCTCGAGCATGGCTTTCATCGACGGCTCAGTGGTCACTGTGGCCCTGCCAGCCATTCAAGCGGATCTGGCCA
>VDMG01000119.1 GCA_006514895.1 Beijerinckiaceae bacterium
GGTCATACCCGGCCCGGCGCAGCGGTTCGAGGTTATTGGGCTGGCGCGCAGGCAGGGAGCAATTCCACGCCGATCCGAACTATTTTCGCCTTTGCTCAAGCCGGCTTGCCCTACTTCAATCCGCACAGCTTCCGAAAGACGCTCGTCCTGCTCGGACAGCGGATCTGCCAAACGCCCGAGTAGCTAAAGGCCTGGTCGCAGAATCTCGGGCATAATTCTCCGCTTACGACTTTCACCAGCTACGGCGAAATTGCTCCGAGTCGTCAGTTTGAGATTATCCGGGCACTCGGCCAGAGCAACGGAAAACAGGCTTCGCCGGAATTCCTCGCTTTGGCTGCCCAACTGGTTGAAGCGGTCCGAAATTTCTGAATACTGACGGAACTCAATTTTTATATGCCTCATGCTCGGGAATGAGCTATGAATAAATCACCGCAACGCTTGTTCCTCAGCAGCCGATCCATCCCATCGGTATAGAAATGTCGATTCATCATTGCCGTCAAGAAATCTGAAACATACAGCTCTCTTTGGCATCCGCCGATGGCATCGCCACCACACTGTTTCCGCGCACATGATTGCGCACTGCTGAGCATGTCCCAATTCCCGTAACCTGATCAGGCTCGAATGAAAATCCTCGGTCATGGCGTGATCCGCGTAATTGTGAAAGCTCTGATTCTCCCAGAATGCATTCATGGCCGGCGGCACATCCCGCTTCCGTCCGCGCAGGCCTCCGAGGCCCGCTATGTGCTCGTATCCGATCTCGAACGCGGACAGCGACTCGGTGAGCACGTGCCTGTGGTATTGTGGATTGGTGCGTGATCGTGGAATGGTTCGAACATTAACGATGAGCCGCACGCCTGCGTCTCCCAGCAAGTCCACGAACACGACGATCGGTCGGGTCGAATGTCCGATGGTAAAAAATGGGTTAGCCAGATTTCCAAAATGCATATGGGCACCACATCAGATGTGTCCTTCTTTGCTTCGAAGAAGCTTTCACGCGCTCGTTTACGCCTTGAGCGATCTAATGGTGCGCCACGCCGTCCGGGTGTAACGCATACACTCGGCGTCCGACGTGCTTGTGTCCTAGCCGTCAGTCGACACCTCCACGGGCGAGCTCCGAGAAGGCGGCACATAAACCAGACGTGACCCGGGTTAGTTTGGGATAGACAAGCTTGTTGGGCGTGTCGCTGGGCGCGTGATTTCGATCTACAGGAGGACATCTTTAAGAGCGATAGTCCCTGTCGCAATCGCGTCTGGCGGCTATTGCAGCTGCGGGCGTTGCGCCATCTTGCCAACGTCCCGAGGCCCAATTACGAGCCCGCGCTGACGATCGGGTAATTCATGAGATCCTGAAGATAGGGGGCTGCAGCGCCGGCGAGGCGTAATAGGTGAGGCCGACGATCGCGACGAAGAGACCGACCGTAAAGTTGCGGAGCTGACAGGTCTTCTGCAAGGCTGGGAGATCGAAGAGGCCTGGGCGTGACCCCACAATGCCAGTCGCGCCTTCCTTCCTCCGGCACGTGTTTTGGCTGAGTGATGCATTATAATTATTATTATGCAGAGGGAACACTTAGGCAGGATCGCCGTTCCTCCAACTGACTATCAAATGCCAGTTCATTTCCGGCGAGCGATTCTCCTTCGTTGACACAGCCGACCACAGAAATGGGGGGTCCGGATCGTAAGCACCACAAATCGAATTAAAGCCGGAGCCCCATCCGCTCCACACCGGGGGCGCCGCGGCTTTCCCAACAACATTGATGCCTGCTTTTGTCCGCGCCCTGGAATCAGCCGGCGTCGAATTCACGAACGGCGATCAGCCAGGCGTAATGCTCGCGAAGCCGAAAGCGAAAAGGAAATCGAAATGAGGATCTGGTTTTCAGACCGCGCCTTGGCGGCCGACGGGACAGGAACCAATGAGCTAGGCATTCGTTTGCAGAGCCTCACAGGAGGAATGTGATGAATACGATAAGAATTTCCAGGGCCGCCTTGCTCGTGCTTACCGCGACCGCCTCTGCCGGTCCTTGAGCTATTCATTGTCCCAGCCAGCATTCTGGCCGGCAACGCCGCGACGGACCGTCGATATTGGCGCTACTACCCGGTCCTGGCCGATAAACTGGCCCGCGCGCTCGCTGCCCTTAGCGGCGCGCCGGACGGATGGGTGTGGCGAGTCGGAATCCAGAAAGCGGGGCTACTGGTGAGTTTTCGCGTGCCACCAACCCCGTCTCATGCTGATGTGAGAAGTTGCAAAAGTGACACAGATTGGAAAGCCGCTTCCGCCATGGCAGATCATCAAGGAAAAGCGCGCGACGTTCGCCGCAAATTGAAGAAAACGCGCGTCGTCCAGGTGCCGGGCCGGCTTACGCCAATCTGGTGCTCGCGGGCGATTGGACCGCGACCGGCCTGCCCGCGACGATCGAAGGGGCGATCCGGTCTGGCCATCGGGCGGCCGGTCTGATCGTGGCATCGCAGTAAGATCGCTGGAGAAAGGGGCGGCCGGGGTGGATGATATGGACGGCGTCACCGAGGGTGCTGCCACGGACCCGGAGCTCGCCGAAATCGGAGAGCTTGCGCAAATCGAGGCGGCGGTTTCCCGGGCGGCGCAAGCGCTGGTGGCCGTGCAGCGAGCGGATGGGCATTTCGTCTTCGAGCTGGAAGCCGATGTTTCGATCCCGGCGGAATATATTCTTTTTAAGCATTTTCTCGGCGAACCGGTCGGTGCTGGGCTCGAAGCCAAGATCGCGGCGTATATTTGGCGCAAGCAGGCGGCGCACGGCGGCTGGCCGCTTTTCACCGATGGCGCGTTCAACATCAGCAGCAGCGTCAAGGCCTATTTTGCACTGAAGGCGGTTGGCGATAGCCCGGAGGCGGATCATATGCGGCGCGCCCGCGCGGCGATCCTCGCGCATGGCGGGGCGGCGAACGTCAATGTTTTCACGCGCGCCTTGCTGGCGCTCTTCGGCGCGCTGCCTTGGCGCGGCGTGCCGGTCATGCCGGTCGAGATTTTGCTGTTGCCGCGCTGGTTTCCTTTCCACGTGACCAAAATCTCCTACTGGGGCCGCTCCCTTCTCATTCCGCTGATGGTTGTGAATGCGTTGAAACCGCGGGCGCGAAATCCGCGCAATGTCACCATTGATGAACTCTTCGTCGAACCGCCGGACAGGATTCGCCATTGGCCCGGCGCGCCGCAGCAAAAATTTCCTTGGACGACGCTGTTTGGCACGCTGGACAAGGTTTTGCGCTGGTCGGAGCCTTATTTCCCGAAACGCTTGCGCAAGCGGGCGATTGATAAGGCAGTTGCATTCGTCGAAGAGCGATTGAACGGCGAGGATGGGCTCGGCGCGATCTACCCCGCAATGGCGTATTCGGCGATGATGTTCGATGCGCTGGGCTACGGAAGGCAAGACCCCCAAATGGTCCAAGTGATGAGTGCGATCGACAAGCTGCTCGTTGTCCACGAGGACGAGGCTTACTGCCAGCCCTGCGTCTCGCCGGTGTGGGACACGGCGCTCGCCTCTCACGCGCTGATGGAAGCTGGCGGGGAAGTAGTAGCGCTGCCTGTTGGCGCCGGGATAGCCTGGCTCGAACCCCTCCAAATTACCGATGTCGCCGGCGATTGGGCGGTGCAAAAGCCGCATGTGCGGCCGG
>VDMG01000256.1 GCA_006514895.1 Beijerinckiaceae bacterium
CGCTTTGCAGACTTGTATCGGAAATCGGAAGAAACGTTCCCGCTTCGGTGGTTTCGAGCGGCTCGGCGCGGCCACGGATTTGGGACCATGCGCCTTCGGTTCTAATGACGACGTCCGCCATGCGGGCCTCCCCTGCCGTAACCGGACGCCTGCTAGGGTAGACGCTAGGGGTGAGCCAATCAAGCCTTGAAAACCTAGACTTTTCAATGCGGCGAAAGGACGATTCTTCCCTCGACCCTCGCGTCGATAAGCTTTGCCGCCGCGATGTAATCGATCACATCAACGGCGACAAGCATTGTGCCGGAATCCGCGCTCACATGCGTCTTGCCCGCGAGCATCCCATAGCCGTCGCCGCCAAGCGCCATGAAATCATTGGTCGCAAGCTTGTAGTCGCGGCCGATGTCGAGCGCTTCGCCGTTGATCGTCACCGTTTTGACGCGCGCCCCTGGCGGCGCCGCCGGATCGGCAACAACGAAAAGCCCAGAAACTTGAGGGAACCGTCCCGATTGGCGCTCGATCCGAGAAAACCCGTTCTCAAGAGCGTCCAAAATGGCTTTGCCCGGAACTTCGGTCACCATCCTCTTGTTGCTGAAAGGAAGTTCGTCGAGGATATCGCGCTTCATGAGTCTGGTTCCCGCCGGATAGTACCTATTCCCTCGGATACCGCCCCCGTTGATGATCGCAATCTCGGCTGCCGCCGCCTTGCGGAGCGCATCGGCAAAGAGGTCGCCGATCGCGCATTCCGCCGTGCGCACGGCCTCGGTGCGGCTGTCGAGCGGTGCCGCAAGGGTCGCGATCTCGACGTCGAATAGCCGGTTTAATCCGGCGCTGTACATCTGGACTTTCGCAAGCATGGCTGGATCGGGGCTCGTCTTCGCGGTATCGACCACACGAAAATTTGGCCACCCTGACAGAGAGCGATTTATGTCACTTTGGCTTGGTGCGACATCAATGTCGACGATCGTGACATAATTTGCGTCCTGCTCGGACTCGACGAGGGCAGTCCGGCCATCGAAATCAATATGCAGATCGTGATTGTGGCCGGACGGCACGAGATCGACGGCATGCGTATTCATCAGGGCGGAGCCCGTTGCCTTATCGGCATGGACGATAGCAATTACGAGATCGGCCCCCGCCGCGCGAGCGCTTTTGGCGTTGGCAAGGACCGCCGGTATCGTCGGCGAGAAGACGAGATCTTCCGGACGCGAGACGCGTGCCGTTGCTTCGTAGGCGGCGCCTATGAAGGCGAGCCTAAGGCCCTTCGCCTCGACCGAAATTTGATCCTGATGATGTGGCAACGTCAACCCTGCGGCATCCCTGAGATTGGCGGCAAGGATCGGGAAACGGGCCTGCCTTACCCGGTCGAAATAAACCTCCTTGCCGAAGTCGAACTCATGATTGCCGGGAACGAAAGCATCGAGCCCCACATCGTTGAAGAGATCGACCATGTGGGCGCACTGGTCGAAGCTCGACAACAAGCTCGGCGACAGCGTATCGCCGGCGTGGACGCAAATAAGATGACAGTCCTCGGCGAGCGCTCTGGCGCGTTCCGCCTTTACTACAGCCGCGAAACGCGCCATGCCGCCGCGTCCGTCCTTTTCTTCGATCCGGTAGATATCGTTGACCAGAAGAAAGGAAACACGGGCGGTGGTGCCGTCGGCATGCGCGGCACGCGTGGATGGCACCGCGGCACTCGCGCCTGCAGCCAGAATCGATGCCAGGGTCTGACGGCGGGAGAGTTTATGCATTGATGCCCCATGTGCGCGCGTCGAAGCGTGCGCGTCGAAGCCTAACTTCTATTATAGCAAGCTGGTCAAGCCAAGGCGTAACATCCCGCATAGCCGCTCGGGACCTCAACCGAATGAGCAACTACCGAGGCAAGCGAGGGCAAAACGCAATTTGGATCAGGATGGATTGCATAGCGCTCCCTGGTCAATTCGACCGAAAAATCTTTAAGATGCTCGGAGATTCCGGCGCCAAGCGCCTTTAGAACCGCTTCCTTGCAGGTCCAGATTTTGTAGAAGGACTGGAGAAGCATACCGTTCTCCAGGCTCGCTAGAGCGCGATATTCGGCATCCGAAAAGAAGGATCGCGCCAACTCTAGTTCGCCGCCCGCTCTGTGCATCGCTTCGATATCCACGCCGATGGGGCGGCGGTCCGACAATCCGATCAATGCCCAAGACCCAGAATGGGAGACATTGAAATGCGGCCCGCCGGTTCCAGCCAAGCAGGGCTTCCCGTAAGCTCCCTCCGCGAACGCGATTTTATTCACTGGAACACTTGTCGCCTCGCTCAGCAGAGTGCGCAAGAGTGCGCGGGTCAGGGCGAACAATGTCCTATCCCGCGCATGGAGAAACCGGTTTGCCCGATCCCTTTCGCCATCGGAGAGGCTGTTCCACAAGGGCTCGGGGACCCCGCCTGGACCTGCGGGGCCCGCAAGCCAAAGCGCGACGCCCGCGCCGCTTGGCAATGTTAGCCGCTTGAGGGGCAACACGTGCTCGTCCGCCATGTTGAGCCCAGGCCCGGCACTGTCGCACCGGCGCTTAGCGGTCGTTTGGGCTCGAATGATCGCCGTCCTCTGGCGCGAACCCTTCCCGTTCGTTTTGGCCGCCGCGCTGCCACCCCCAGTGCTCGTGGCCATCGCCCATCATGGCAAAATGGCGGTGCGGCCTGAGTCCATGCATGAGCACCGGCAGACGATGTTTCTGATCTTCGGTCAAGGTGGCATATAGAGGCGCCGCCGCGTCCGCGACCGCTTCGAGACTTTGGCCCCGCGCCACCGCGTTCTCGCCGCGCCGCCGCAGCCGGTCGACGAGACTTGCAGGCACGGGCTGGTCCTTGACTTTCTGGTAGCGGTCCGTCGCATTTTTGGCGGCAGTGCGTATCGCGGTTTCGACCGCGGGCCAGAGCTTTTCCTGATCGGGCGACAGTTTTAAACCGGCATGGAGAGCGGCGATCCGCGCATCGAGGAAAGCGGCGCGGTCGGCCGGCGAGAATACAGATTCGTGCTTCCCGGCAGGGGCGGCGGATTGTTCCGCGTTGCCGTTAAAGGCAGCAAGTGCAACCCCAGACCCAACAAGCGCGATCATGGTAAAGGCAACAGGCAAACCCAACTTCATAGGAGTTCTCCAATTTTTGAATTGGCATGAGCATGATCCGCGAAATCAGTTTCCATTTTTGTGGATCATGTTCGAGCCGCGGAGGGATAGACAAGGCAAGCGCAGGCTTCAAATGAAGGTTTCGTCATGTTCCGGGCTCACTTAAGAAAGGCTTGCGCTCGCCGCGTGAAATCTCTCGCGCAAATAGCGCATTCTTATTAACGCGGGGCTCAACGGGTCGCGCGCATAGTGTGGGTCAAATCCCAATCGAACCGGGCGTGTATGGAGGCCCATCGCGGATATGCCGCAAGGGAAACGAAACAGCTCCGCCGATTTCGGCGATATTCTCGCCTCGTTCGATCGGAAGGTGACCAAGGATATCCCGACGCGCTCGGCCCGGAAGGCTGAGCCCGAGGTAGAGGCCGGCCCCGACGACGCACCGCGTCCGAAAAACTGGTTGCGGCGCTTTTTGGGAAATATTTCGCTGCCCTGGCCCTCCAGCATCGGCGGCCTCATCGGCGGCTTTGGTC
>VDMG01000022.1 GCA_006514895.1 Beijerinckiaceae bacterium
GATGATCTTCGCCACCTATAACGACATCCTGCGCCTGACCCGTCAATTGATGCATGGGGGGTGATCCGCCACACGCAGGCCGGGTGGGCGCCATGTAGCTGCCCGGACACCAGTGGGGAAGGCCATGACGCGTGACCCGCTCCTCCACAGGATTCCTGACAGTCCCGACCGCACCACCTTTATAGGCGCGGGCGCCACAGAACCTAGTGATGCCAGAGGTTCGGCGGTGGTCGGCGCGCTAATGTCCTTCTACAGCGGCCCCGCAGGAGCGCAGAATTCATTTAGCACGCTCAGATAGACGTGCCTTTTGAATGGAACAATCAAGTCCGGAAGTTGTTCGATACCCGTAAGCTTGCTCAATGTATCGCTAATCAAACTCATGAGCTGCTGTTCCGTGACGTGATCGGCCCTCATGAGCATTTGCACGATCGGGTCGGAAAGCAACTCCGCGAGAGTGGCCGAGTTTAGATCAAAAAAGGTCTTGGGCATATCATGCTCCCCCTTGTAGCGAGCGGTGCTCACCAAGCTATCAAAGCAGGAGTCATCAGCCTACTGGCGGTCATTGGGGAACTCCATCCCCGCTCCAATAATTACCGTGTTATGCGGCTCCGTCAATGCTGCACGCTAGGAAGATTATGCTACGGTAACGCTATAGTTTGTTGCAATCCAAGGCTCCAGCTGTTGCCCGATGGCGGTGGCAAACCAGGATTTTCAGAGCAACTGTCTCTGCCGTCCTCTCCCGCTAATTAGCAACCGGCCGAAGCCTATTAGGACTTCACGCTATCGCTGGTCGAGGGCGACACCGAGGCGCGGTTCGCGCTGATCCACTTCAGCACGTCGCCCGGTTTGCCGTGCAAGAGTTTGAGCCATTTCGTTGAGTGAATGCTCTCTCCTTCGCCGCTTTGCCAGAATTCGCCGATGACGAGCAGCTTCCATTTGGGAGATCCCGCTGCCGGGAGGCGGACCTGAAGAATGTTCACGTGAAAGCTGTAAACCTCGCCTGCAAAACTATGGCGATCGACTGAACACTCGGCTCCCTTTGAGGTCCATTTCCTTTGTCCAAGTGCAGGGCCCGGATTGTTAATAATGAACTCGATGTCAGCGATGACCCGTGATCTCGACAATCTCAGCACGACCCGGCTCCTCGACTTGGCTCTTCGGACCTCACTGCAATCGGATTAGATCGGCACCGACGGTCTCGAGCTCGGTGAAAATATCCGACAGCGAGGCGATGGAGCGCGTCGACTCTTTGACGTAGGCGTCTATTTCTTCGACCCTCGCGCACCGCCGTCCGCTCGCAATGAGCATTGCTTGTCGTGTCGCCAGCAGTGCGGAGCACAGCTGCTCGGTCAGCGAAGTCTCGAAACGGCGAAACCCCTCCTCCATATTCTGCCGTATCGCCCAGTCGAGATTAGCGATGTTCCGGAGAACGGCCTTTTTCGTGTCCGCCGCGAGTTGGTTTCGCGCCCGGCTCTCGCGCATGCCTTTGGGAAGAAATCGAGTAACCGCGCTAGCAGACATGCCCAAAATGGAACCCACCGTCTCGGGCTCGACCCAGTAAGGCTCTCGTTTTACTTCAAAGGCCTCGTTCGATCGGGGCAAGCTTATCGTAATCTCCATCAGATCCGCAGCTGTTTGACGAATGAGGTTGATTAGGGCGCCCGCCCGGCCAGTGTGAACCGCAAGCCGTTCGCTCAATTTCCCGCGGAACATCTCGACCAACTCGCGAAAGGCCTTTTCGAAATATTGCGAGAGTTCCGCCTTGATCTGATTGCGAGCCTCAGCCTCGTCGAAACGCGGCCCACCTACTCGGACGAGGATTTGCTGCAATTCGCATTGTGCCTCTTGCCACAACCGGTCGGTTTCTTCTTGAAGTTCTTTCAGTAGGCGGTTTCGATCGACCGAAAGCAAATCGGATAAGGCGTGCCGTTCCGATTCGAACCGGACCGCTCGACTCGAAAGTGGCCGCCTTTTCTTTCAAATCTTCTTCCGGCATCAGCAAGGCTTTGTGTTCAAGTTTGCTTTGGAAAAGCAATTCGCTGACGAGCGAAATCGACCGCAGCCGTCCCGCGGCGAAGACGATTTCGTGCTTTTCCCGCGCAAGCTCCCCTGTGAGAACTTCTTCAAGATGGCAAAGTCCGGTGGCCGATAAACTCTGGGGGTCCTTGTCGAGTTTCGCTTGCAGCCCTTGTTTGGCTGAAATGGAGAAGATCCGGAGGGGCTGCGGGATACTAACCTGCTCCTTCAGCACATCAGCCAAAAACCGTTCCGCGATGCTCCTTTCCTGGATGTCCAGGATATCGATCTTGTTCAAGGCAAAGAAAATTTTTGGAATCAGCTCCCGCACCTTCCTGAGATAGGTCACTTCCACTTCGGTGATAGGAGGATCCGCCGAAACGACGAAGACCGCCGCGTCGCATTCGACCAGTACTGCCTCCGCCGCTCGCGTGTTGTGAGCGAATATCGAACCGACGCCAGGCGTATCGATGAGGACAATTCCATGGTCCAGGAATTCCGAGCGGACCTCGATTTCCACACTCTCGACGTTGAGCCGGTTGTGTGGATTTTTGACCTCGGAAATATACCGTTCGAGGACGCTAGGGATCTCACCTTCGACCATGGTTATTAGAGGTTCATTGCCGTCTTGGAAAGTGATCCTGGCGGATGCACTAGAACCAGCCTTGATGAACGTCGGAATGGCGGTGACTGGAGTAACGCCGGTCGGCAGCACCGGCGCCCCGAGAAGCGCGTTGAGCAACGTGCTCTTCCCGCGCTTGAACTGACCAAGCACCGCGATCCGAAGCAAGCCTTGGTCGAGCCGCGTCCGCAGCCGGTCCAGTCGTTCAAGGATCTCTTGCTGCGCCGGGGTCGGCGTCGGGACCGACGATGACGCCAGGAATAGGAGAGCGTTCAAGGATTTCATGCGGGGCCACATTTCGGGATTGGCAAAAATTAAATGGGATCTCGCGAGCGCCTGGGCAAGACGCTGCATGCTCGTGGATCGTAAGTTAGGCGCGAGGTTTAATCGTCAAGATACGTGCGCAGCCGGGGTTGGGTGTCCAATCGCGCCAAGTGAAGATGGCCGAAACGGAGCATTTCAAGTCACCACGATTTTAGATGCGTCGCGAACGCTTTGACGCCGGCAATTTCATCCGGTATCCTTTGCGTGTAATGGGGATGGAGCTCCCCGCCGACGCGACTGCGTGGAGGGGTCCGCGATGACCAAAGGCGCCGTCTTCGCGATCGCGTTTGGCGCGGGCATCGCGCTCCGGTTTGGCGGTTTTGAACCTTGTCCCGGATGGTTCGAATTTTCTGAAGCGATCTCGTCGATCCGCCCCTTAGAGCCAATTTTCACCCATGGTGGTTCGCCCTCCGCGCACCGATTCTCTTCAGAGAGAATTTTTCATCGAGAAATCCCTGGTCAATAGCTTCGGCCAAAATGCGTCGTGGTGCGCGTCGGCGCGCCGTTCGACCAATCGACCTCGATGAAGCCGTGGCGACTGTTCTGAAGGGCCGGAACGTGCCCTGCCACCTGGCGGGTCTGCGTGTCGATTACGTCGCCCGAGTCGCCCACGTAGACGTACCGGCC
>VDMG01000058.1 GCA_006514895.1 Beijerinckiaceae bacterium
CCCGCCCGCCCGCCAAAGTTCGGTTAAGTTCGAGATTGGACCGCGTCGCGGCATCGATGTCCATTCTTGTCCCGGATACGAGACGCGCGGGCAGACTCAGAGCCGGGCGTGCGTAAAATTGGGTGCGCTCGATATAGAAAATCGCGGCGGCGGCGGCGGCGATTTCGGCGCTGGAAAGGGCGCCCAAGCCATCCAGGGCCGCAAGGCCGAAAAAGTCCATGATACGGCGCTCCGCGCTTGCCCCCTCGGCTGCTTCCCGGCCAAGCGGCGTCACGGGAAGCTTCGTCTCGCGCACGAGCCTTGCCAGGCGTGGGACCGCGAGAAGCGTCTCCGGGACGACGATCTCGGCGGGATCGAGGCGCGCGATTTCGGCCTCGATGGATGCCTCGGAGGCGCTGGCGACGAGGAAGGCCCCCGTCGAGATATCGACGCAAGCGAGGCCGAAGATCATGTCCGGCGGCCCGCCACCCGCGATGGCGAGCAAGCTATTGGCACGGACGGGATCGAGCAGCAGTTCCTCGGTAATGGTGCCGGGCGTCACCAGACGCACCACCTCGCGGCGGACCACGGATTTCGCCCCGCGTTTGCGCGCCTCGGCCGGGTCCTCGATCTGCTCGCAGACGGCGACGCGGTGGCCCTGGCCGATCAGCCGGTTCAGATAATCCTCGGCGCGCTCGACCGGCACGCCGCACATGGGGATGTCCATCCCCTCATGCTTGCCGCGCTTCGTCAAGACAATGCCGAGCGCGCGGGCGGCGATCTCGGCGTCCTCGAAAAACAATTCGTAGAAATCGCCCATTCGGTAGAATAGGAGGGAACCCGGATTCTCCGCCTTGATCGCGCTGTATTGCGCCATCATCGGCGAGATTTTGCGCAAGGCCTCCATATCCACGGGGCCGCCTCGCGCCACCTCGCCGCCGCAGCCGCTAGGAAAATTGCCTTCGAAAGAGGTGGGATTGCCGGGGCCGCGTTTGAGCATGGGCCATCATAGCAAAACCAGGGGACCCGCGCATCGGAACGGGCGTGAGCCGCTCGCTCGTCAGCTGCCAGATCTGCTCAGGATCATTTCGGCGCAAGTCGTGTCTTAGTTCGAAATTTGATTTTTATAAGGACCGCACTTCTTAGGTTCATCAGCCGCGTCCATGTCTTCGTGGTGGCGGGGCCTGGCTTGGAGTAATATCTTCTATATCAACAATTTTCTCTTCCCCATCCGGGAACAAAATGTGAATATCAGTCGATATTTGCGAGCCAGGACACTAGGTTAATTTTTACTCCCACCAGAGTATTCTGTTGTGGCCCAGGTTTTGATGATTTGTTTGTCATTCGTATCCGCGTCGCCGCCTTTTTGGCAATAACCCCGCGCTTATATGGTGAGTTTTTCCGCGCGCGCTTTCCCTCCGGCGATCCCCGAACGGACTTTACCGGATGGCTCTATCAATTTTTGGGTGATTTCGCCTATGGCAAAGAGACACTACTGGCGTGCCGCTAGCTCGTAAGCTACCAAATCTGCTCAGGATCCTTTCGGCGCGTTTCGCCGGAGTCGTCGATGAGGTCTCGCCGCGACTGGATCTTAGGCGTTTGCGCTCGTCTTGCGGCGGAGGCGGAAGACGACGTCCACCTTGACGATCTCATAGCCTTCCGGCGGCGTCACATTGCTGGCGAATTGCATTCCTTGAAGTGGAATGTCGTCGATATGACCCGTATCTTCAAAGTAGAAATGGCTATGATCGCTCGTATTCGTATCGAAAAACGTCTTTGCCCCCTCAATCGTCAGGGCGCGCACAATGCCAACTTGAGCAAAGAGATTAAGCACATTATAGACGGTCGCCAGCGAGGCCCGCATTTTTAAGGAAGTTGCTTCGGTTGCCAAAGTATCAGCGGTCACGTGCCTATTGCCTCTGCTTAAAAGAAGCTTTGCGAGACCGAGACGCTGACGGGTGGCGCGCAGACCATATCGCTCCAAAAGCGATCTCTGCGGGTATTTGCCTGGCGGCGCGCCCACCGGAATAGGTTCGTGCGGAAAATCCACCATAACGTAAGCATCCAAAAACGCCGCTTCTTCGGCTCGCGCGCGGTGTGGCGTTGGTCAAACCTGTGAGCGGTCAGCCGATTCATCGCTTGCCGGATTTGACAATGGTATATCGCCAGGCAAATTTATTCAATGCCGGGGCCGCCGGATGGTTGACGCCGGAGGCAGTCCGTCTCATGCAGGCAAGCACGCACTTCAACCCGCCGGGAATTGGCGAGTTGGCCACAGACACGATGAACCGGCGATTTGGGCCGCATGATCAACGGGTAGCGAAAGAATGATGCCAGCGGGCAACGACTCTGGGAACGGCGCCTCGCATGAGGCGGCAAGCTTGCGTGCGTCGCCACGGCTTTTCGAAAATCCCTTGCTTGACAAATTGTCGCGGGTCCATTGGTCCACGCCATTGTTTATGTATTTGCCCGTGGTTTTCGCGCTCGCGGTCATCAGTCTCAAAAGCCTCGATCCGGGCGCCGCCCTTGGCGCGACAGCGCTTGGCTATTTCATTTGGACCTTGATCGAATATTTTGGGCACCGCTTCCTGTTCCATTATGAATTTCCCGGCCGCTTCGGTGCCCGGATCCATTTCCTCATTCATGGCGTGCATCATGTGCACCCCAACGATCCGCTGCGTCTCGTCATGCCGGCGCTGCTCAGCGGGCCGATCATGCTGATCGCCTATGGCGTCGTGCGGCTCGTGTTTGGCCTGCCCCTCGGCTATCCGGTTCTGATGGGGTTTATCATCGGCTATCTTTCCTACGACATGGTGCACTACTATGTGCATCATGCCGAGCCCAAGACGCGCCTCGGGCTGACGCTGCGGCGTCTCCACATGCTGCATCATTTCCGCGATTCCACACGCGGCTTCGGGGTCAGCGCGCCGTGGTGGGATTATGTGTTCAAGACGGCGCATGTCCGGGCTGAGCGCGGCGGCGGCACTTGACGGCTTAACCCAGCGTTAACTTCCCCACGCTGGCGCCACGCATCATCCGGGAACCGTTGCGTTTCGAAATGATTGAGTGTGGAGACTCAACCTGAAACCGTTCTAGACGGTAAGGAACCGATCGTCCGGAGAAATGCTTCGGTCTCTGACGTTCCGAAGGTGTAGCAATGCCTCCAGCTTGGCTCCAGTCGATATCCGCCATTTATGTACCGCTTTCGATCGCGAGCGCGATTTTGGTGATCGCCGATATTTTCCTGCTCGGCCGGCGCCAAAATATGCGGATCATGGAAGCAGCCTGGCCGTTGACAATACTATATTGGGGACCAATCGGCTTACTGTTCTATTTTTGGTTCGGTCGCAGCAGGTTTGCTGGCAGGGGCGGTAAACACGCTGAAACGCCGATGTGGCAGGCCACCTTCAACAGCGCGGCACATTGCGGAGCCGGTTGTGCGCTTGGGGACTTTATCGGCACCTGGATCGTCTTCGCGACCGGCGTCACGCTGTTTAGGTCGGAGATGGGCAGCAATTACTTGATCACCTTCGTGCTAGCCTATGCCTTCGGAGTAGTCTTCCAATATTTTGCCGTCGCGCCCATGCGTGGCTGCGAGCATCGCAC
>VDMG01000021.1 GCA_006514895.1 Beijerinckiaceae bacterium
CCTCCCGGTTCCCGTGCAAAGAGCTTCCACACATGCCAGTGTCTTTGACCACGCCGGGTTGGGCGGGCGCTCGCAATAACGCGCCCGTCCATGTTGCCTTCCGTGAGACCGACAACGTCGGCACCCGAAACTTTCAAGCTTTCGCGGCTCCATAACTGGCCTATGCGCTCCCCTGCCGACGCTTCATCGTCATCCTCGCGGATGCCAACGCACGCCTCGGGGCCAATGCGGTTTGCTATTCCTTCATTGCGGCGGACTTTCACCACCTACTCCCTGCCGGTTTCTCCGGCGCACCGGTCTGCAAGAATTCTGCACCACCTCCTTCGAGGCCGAAAATCCGGGGCTTTTGAGAGAGGGCGGCGCTCGGACGCCAAGACCACGAAGACAAGCGAGTTCTGTCGCAGCGGTTCACATAAGTTTACGCGAATTGGGGCTGCAGCTGCAAAGTTGAGAAGCGATCTACAAAGGCTACGAAAGCGCGGTCGACTGGCCAACCGCAGGGTTTTTTCGGGAGCTTCACTCGGCCTATCCATCGGCGAAGTTCGTACTGACAGTTCGAAACCCGGAAAGTTGGGCGGAGAGCTTCTCGGAAACCATCTATAAGCTTGTGGCTGGAAGGGATCATGCCCACGGAGATGCACGCTTGGCTCGATATGGCCATCAACGTTATCGCCAAGACCGGCTTTCCCCTAGGCCTAGACAAGGCTGGACTGACGAAGGCGTTCATCGCGCATACTGATGCGGCCAAAGCGGCGATCCCGGCGCATCAACTACTGCTCTATCAAGTGAAGGATGGATGGACCCGCTGCGCGTTCCTAGGGCTGCCTGTGCCGGCCGATCCGTTTCCTCGGACCAATGACCGAGGCGAATTCTGGGAGCGCGATCAAGAAAGAAATAAAACCGCCCTAGGTCGGGTGTCGGGGCGCACCGCGCCATTGCGTGTCGGGGGCCGGGCCTTCCGGCAGCCGCTTAGAGAGACAAATGTAGGCGTGTCGGGTCGAGTTTAAGTATGTTGACGACGCCTACAAAAAGTATCAGCCGATCAAATGAATGGTGGGCGCACCCAGCACACCGGCCTTTTGCATCGCAGCCTTCAAATCGTCACCCGCCATCCAGTCGCGTGCCTTTGCTTGGTCCGATACGTTGGCTACGATTACTATGTCGTCAGGATCTTCCACATTGCAGTAGACGCGGCCGTTAGTAATTCCAGCCCCGACCCGGCTCGATTCGTGGGCGTCGTAGCCCGAACGCCATGCCGCGTAGTCACGGACTTTGTGATGGATAATCAAAGAAGCCATTGTTCACTCCCCACTCTTTGTTTTTCTGGCGAGGACCAAGCTGATCGCCGATCGAATCGGTAAGCCATTTTGCCACCGCCGTCCAATTCGATGAACTGCTGCTTAAGAGCTGCCCGTCCGGGAAAATGAGGCAGGGATTGAGTGGCCGAAGTCCGCACCAGCGCTGCTATGCGTCCGGTTGTCCGACTTGGCGCGTGCAGAAGTCAAGAATGTCGATCAGGCCGCAGCCGATGCCTTTCCAAACGCCGACTTTTTCACCGCCGCATGTGGCGGGGAATGCTGTCCTTGGTTCCAGCCTCGGTCGACCGAAGCGGGCCAATTGGCCTGAGGCCCTCAATTGTTCCGCACGTTGCTCCTGTTTGAAGTCGTGGAATGCGGCTCGTCGATATACCGGCTGACGCCAGCACGGGCGCGCCAAAAATCAGTTTTGGCACAGATCGCATAGGCGATCCTCCGCCTCTTTCAATAGGACGAATTAAATTAAAAGAAGCGTCTCGGCCATCAAAAGCGGCTAATGAGCGCCATGCCGCCGACCATCAACACGGCCCCCAAGGCGTGCCAGATATTCATCGGGTGCGGCGGTAGGTTGAACCAGCCTAAAAAAATTGACCGCCACGTTAGCCCAGGAGCCCAACCACAACCAACCTGGCATACTTCAGCCGCCTTTCGGCACGCGGCGGAACATTGTGGATCGTGGAGTGTTTCTGAAGAGCGGTGGCGGGTGGCCGTCGGTGCGGCCTTCGATCTTCGATATGAGTGACTCCGCGCGGCTTAGTCAGTAGCATCGCTCATATGCGTCACCGGGCTTCCAATCCAAGCGGCTGGCGGGTCGCCTTGAGCGTCCTGCCGGCAGGGATAGTGCTCGCGATAGCCATCGCCCACACGCTGGCGCCCACTCTGCTTCATCGAATTAGCGGGGAGGGCCGAAACGTCGCGGCCGGCGTCATCTTTGTCGGAAGTTATCTCGCGCTCGCGATCGGCCGGATTCCCGGCCTGAGCATCGACCGGGCCGGCATCGCCCTGGTCGGCGCCAGCCTCATGGTCGCATCGGGCGCCCTGCCGCTCGAGGATGCCTACAAGGCGGTGGACCTCGATACCATCACGCTGCTGCTCGGCATGATGATCGTCGTCGCCAGTCTGCGGCTTTCGGGCTTCTTCGCCGTCGCCAATGCCTGGGTCGGGGCGCACGCCAGGCGACCTTTGATCCTGCTCGGCGTGATCGTCGCGACCTCCGGCGTTTTTTCCGCCTTCCTGGTGAACGACGCGATCTGCCTGGTGCTGGCCCCGCTTGTTTTGGAGTTGACGCTGGCGCTGGGACGCCGGCCGGTTCCCTATCTGCTGGCCGTGGCGATGGCATCGAATATCGGGTCAACCGCGACGATCACCGGCAACCCGCAGAACATCATGATCGGCAGCTTCTCTCATATCCCCTACACCAAATTCGCCCTGGCGTTGGGGCCGGTCGCGCTGCTCGGGCTGATCATCACCGTGGTGCTCATCGCGCTCTTGCATCGCGCCGAGTTCGCCGACGGCGCGCAACTGAAAGCGCCGCGACTGAAGGTCAATGCCAATCGCGTGCTGGTGATTCGCGCATTGCTGGCGACCCTGATCTTGATCGCATTGTTTTTCGCCGGGGTCGTGCCAGCCAAGGCGGCGATCATCATCGGCGGCCTCCTGTTGCTGACCCGACGGGTGAAGAGCCGGCGGATTTACGCGGAGATCGACTGGTCGCTGCTGCTGATGTTCGCTGGTCTGTTCATCATCGTCGCCGGCGCGCAGCACGCACTGCTCAGCCACGACACCATTGCCGCCGTGGGCGGGCTCCATCTCGATCAAGTTCCCGTGCTCAGCGCCGTGACGGCGGTGCTGTCCAACTTAGTCAGCAACGTACCGGCCGTGTTGATGCTGAAGCCGTTTGTCGTTGCGCTGAAAGACCACGACAGGGCGTGGCTGGTGATCGCGATGGCTTCGACCCTGGCCGGCAACTTCACCGTGCTAGGCTCGATCGCCAATTTGATCGTCGTGCAGAGGGCGGCCGCTTCCGGGGTAGAGATCGGCTTCTGGGACTATTTCAGAGTCGGCGCGCCACTGACCATTATCACCCTCGCGATCGGGACGATGTGGCTGTGGCTATGATGTCAACCACGAGCAAGCGTTTCAACCCGTTCTCGCTCGACGCCATCAACTTCCTGCTCGCTGATGTGCGCGGCGCCCTTGGGCCTTATCTCAACGTGTTCTTGGTCACCCAGCAGCATTGGAG
>VDMG01000020.1 GCA_006514895.1 Beijerinckiaceae bacterium
GTCATGAGCTATGTCTTTCCGCCGCTACCGTCCTAGTCGCCGTAGCCGTTCTGCTCGGCTTTGTTACGGTCCTGGGTTTAACTTGTCAATAAAGCGGGGTCCTCTCAGAATTAATCTCATGGTCAAAAGTGCGCCATGCCGATGCGTGCATCAATCGGCGCCCGCGTTTGGCGCCAGCTCCTCCGTACTGATCGCGTCGGTCGTTCGTGGGCCGGCCTGAATCTGGCCATCCGCCCTTTCGATCGAGATCTTGATTGGACCGGGCGTCATCACGCCAAAGGCCGTCGCGAACGCGACCTCGGCGGCGTCACGCCCTATCCCAATTCGCACCAGCCCATCTAGCGCCGCCTGTCGTGTGCCGTCGAACAGCCACCAGCGACCGTCCAGATAGGCCTCGAACACGGCGTGGAAATCGGATGGCGAAAGGCCGTATGCATAACAGGTCACAAAGCGGGCCGGTATCCCAAGAGCCCGACAGAACGCGATGCCGAGGTGGGCGAAATCACGACAGACGCCGGCGCGCTGGATGAGGGCTTCGGTGGCCGTCGTCTCGGAGTCGCTGCTTCCCGGCCGGTATTCGATGTTCTGGTAGATCCAGCCGCAGATCATACTGACGCGAATGTGACCGTTAGGAAACCCGGCGAACTCGCGCATCGCGTACTTCGCCAGCTCGTCTGACGGCACGAACCGGCTCGGCAGAAGATAAGGAAGAATGTCGAGTGGAAGGTCCCGAACCTGCATTTCGTGAACAGTCTCAGGATCGGCACGATAAATGTTCAGATCGACCTCTGCGGTGTACGACAGCGAAAAAATACCGACCGGGGCCACCACCTGTGTGTACCGATTTTTTAAGTCCGGTACCGTGTAGGAGCGGCGTTCGACATTCGGGTTGAAGATCAGCTGATCGACGAGATCGGAGTGCCGCTGCAGCAAGGCGACCTCAACGTTGAATATGAACACGGTCTCCGCGACGACCTTATAAGCTAGTTCGCACCCCAATCTAAACTTCACGCAAATCTCCAGTCTAGGTGACGGGCGGCAAGACGGCTAATTGCCTTCGGGCAGCCTTTGACCTATGCGCAAAAAGCCGCTCAAATCCGTTCATGTGCAATCTGTGTTCCATAACCCGAAGCCAGGACGAAATGCGCCAGCGTTCCGAATGCCTCGGCCAACCGGCCCCACAGCCCCTATCCGATCGGCGTGGCCTTTCGAGCCACCGAACACGGCGCGTCTACGCCCCAATGTTCGATCGCGATGCCATACTTTCGGCACAAGGCCTGAACGCCGCGAAGATAGATATCGTCCAACAGATTGACGCCTTTGCCCTGAGTCGGTTCGACGATAAAAGCCGCGACATCGCGCGTCGACAGGGCTTTCTCCAGCGCCGCGAGATCGTTGAATGGACCTGCGCTGTGCCGGGAACGAGGACGCCGAAGCGATCCTTGAAGATCGCATCGCCATTGACCGAAAGGGCACCATAGGTCAAGCCATGAAAGGCGTGATCGCAATAGACAATGCGGCCTCGGCTGGTGGAACAGCAATGCCGCTATCGCTTCGTCCGCAGCAGCTATAATCTGCCGCGTTGCGTCTTTGTTCGTCATGTTGGCGGCGGCTTCTTTCGAGCTCACTTTTACAGGCGGCTCAAAAGCTCCGCCTTTTTCGCAGCAAATTCTGCTTCGGTGAGAATGTTCTTCTGGCGCAGGTCCGAAAGCCGTTCGATCGTTGTCAATATGTTGTCAGTTGAAGCCGGCGCCGGAGCCGCGGCGGACGCGGCTGGCTTCTGCGGCCGTGCGGGTTCCAACGAACCCGCTAGGGATGGATCGTGCAAATCGTGGTTCTCGGCAGTGACCAATGGTAAGTCCGCGACGCGGACAAGTCCGTGTTGGCTAGTGAAGGTGAGAGACTGGTCGCCGCCCTGCTGCTGGGAGAAGCCCGTTATCGTATGTTCGCCGGTGTCATAAACGCTCACCCGGCCGCCCTGGCGGATTGCGAGGCGGCGGGAGACTGGGAAGCAGGCATATTGCAGGTTATTCTGCGCGCCGGTCGAGGCGGGGCTGCCGAGTTCGGCTGGCCACCAGTTATTCGAGGACTGGCCGGATCCCGGGATGAACAGACTGACGCCGGCGCAACCACCGCTTTGGCCTTGCGATTGAGAATGGCTTGCATCGGGCCGATCGAGCGATGGTTGACTGCGCAGGAGGTTGGCGATCATGCGCTGGTCAGGATCTTTCCATTGAAGCCACAAGCCCCAGCCGCATCCATGCGGATCGCGGCAAGCGCCGATCGGAGCGCAAACCTGCCACATTTGGAAACCGCAAGCCTCGGAGTGCTCCCACTCCGGCATTGCGACACATTTCAATTTGGTAAGCTCGTTGCGTGAGGCTGCGTAGGTTCCCAATCAGCGACGCTCGCTTTGCGCTTTCAACATCAAGCGGGACATCGCCGTACATAGTTCGAAAACGGACATCGAATCCGCCCTCGACAAAGCCGGGGCCGCATGAGTTGTATGACGGTAATTGAGAATCAGGAGACTAGCGTTAGGCTAATTCCGCTTTACTTCGCTGGAACGTTTAGCAAAATGATTTGCAGCCATACCACAACATTGAGTTTCAATATGAAAAACCCATTTACCCGAACGATTCCTGTTCTTCCTGCCTGTATGATAGTGATCATAGGTAATGCTGTAACGGCTCCGTACGCGACTGCAGCGCCTAAGCTGCCGCCCTCGACGGCAATTAGCCACTTCGTCGAGTTCAATTTGATCAACTCGACGAACACCATAATTGCAGATCTCTCCAGTCAGAATTTAGACGGCCGGGATCACCAAATCAGGACGTTGTCCGAAGGACGAATCCTGGTGTCTGCACAGGTCAATATCAGCAATCCTGGCGGGATGGCCGTCCGTGGGGCTTGCCACCTGTTCATAAGTGACGGTACCGGACCGGCCAATGGTTTGACCGAGATCAGCGTGCGGCCGGCCGTCTGGTTTACGACTGACAACGCCGCCTACGGCATCACCGTGCCCGTCCTCGGCTACGCGACAAAACGGCGGGGCACTTACAACGTGGTGGTGGAGTGCGAGCAGCTAGCGTTCAACGGCGGAACGACAGGCCGACTCGATAACATGATCGTTTGGGAGGCAGCGAAGTGAACGGAGGTAAGGCGGATTATTTTCCTTCGGACCGGCCGATCGATGTCACTGGGCTGGGGGCACGGGAGCTTCCCGTGCCGCGACGGTAGAGATTATTGAAAAACTTGCCGCTGTTAAGTTTCAAATTGTGATTACCACAGTATCGGCCGGAGGCTTCGCAAACGTGCCAGCGAAGAGGCGAGGCGCCGTGTGTTGTCCGATACAGAGATAGCTCTGTTCTGGTACTGGATCACCAAGAGGCCGGTGTCACGTCGCATCGGCCTGGCATTGCGCCTGGTGCTGCCGAGACGCTTCTTCGCAACCTTGCCCGGCGTCTTGAAAAGGGCTGGGAGGGCGTTTCCGCCTCGATCCTGGAAGGGCTCGACGAGATGCTCACCGTA
>VDMG01000161.1 GCA_006514895.1 Beijerinckiaceae bacterium
GTCCACGACCGCGATCACATTTGCTCCCGGCTGACGGCGGATGCTGAGGATTATCGCTGGGGTGGTGTTGGCCAAGGCGCCAAGCTTGACGTTCTCTGGACCGGAGCTGGCGGTGGCAACGTCCGAGAGCCGCACCGGCGCGCCATTGCGGTAGGCGATGACGAGATTGGCGTAGGCCGCGGCGCTGTTGATTTGGTCGTTGGCATTGATCGTCGAGGCTTGCGCTGGGCCGTCGAAATTGCCCTTCGGCAAATCGACGTTGGCATTACCGATCGTGGTACGAAGATCGTCTATGTTGAGGCCATAGGCGGCGAGCGCGGCGGGATTGAACTTGATCCGCACGGCCGGTCTTTGGCCGCCGCTAATGCTCACCAGTCCGACGCCTGGCTGTTGCGAAAGTTTTTGCGCGAGCCGCGTCTCGCTAATGTCCTCGAGCTCGGTCAACGCCAAGGTCTTTGAGGTGACCGAAAGCGTCATGATCGGCGCGTCGGCCGGGTTAATCTTGGCGTAGATCGGCGGCGCGGGCAGCCCGCTTGGCAGCAGATTGTTGGCGGCATTGATCGCGGCCTGAACCTCTTGCTCGGCGATATCGAGACTTAGGCTCAAGCTGAATTGCAGGGTGATGACTGACGCCCCGGCCGAACTTGCCGACATCATCTGATTGAGGCCCGGCATCTGCCCCAGTTGCCGTTCAAGCGGCGCCGTCACCGAAGAAGTCATCACTTCCGGGCTTGCGCCAGGGAGAAACGTCTGGACCTGAATCGTCGGATAGTCCACTTCCGGGAGGGCGGATAACGGTAGAAAGCCATAGGCTACCCCGCCGGCGAGCATGATCGCCGCCATCAATAGCGTGGTCGCAACTGGGCGCAGGATGAAAATGCGCGACGGGTTCATCGGCGACACCCAGCGCGGAATTCCGCCTCCTGCTTACGCATCTTCACGCATCTTCATGGCTGATCTGGCTGGCCGGAATGGCCGTTGCGATGATGCTCTCTTGGCCCGTTTTTATCGGGCGTTTCGCTACCCGCTGGCTGCGCAGCCTGGCCATCGGCCTTATCTCCGCTGGCGACGATCAAGACCTTCGCGCCGTCCCGCAAACGGTCGGAGCCGTCGACGACAACACGGTCGCCGGGCGAAAGACCCGAGTTGACCGCGTACATGGCTCCGTCCAACGGGCCAAGGCCGATTTTTCGCACCGACACCGTGTCATCGGCACCGACGAGATAGACAAAAGTTCCAGGCGCGCCGTGCAAGATCGCGTTCGACGGCACAGTCACGACACCGTGCAAAGTTTTTATCAGGAGCCGTGCATTGACGAACTGATTCGGGAACAGCTTGTCGTCCAAATTGTCGAAGATGGCGCGCAATTTCACCGTGCCGGTCGTCGGATCGATCTGACTGTCGAGCGCTTCGACTTTCCCAACCGATAGGGGCGTGACGTTGGCGCGGTCGTAAGCCGTGACCTCGAGCTGTGTTCCGGCCTTGGTCGCGGCCATGATCTCCGGAATATCGTCCTCGGGTACCACGAAAATCACCGTGATCGGATGCAATTGCGTAAGTACTGCGAGGCCGGTGGTGTTGGTTGTCTGAACATAGTTTCCGGGATCCACGAGACGCAGGCCAACGCGGCCGTCGATCGGCGACACAATACGCGCATAGATCAAGTTCAGCTTTTGATTATCGATCTGGGCTCGATCAAGCTTGACCGAGCCTTCGTATTGCTTGACAAGAAATTCCTGATCCTCCGCCTGCTGCCGCGCGATCGAGTTCTGTTTCACGAGGGTTTGATAGCGGACCAGATCCATTTTCGCTTGATCGAGCAGTCCCTGGTCATGGACGAGCTGCCCCTCATATTGGGCCTCGGCCAATTGAAACGGGCGCGGATCGATCTGCGCCAGAAAATCGCCCTTCTTGACCAATTGGCCTTCCTTGAAGCCGACTTCCATGAGCTGGCCGTTGACCTGGGTCATGACCGTCACGGTTGCGATCGGCGTCACCGTGCCAAGACCGGTCACCACGACTTTGATGTCCCCGGTCCCGATGGTGGCCACGCCGACCGGCTGCGGCGCGGTCTGCTGATTGGCACCGGTCTCTTTTGGCGCCCGGATTGCCGTCGCGATCCGGTAGAGGCCGAAGCCGAGCAGAACCGCGATGCCGAGCAGAAAGATCGGCCGCAGCTGCGATCGCGGCTTTGCCTTCACATCGGGAAGCTTGCCCGGAGCGTCCCGTAAGCCGGTGCCATCGCGAAGGTATGTTTCATCCGGGGCCTCTATCTTAGCCCCATGACTCCGATCATCCATGTTTTAGCGTCCGGTTCCAGGCATTAAATTAAGTCTCGCCTCACGGGAAATACGGCCGGCTATTCTTCACGGAGCGGGTTACGGCTAATGTTCCGCGGCGTGAATGTTTCGTAATGTTCCGATTCCCAGGTTTCGATCGACTTATAGCCTCGGTATCGCGGTGGCTCCAATCAATAGGCGGAGATCATTAACATATCTGGGACCTGCGGGATAAATTGGCCCGGCGCAGCGCCGCGAAATTCTCCTAAGTCTTGGAATGAGAGGATTTATTTCCAACCCCACGCTGCTTGGCAACAGTTCGCCATTCCCGGCCGCCGCCGAGCGCCTCGATCAGCCGAGGCGGGCGCTTGGCACGGCGCCTGGGTGCCGGCCTTTAATTTAATAGGAGCAAATATTGTCCGGAAGCGGCGCGGGCGCGGGGCGAACAAGGGACGGTCCGGCTCGCCCTCACGATTGGCGGCGGCGGCCACGTCATGCCGGTCGCTTCCTCGGCCAAGCCGCGCTCGACATGGCGCGGCACGCGAGCAGCCGGCTCTTGCCGCCGGAGGCGGGATCAAACGTCAGTCTCGCCGTCCCAGTCAGGACACTCTGTCAAAAGTGCAATCGTGAAACCTTGACCGGCCGGGTTCGTTTCAAGCAAAGCTTTGGCGTGCTTGACTGTCATGCAAAACCCTATTTGTCATCATCATCGAAGACACGTTCTTCGCGGCATGATGGTCAAGCCAGCCCAAGCCAAAATAGATGACACTCCCCCATAAGATCATGCGTGAAAACCAAAATGATAGAGACATGAGCGATCGAACTTGAAGCGATCATGGTCGCGTGCCAGCTATCCCCCACCACTTCGCGGCCAGCGCCGAAACGGCGTGACTTTCCGCCACGACCCATCCTCAATCTTGCAATAATCGAGGCGATTATCAGCGGCAAACGTATAAATTGTCATTGTGATATAATACTACATTCGTGCACCACGCCCAAGTGACCGCGATGTCCATGATCGAGCGCCGCCGACGTCAAACTTTTCATTTGACGCGCGTGTTGTTTCATTGTTTTCTTTTATGCCAAAATGATAGGGAATGGGTTTCCGCGCAATTGCGTTCGCTCTCGGTCGCTGGCGCAAGTCCGCTGTGGTTCCCATGAAAACCCACTTCACAATTCGATTTTTAGCTAATGGTTTATCGCTTGGCGC
>VDMG01000150.1 GCA_006514895.1 Beijerinckiaceae bacterium
TTTTATCGCATTTTCTTGACGCGAACCGGTATCCACTTCGCTTGAAAATGCTCTAGTCCTGGACGTGCAAGAAGCCCCGCCCGGCGGCGAGCAGGCGAAAAGAGAATTTCTTGCTACGCCAAGCGCCAGCGGCGAGTATAGCTTTCTTTGCCCAACGAACAGACGGCGCTAGAGTTGAAATGACGGGCGCTTTCCCTATGATGGATTTTCCGTCTTCGCCCACAGGACTTCGATTAACTCATGGATAAAGCTCAGCTTGACGCCACTTCGACCGTTGCCATCATCGGCGGGGGTCAGGCGGGCGGCGAGGCCGCAACGCTTCTGCGGCAAAACCGGTTCGAGGGCCGCATCGTCCTCTTCGGCGAAGAAGGCTGTCTTCCCTATATGCGGCCGCCTTTGTCGAAGGCGTTTCTCGCGCGCGAAATAGGCAAGGACGCGCTGGTCTACAAGGCCGCGGTCGCTTATGAAAAAGCGCAAGTGGAGATGCGGCTCGGCGAGCGCGTCGAAGAGATCGATCCGGGCGCCAAGAAGCTTTTGCTCAACGATGGCGCGACATTCGGCTACGACCAGCTGGTGATCGCGACCGGCGGCCGCGCCCGTAAATTGCCGGTGCCGGGCGCCGGGTTGCGCAATATTTTTTACCTGCGCACGATCGCCGATGTCGAGGCGTTGCAGCCGCTCATGGAGGCCCCCCGGCGGCTTGTGATCGTCGGCGGCGGCTATGTAGGGCTCGAAGCCGCCGCCGTCGCGGTGAAACGCGGGCTTGTCGTCACCGTGCTCGAAAGCGCGCCGCGCCTGCTCGCGCGCGTTACCGCGCCTGCTCTATCGGAGTTCTATGAACGCATTCATCGCGAGGCCGGGGTCGATATCCGCACAAATGTCACGGTCAGCGGTTTTGCGCCGTGCCAAGGCGGGACCTGCGACGTGGAATGTGCGAATGGTGAATCCTTTGCCGCCGATTTTGTCTTGATTGGCATTGGTCTTGTTCCCAACACGGAACTCGCGGAACAAGCGGGGCTCCACGTGGACGATGGGATTGTCGTCGATGCGGCGAGCCGCGGCAGCGACCCCGATATTTATGCGATCGGCGACTGCGCGATGCATGTGCGTCACGGATTTTTGCGCCGCAGAATCCGCCTCGAATCGGTTCCAAACGCGCTCGAACAAGCCCGGGCAGCGGCGGCCTCGATCGCCGGGCGGCCGGTTCCAGAAGCCACCGTGCCCTGGTTCTGGTCCGATCAATATGATCTCAAATTGCAGATGGCCGGCCTCTCTGATGACTATGAGGAACTTGTGATCCGGGGCAATATGGAGGCGTCAACCTTCATTGCCTTTTATCTCAAGGAGGGCATGATCATCGCCGCCGATTCGGTCAATCGCCCTGGCGATTTCATGGCCGCCAAACGGCTTGTCGGCGAGCGCAAGGAGATCGCCCCTTCACGCCTCGCTGACGAATCATTGCCGCTGAAATCCTTGATGGTGGCGGCGGCCGCTTAGAGATCTTTTATCCATCAGTTTTGTCCGATGGCGGGCTCGAACCGGACAAAAATGTTTTACGTGAAACATTTTTGGGGCTAGAATAGTAGGAGGGGGGACGCGGCAAAACACCGTTACATACCCAGTTTCAGACATAGGGGGAGGGGGTATACCGTGCCCAGACCCAGACCCAAACCTGGACCTAAGGTCGCGGACGCTGGCTTGCTATGGAGCGCCGCCCGGATGCAGGCCGGTTGCAGGTTGGCGGGCTCCGGCCAGCTGCCGCTATGGGGCGCGTCATCGGACCGAGGACGGGCTCCGGCAGGTGCTCGCTATGGGGCGGGTGTGTGCCGAGGTGAGAGGCGGGTGTGTGCCGAGGCGGGCGCGGAACCGGCGCAAGGCATAGGTGCAGGACAAGGACAATGACAAGCCTCGGCCATTGGTCTGACATCGGGTAAGAAACCCACACCGGCGACGGCGACAATGCCGTTGCGCGCTCCGTTCCGCATGATCGGCCTGAAGTCGTGATTTCGACTGTTCCAGCGCCTCGATTTTCGAATGGGGACCCCATTGCCAAGAAGGAAAAGTTGCGCAAATCTGGCAATCAAATCCTCGGTCATCTGGGGAATGTCGGCTTAATGCCGTCACCAACGTGTGCGAATGGCTCTTTCGCAGGCTTAAACATGGACCGCACACTTCTTACTGCCTTCGCCATCTTGGCGGTGGCCCTTTCAATGACCTTCGCCAGTGATACCGAGGCCGAGAATAGCAATTCACCGGTCGGGGGGGCCAGAGAGAGTGTCGTCTGGGCCTGGGGTTCGAACTATGATGGCGAGCTGGGGAGCTTCGGCGAGTTCCACACGCCGACGCAGGTACAGAACCTGAGCGGGATCACGGCCATCGCCGCCGGTGCGGGCGATAGCCTGGCGCTCAAGAACGACGGCACGGTCTGGGCCTGGGGTGTGAACAACCTTGGCCAGCTGGGTCGCGGGACCGACGGGCCTGGCACTGGCGGCCCCATACCGAGGCAGGTACTGAACCTGAGCGGGGTCACGGCCATCGCCGCCGGTTTGAGCCATAGCTTGGCAGTAGGACCCCCGCCAACCCAGCTAACCGTGAATAAGATCCTGGTTCACCCCGACCATCACCACTTGCGCCTCTTCAATCTGCAGGTTGATGGCGTCACCGTGAGAGTGAATATCAACAGCGGCAGCAGTGGGCCACTCACTATGAGCCCTGGCAATCACACGGTAGGGGAGATTGGGGGATCAGGTACCCTTTTAGGCGCTTTTACCATAGTGATCGGCGGCGATTGTGCGGCTAATGGCGCCGTTAACCTTGCTCCGGGCGATCACAAAATTTGTACAATCACCAACTATGATACTTTGGGCGACTGCCCGTCCGGACAACATTGCTGCGGGCCAGGCGAGGGCCAACAGGAGTGCCAGCGGTGTATTTCGGATGTTCAAGAGTGTCAGTGAGCGGCGAATGAACGGCCGGAAGCGTTTTAATTGGGGTAGACCCAACAGCTGTGGGGCGCGGCTTCGATATGGGGATGGTTGTGCCGTCGAGGTCGCGGACAGGCCGCGCTGCCTGGACGGTTGGGCGGATTAAGGCTCGATCAATCCGGCAATCCAATCAACCGTCTTCACCATATCCCTAAGCGTGATCGTTCTAACCGTAAGCTCGGCTACCTCTCTCGCAAGCGGCGACAACAACCCAACGCCGTCATTAGCAAAGATGCCAAAATCGTATCGCTTGAATGCCCTTCCTTCCGCATGTCGAAACACGGCTCTTACTAGTCCAGGCCTATGCGGTTCGACAGCATCCCACACCAAACTTAACCGCCCTGGCTTTCTCCCGTCATGCAAGAATCCAAACCCAGCGTCCAACCCCTTGGCGACCACAACCCGCGTCATTCTTCCGGCCAACACTCCTATCGCGTAATTCAGCATCGCCTGCATTGGATGCACCGCAC
>VDMG01000299.1 GCA_006514895.1 Beijerinckiaceae bacterium
CGCTTAACGCTGGGCCTTCACGGACTCGCGCGCCTGCCAACGCTTAGGCTAGCGGACAATGTCATGAACATCGACTCGAACGACAGGCAATTCTTCCGCGCTAACCCCCGCCGCTCCTATCGGTGCCAGCTCGCAACGCCAGCGGAAATCGACGGCATGCGCACGCATGGCATCAGCGTCGAGCCAGCGCTCACTGGCGACCGCTTCGTTCACTGCATCGCCCGCCTTCACGGGCAGAACATCGAACGAATATTCATCGCAATAGGCTTGCTCGGCGACATGGATGAACAGCATTGCCGACAGGCATTGCACGACGCGGACTTTATCCTGGGTGGGCAGGTGGAAAGGCTGGCGCAATGACGACGCGAACGCGCTCTCTCTTGGACTTGTTGCTTGCGCTTGTTTTGTTTGCCTTGCTGGCAGGCATCTATCTCGCCGCAAGCCATGCCATTGAATGGCACGTGAAGGCGACCGTGGACGCGGTCCAAGAGCGACAGCAATGAGGAAAGCATGATGCGGGTCAGTTCGAGAGGGTCACCCTCCGGGTCCGATCCTTCGCCCCGTTGCCCCTGCGACCAGGATGACGCCCCGCGCGCCGTCGACGTCGGCGATCCTGAGACCCGCGACTTCGCAGGCTCGCAGTCCAGCCGCATAGCAGCAGGTGAGCGTCGCTCGGCACTTCAGCTCGACACGGCTTCGAGAAATTGCACGACTTCGTCGGGGCTAAGAACAACCGGCAGCTTGCGCGGCTCCCGCGCAAGGGGATGCGCTCGGGAATAACCTGTTCCTGTCGGAAATCAAATTCGACCATACTGAAATCCGCCGAGAGTTGGTGTCGGGAGAATGCGCCCCGACAGCCCGAGCGTGCCTTGATCCAGCTTGATCCTATTGTCGCCGATCCCATGAACATTTCCGCGCCGTCCTGCTGCGCGCTTTGTGCGGCTGCCTCTTCGGCCGCCTGGCCGCGCAGGATCGTGAGTGCCGCCAGGGCCGGCGGCGCGGCCACGCTGGTTCCGGCGCACGCGCGCCGCAAGCCGGTGCGCAAGCCATTCCCCCCGCATCTGCCGCGCGAGCGAGTCCTCGTGCCGGGCCCGACCGCCTGCGCATGCTGCGGCTCGACGAGGCTTTCCAAGCTCGGCGAAGACATCACCGAGACGCTCGAGGTCATTCCGCGTCAGTGGAAAGTGATCCAGCATGTCCGCGAGAAGTTTACCTGCCGGGCTTGCGAGAAGATCAGCCAGGCGCCGGCACCCTTCCATGTAATCGCCCGCGGCCGCGCAGGACCGAGCCTTTTGGCCATGATCCTTTATGCCAAATTCGCGCTCCATCAGCCGCTCAACCGCCAAAGTGAAGCCTATGCGCGCGAGGGCGTGGATCTGCCACTGTCCACGCTCGCAGACGATGTCGGCGCCTGCGCCGCAGTCCTGACACCGCTTGCCGAGCGGATCGGCGCGCACGTCTTCGCCGCCGCCCGCATCCATGGTGACGATACGCCGGTTCCACTATTGGCCAAAGGCAAGACGGTCCAGGCGCGCCTTTGGACCTATGTCCGCGATGATCGTCCCTTCGGTGGCCCCGACCCACCGGCGGCGGTGTATTTCTTCTCACGCGATCGCAGCGGCGAGCGCCCCCAGCGGCATCTCGCGAACTACGGCAGCATTCTGCAGGCCGACGCCTATGCAGGCTTCAACGCGCTCTATAAGGACGACCGCCCCCTTGGGCCGATCACGGAGGCGGCATGTTGGGCGCATGCAAGAAGGAAGTTTTTCGTTCTTGCAGACATTGCAACGAAGGCCAGGACCAATAAGCCCGTCATCGTTTCGCCGATCGCGCTCGAAGCGGTGAGGCGTTTCGATGTGATCTTCGAATGGGAGCGATCGATCAATGGCTTGCCGCCAGCACAGCGCCTCGCCGTGCGCGAGAAGGAGATTGCGCCCATCGTCGAAGCCTTCGAAGTTTGGATGCGCGCCGAGCGCGCCAGGCTCTCGCGCCATGCGGAAGTCGCCAAAGCCATGGATTATATGTTGAAGCGCTGGACTGCTTTCACGCGCTTCCTCGCGGACGGACGCATCTGCCTCAGCAACAATGCCGCGGAGCGCGCACTGCGTGGCATTGCACTAGGTCGCAAGTCATGGCTCTTCGCCGGCTCCGAGCGGGGTGGCGAGCGTGCCGCAATCATGGACTCTCTGATTCAAACGGCCATGCTGAACGGTGTCGATCCCCAAGCTTGGCTCGCCGATGTACTCAACAGGATCGCCGATCACCCCATCACCGACCTTCCCGCGATGCTCCCTTGGAGTTGGAAAAAGTCCCGCGAGATCATGCTGCACGCCGCCGCAGCCGCCTGATCCGCGGCGCTCACCGGATGGTTACGTTACTGCGGCCTCTCTGCGAAAAAAGCTGAAGCCTGGTCCTGAAAACCCGCAGAGCTTCCGGCAGCCCGAGTTCAGCGGCGGTAGAGCGGAAGCTCAGGCGCTTTCCTTGGCCCGGAAGGCGCGCTTGCGCTCGCTGGGGTCGAGCAACGCCTTACGCAGCCGGATCGACTGTGGCGTGACTTCCACAAGCTCGTCGTCCTCGATATAGGCGAGCGCCTTTTCGAGCGTCATCTTGATCGGCGGGGTTAGACGGACCGCCTCATCCTTGCCGGCGGCGCGGATGTTGGTGAGCTGCTTGCCCTTCAAGACATTGATTTCGAGGTCGTTCTCGCGCGTGTGTTCGCCGACGATCATGCCGCGATAGACCTTGCAGCCGGGCTCGATCATCATTGGGCCGCGGTCTTCGAGCTTCCACATCGCGTAAGCGACCGATTCGCCATTGTCGTTCGAGATCAAAACCCCATTGCGCCGTCCCGCGATCTCGCCCTTCCACGGCGCATAAGCGTGAAACAGCCGGTTCATAATTGCGGTGCCGCGCGTGTCGGTCAGAAGCTCGCCCTGATAGCCGATGAGCCCGCGCGTCGGCGCGTGAAACACGAGGCGCAGCCTGCCGCCGCCAGAAGGCCGCATCTCGATCATCTCGGCCTTGCGGCCGGCCATTTTTTGCACGACGACGCCAGAATGCTCCTCGTCGACGTCGATCACCACTTCCTCGATGGGTTCGAGGAGCTGGTTCATGGCCGCGTCTTTTTGAAAGACCACTTTTGGCCGCGACACGCCGAGTTCGAACCCTTCGCGGCGCATGGTCTCGATCAGGATCGCAAGCTGCAATTCGCCGCGCCCCGCGACGACATAGGCATCCGCACCGGGTGAGTCCTCGACCCGCAAGGCGACATTGCCTTCGGCCTCCTTATAAAGACGGGCGCGGATGACCCGGCTTGTGACCTTATCGCCTTCGGTTCCGGCGAGCGGCGAATCATTCACAAGAAACGTCATCGACAAGGTCGGCGGATCGATCGGCTGCGCTTGCAAGGGCTCCACGACATCCGGCGCGCAAAGCGTGTCGGCGACGTTGAACTTTTCAAATCCCGCGATTGCAACGATATCGCCGGCATCGGCCTCCTCGATCGGCATACGCTCGATTCCTCTAAATGCCAGGATTTTGGAAACCCGCCCGTCTTCGACAACATTGCCCTTGCGGTCCAAAACCTTGACGCTCTGATTAGGCTTTACCGAGCCAGCGAAAATGCGCCCCGTGACGAGGCGTCCGAGATAAGGATTGGCTTCGAGCAATGTGCCAAGCATGCGGAACCCGCCCTCCGCCGTGGCAGGCGGCGGAACGTGCTTCAAGACAAGATCGAAGAGGGGCGCCATGCCCTCCTTTGGGCCATCCGGGCTGTCGGCCATCCAGCCTTGTTTCGCCGAACCATAGAGAATCGGAAAATCAAGTTGTTCGTCGGTGGCATCGAGGGCCGCGAAAAGATCGAAGACTTCGTTGACGACCTCGCTCGCCCGCGCATCCGGCTTATCGACCTTGTTGACCGCGACGATTGGCCGGAGCCCGATTTTCAACGCCTTGCCGACGACGAATTTGGTTTGCGGCATCGGCCCTTCGGAAGCATCCACCAAAACGATCGCGCCATCGACCATCGACAAGATGCGCTCCACCTCGCCGCCGAAATCGGCATGGCCGGGCGTATCGACGATATTAATCCGCGTGTCCTTCCAGGCGATCGACGTGACCTTGGCCATGATCGTGATCCCGCGCTCTTTCTCGAGCTCGTTCGAATCCATGACCCGCTCGGCGACCCGCTGATTGTCGCGGAAGGCGCCCGATTGCTGGAGCAGGCGGTCAACGAGCGTCGTCTTGCCGTGGTCGACATGCGCGATAATGGCGATATTGCGGAGCTTCATCTCGAAACCTTGAATCAAATCTGCCGCGTCCGGACGGCCCGCCGGTCGTACCCCACCCCAGACGACGCTTTTTTTGAGAGAAATGCCAGCGAGCCCCAATATGGGGTGGCCTCTTCGCGGTTGCAGCATCCCATATAGGAAACGAACGATTTGCAAACAAGTCATCCGCCAGTTGCCGCTGCCGTCAGGATGATTTGGGTAAACCCGTCAATCATCCTCTACCGTTACCGTTTCCACATGTCATGGAAGTGATGCACCGGGCCGGGGCCGTGGCCGGCGGAAAGCTGATCAGCGGCCGCCAGCGCGCCGGAAAGATAGGCTTTCGCTGCGCCGATCGCCTCGCCAAGCTCCTGGCCTTGCGCGAGATAGGCCGCGATCGCCGAGGAGAGAGTGCAACCCGTTCCATGCGTGTTCCGGGTTGCGACGCGAGGGGCGGAAAATAGGCGATAGGAACCGCCGTCGAACAATAGATCGTCGGAGGTCGACCCGCTCGCATGCCCCCCCTTGATCAGCACGGCTTTGGCGCCGCGCGCGTGGAGGAGGACGGCGGCGCGGCGCATGCCTTCGAGATCCGCCGCGATCACATGGCCCGAAAGCCGCGCCGCTTCGGAAATATTCGGCGTAATCAGGGTCGCGAGCGGAAACAGATGGCGGACGATGGCCTGGGCGGTATCGGATGTGGAAAGAGCGTCGCCGCTCGTCGCGGCCAGCACCGGATCAAGGACGATGAAGCGGGGCTTATAAAACGCGAGCCTTTCCGCGACCTCCTCGGCAATTGCACCGCAAGCGAGCATCCCGATTTTCACGGCGGCGACCTCGATGTCGCGGAAAACGGCATCGATCTGCGCGGCGGTAAAATCGGCGGGCGGCACATGCAGGGCTGTGACACCTTGCGTATTCTGCGCGGTCAGAGCGGTAACAACGGCCATGCCGTTGCAGCCGAGCGCGGCAAAGGTCTTGAGATCGGCTGCGGCACCCGCGCCGCCGCTTGGATCGAAACCCGCGATTGAGAGAAGATTGGGGATCATGTCCCGGCTTTCCCGGTAAGCAACGGCACCGCCGAATGAGACTGCCCTTCCTCGCACAGGAAAACACGGCGGTGCAATCGTACAAGCGCCGCTCCCATCTATGTTCACTGTTTGTTTTAGGGGATTCCGGGCTTTGCCTTTATGCTTTTGACCGAGGTCATAAGCTTACAAGGCGGTGATGTTCATGCTGAGTTGAAGGGCCTAGAAGGAGGAGCCGGGTTTCTCCTCACAATTAACAGAGGTTACATCTATGATCTCGAAGGCTATTGCTACGACGGGCGTGGCCAAATGATATCGAAATAATTGGGCTCTCATATGCTAACGGTCCTCATAGAAATGAGGATGAAGTTATAAACTCATTTTCCTTGCGATCCAATAGACTGAATGCCAGCGCAATCAGCAGGTATTGGTCGTAGCAAAGGGGATTTCAGAAGACGGGGACGATAACGCTTAAGCGGTTCAGGCCGCGATTCAAGCGTGGACCATCTCGCCGCGCAGCCCCTCACATGTCGCTTCTGGGAGGCTTTCGTTCGATATGGCGGAAACTCCATTCGACAACCGTTTCTGGTCCGGTTTCGTCGTGGACGGCGATCTGGGCGCACCCGCGCGGTCCGTCCGGCGCCGCGAAAAAAATGCTTTCCTCGATATGAGCCTCCCCGGCCGTTGTTTCGAAGAGCCAGCGTCTCCCGTTTGGCAAAATGCAAAGCACGGCACGGCCTTCGCGAACGCGCTTCAGGCGCACGTTCGGATGGATGTGAAATCGCAAGGCGAAAGGATGCCTTTCGACCGGCTCGCCTGCCGTGGCGGCGCGCAGGCGATCGCTCCCGTCGAGCGTCCTGCCGTCCTTGCTCAGCAAAAGGCGGCGCTCGTGAATGACGCCGAACCGTGGCTCGTAACCATTATGCGCGAGCACGGCCATTGTTCCCGAAGGCTCGTCCTGGCGCTCGACATCGACTTTGTCCGGACCCGAGACGATCTGGTCGCCAAGCCATTTGTGCAACCCCACGTGAGACGCAAAACGGCACGAGGAGATGTCATCGATGACGAGGGTCGAATGCGCCGCCGTCATCCGGGCCGCCTCGTGCGCCGCCGCGCGATTGGCGTCCGGCGCGCCGCAATTGATGACTAGCCGCTGCGCCCCCACCGAAAACTCGAAGGACGAACATCCGGCATGCGCGCGATCGGAAAAAATTCGCGGGGGCGGACGGCCGGCCTCGATCAAAACAATGGCATCCCCCGCCTGGAGGCGCTGGTAGCCCGAGTGTCGCGCGCTGGTGAGCGCCTGCGCCCGTACATCGTCATAGGCAAGAATCGTCGCAAGCAGTTCGGGCGGCGTAACGCCCATGCCGTTGAACAAGGCGAGCGTGCCGTCGCCATGCCGGAACAGACGCAGCATCGGCATCATGCGGTCGATCGCGTTGAGGAGTTGCGCGGGGGGTTGCAGCCCGCGCGCGGCATAGGCCTGCCGCAAGGGAAGCAGATCGGGAAGCAAGTCGAGCAAAATCTCCGGATTGCGGCTGATGTGGCCGCCGTCCGGAAGAATTTGACGATCGATCTCTTCCGTGAGCAGTTTCGTGCCTTTGCGAGTAAGGTTACGGGTGCCTTCCGCGCAAAGGCCGAATTCAGCGAGCGCGATCGCGGCAAGCAGGCGCGGTTCGCCAGCGAGCCCGCTGGCGGTTTCACGTTCCAGGAACAGCTGAGTGCGGCCAAGGCCTTTCATGAAACGGCGGTAGAAGGGGCGGTCGGCGCCATCGAGAATCACCGGGGATTGCGACAGAAAGGCGAGCATGCGCCGCGCCGCGACCTCAGGTTCCCAGGCCGGATTTTGGCTTGGGCGGCCCGCCAGGCTCAAAAAATCATCGACGAGGGCGCGAGCATTGGCGCGTGCCACGGCGGTGTCGGCGGCGCGCAGATGGCGGAGCCAGCCAAAACCCGCTAGCGCCCGCGCCCACGCCGCCGATACCGGCTCAAGTTCGAACGGTGAGCGGCCATGCGCGTTGACGATCTTGCCGCCCAAAGCAAAATAGCCGGCATAAATGTCCGCCGCGAGGGTCGGATCGCTCGTCCTTATATCTTGCGGGGCGATCAAAAGCCGTTCGGGCGGCCGCCGCCCCAGTCCGATCGCTGCACGTATGGGCGCGCCGAGGCCGCGCTGCAAAGCCAATCCGGCGCGGGCGGCAAGAAGACCCGCGACACGCAACCGGTCCTTGAATGTCGCGCCGGCCAGGAACTCGACTCCTCCATTATGGCTGGCGGCAAGCAACGAAAGCGCGATGCGGCCAGCAGGGACGTTTTTTCCTCGGCGAACGGCCGCCGGAGCCCGGCGGTCCAAGTCCGGGGCCAGGAATTTTATTGAGTTATCTTTAAAATTCCTATCGAGTTTATTAACCGCGGCGCAACAGGCGGGAGGCGAAAAAACCGTCGAGACCGGAAAGCCGCGGCTCCGCCGCCCGAAAATGCAATGGCAAGGTCCGTAATTCACCGTTTTCATTCAAGATTTCGGACAAACCGCCAACCTCCTCCGGCGTTATCGGAACACGGACGACGCCGGGCTCGCGGCGAAGAAGAGCCGAAATTTGCATTTCGTTTTCTTCGGGCTCAATCGAACAGGTGCAATAGACGATCATTCCGCCGGGTTTCACCAGTTCGACGGCTTTGTCGAGGAGGCGCGCCTGAAGAAGTGTCAGCGCCTCGATATCGCGCGGTTTTTTGATCCAGGCGATATCCGGGTGACGCCGGATCGTCCCCGTGGAAAGACAAGGTGCGTCGACGAGAATCGCATCGAAGGGTGGCGTCTTCAGGCTAACGATATCGGCAACAACGACGTCGGCATGCAAATGGAGGCGGGCGAAATTGGAGGCCAGCCTTTTCAAACGCTCGGCCGATCGATCGATCGCGGTGACCTCGGCGCCAGCTGCCGCAAGCTGCGCCGCCTTGCCCCCAGGAGCCGCGCAAAAATCGGCGGCCCTTGTGCCCGGTCCAACCCTTAAAAGCTTCGCCGGCAGAGCTGCCGCCGCATCCTGAACAAACCATCGGCCTTCCGAAAAACCGGCGAGTTCGGTCACCGGCATGTGAGTCGAAAGCCGCAGCGAACCAGTCGGCAAGACGGCCGCTCCGAGCCGCTCCGCCCAAATCAAGGGGTCCGACAGAACCGTGAGATCGAGGGTCGGCTCCTCGCGATGGGCGCTGGCGATCGCGCGCGCGCCGGCCTCCCCATAGGTCTTGCGCCAGCGCGCCGCGAGCCATGCGGGCGTGTCATGATCCAACGGGTCGCTTTCCAGAAGTATTTTTTCGCGGCCGCGGATAAGATTGCGCAAGACACCATTGACGAGAGAAGCGTAGGGCGCGTTTTTCGCCTCAATGCGGGTTGCGCGGACAGCGAGATCGACGGCGGCATGATCGGGCACGTCGAGAAAGAGAATCTGGGCCGCCGCCGCAATCAAGGTCCATTCGAGGTGGGTTGCCTGCCGCGGCAGACCCTTTTCCAAAAGTCCGGCCAAGGCGGCGCGGATGGTGCCGAGCCGGCGTAACGCAACGGTGACAATGGAGCGCGTCAAGGCGATGTCACGCAGATCCAAACCACCAAGCCGCGAGAGGATCGCGGTGCCCGAAAAACATTCGTCGAGCGGATGATATCTTGCCACAATATCGTTCAGGATCGATGCCGCGGCGAGACGCACTGCAAGACCCGGGCACTCCTCCCCCTGGCGCCCGTGGTTCTGGGCGAAAGCGATTTGGCCCGGCCGGCCATTCGAAACTTTGTGGCTACGCCGCCGGTCGACCGGCGAACGCGGAGAATCGGTCAACCGCGCGACTCCGCTGCGAAGGTTTCTGGGACATGGATCATGTCATCCTACTAGCACGAACATTTGGACTTTGCCCAGAATCTGGGCCAAGATTTGAGAGAGTAGCTGGGCGGGGATCACGGAAACGCGTCTTGGGGCGGGTGCCGGCTCATTTCCCTTATTCGTTCGCAATAGGAGATCGGATGCAACGGCCAAAAGACGGAATCGTTGATGTGGAGGTTGGGAAGGCGGGCCGCCCCGTGCCAAGCGAAGCGGCGCGGCGCGCGCTTGCCGAGGCCGAGGAGCGCCGCCGCCGTGCCGCGTCAAGGCTCCTTCTAGCCAAGGAAGTGAATGGCCGCGATGGCCCCGAGCCGGTGCGCTATGGCGATTGGGAAGTGAAAGGCATCGCCAGCGATTTCTGATCGGGCAGGAGCAGGCGGGCGGCGCACAAAAAAGGCCCCGCTCACGCGGGGCCTTGCTCTCGATATTGGAAAACTCATCAGTCGTTTTGGCCGCCTGTCAGGTACAGGAGCGACTGGAAGATGTTGATGAAATCCAGATAGAGCATCAAGGCGCCGTTCACGGATTTCTTCGTCGCGACCTCATAATCGTCGCTCGCATAGTACATTTCCTTGATCGCCTGCGTGTCCCAGGCGGTGAGGCCCGAGAAAATCAGGACCGACAGAATCGACAGGGCGAATTGAAATCCGGTGCTTTGCAAGAAGAGATTGACCAGCATCGCGATCACAAGGCCAAAGAGGCCCATCACCATGAAGGCTCCCATCGGCGCCAGGTCACGCCGCGTCGTGTAGCCATAAAGGCTCAAGCCGCCAAAAGCCGCCGCCGTCACGAAGAAAGCGCGCGCCACCGATGTCCCGGTATAGACGAGCAGAATCGTCGACATGGACAAGCCCATCGCCGCCGCGAAGGCGTAAAACAAGCTGCGCGCAGTCGAAGCCGAGATCTGATTGATGCGGAACGAGAAAAAGAACACGAAGGCGAGCGGCGCCAGCATCACCACCCATTTAAGCGGAGTCGCATAAAGCGTCACGCCAAACGAAGTCAGCATCAAATGCCGCGCATGACCGGCCGCTAGCGCGGGATCGGTTGTGACGGCTAGCATATGGACGCCAAGTGCCACCAAGCCGGTGAGCGCAAGGCCGACCACCATGTTATTGTAGACGCCCAGCATATAAGAGCGCAGGCCCTGATCGATTTCGGCGCGACCGGCCCGGGTTGCGCCCTGCCCCCAGCGGGAACTAGCGTTGCGGTCGAAGTCGGACATGATTTCCTCTAGCGTTATGGAGGCTTGATCGCCTCCGGCCGCTGCCTTTGCAGGAACAGCTTCTTTTCTAATATGGCGCAAGCCGGAGCAGCATACAAGGGCGCGCGACTATGAACAATAGTTAAGGTGTTTTAATTACAAATCACGCAGATAGGATGCGGGCTTCCGGCCGAGAATCCGGAAGGTGCCGAGAAGTCCGAGGAAAACCGTGACAACGACTGCCGCCGTGGCGGCGGCGAGTGCCTGCGGCCAGAGCCAGACAAAATCAAGATCCATCACGCGGCGAACAATCGCGAAGGCTGCGGCGCCACCCGCCGCCACGCCGAACAGAGCCGTGCACAGGCCAATAAGGGCGTATTCATAAATATAGGCCTTGAGCAGGCGCGTTCTTGTCGCGCCGAGCGTCTTGAGCACGGCAGCGTCATGGATGCGGGCGTGCTGGCCCGCCGCGAGGGCGCCGCCGAGGACAAGGATCGACGCCAGGAATGCAACGCTCGATGCCCCCCTGACGGCGAAGGCGAGCTGGCCTGCGACCGCGTTCACGGTATCGAGCGCGTCTTTCACGCGGATACTCGTCACCGATGGGAAACTCCGCGCGGTTTCGCGCAGAAGAGCGGTTTCCCGCGCCGGATCGGAGCCGCCAGCGAAAGACAGCGTGGCAAGATCGCTGTAAGGGGCACCAGCCAGGCTATTTGGCGAAAACACCAAAACGAAATTGATCCCATAGGTACGCCAATCGACCTTGCGCGTATTGGCGATTTTGGCGGTAATATCGCGCCCAAGAACATTGATTGTCATCTCGTCACCGATTGCAAGCCCGAGCCCGCCGGCAACCTCGTCATCGACCGAAACCGAAGGCGGCCCGAGGTAATCCTTCGGCCACCAGCTTCCCTTAATAACTGGGGAACCCTCCGGCACGGACTCGGCGAAGCTGATTCCGCGATCCCCTTCGAGCACCCACGCGACGCTCTGCTTCGGCCGCGCAGCGCCCGCCGGCACGCCATTCAACTTGACGATGCGCCCGCGCAACATCGGGACGAGTTCTATTGTGCCGCCGGGCGAATGACTTTTCAAAAAATTGACGAATGCTCCCGCATTGGCGCTCTGAACATCGAGGAAGAAAAAGCTTGGAGACTTGCGCGGGACGGACTGGTTGAGTTCGGCCCTTATGTTGCCGTCGATGAGGGTCAACGCAACGAGAAGCGCTAGTCCGAGGCCAAGCGACAGGACAACCGAAGGTGTCAGCGCGCCGGGCCGATGAATATTGCCGATCGCCAGCCGCAACGCCACGCTCCGCGCGCGCGGAGCTCGTTTTGCACAAGCCACGATCAGAAACGAGGCCGCGCGCAATACAAAAAAAGCGGCAAGCGTCGCGCCCATATAGATCAGCACGAGCCTGGGGTCCGTAGCGAAGCCGAGAACCGCCAAAGCGAGGCAAAGTGCCGCGGCCAGCGTCAAGACGATGTAGCGCGGTCTCGATCTGATCCGGCGGGGCTCGATCCCGGCGCGGAACAGCGCCTGAACCGGCACGTCATGCGCCCGGCCAAGCGGCCCCGTAGAAAATGCCAGAGCGGTCAGAAAGCCATAGACAAGCCCCTTGCCGATCGCGGCCGGATAAAGTGCCGGCGCGAGCGGAAACGGAATCATCGGCCCGAAAGCGGTGGATACAGTGAAAGGCAATGCGGCGCCAATCGCCGCGCCAACCATGACCCCGGCGCAAGCAACCAGCATTGTTTGCGTCAGCATCAAGACGAAGACCGTGGATCCGGCCGCTCCCAATGATTTCAGGGCCGCGATGGTTTGCCGCTTGCGCTCGACAAAGCCGCGAACCGCATTGGCGACCCCGACCCCGCCGACAATGAGGGACGTGAGCCCCACGAGGGTCAGAAATTCAGTGAACCGGTCGAGATTGCGGGAAAACTGCGGGGAAATATTATCGCGCGAGCGGATCTCCCACCCAGCCTGCGGGAATATCGCTTTCGCCGCTTCGATCAATGCCGCGACTCGCCTATCGCCCGGCGGAGCACCTACGAGCACGACCCGGTAATGCCATTTGACAAGCGAGCCCGGTTGCAGCAAACCGCTCACCCGCAAGGCGTCCTGCGAAATCAAGACAGGGGGGCCGAACCCTATCCCGCCCGCGAGGCGGTCGGGCTCGGCGGCAAGCCTCGCGCGCAATTCGAAGCGCGCGCCGCCAATGGTCAGGCGATTTCCGATTGCAAGATCCAATCGTCCAAAAAGCCCCGCGTCGGCGGCGATCCCATAGACGCCATCACGCTCGGCCAGCGTTTTGGCGAGAGGCAGCGCCGGATCGAGCAAAACTTCCCCCGCCAAGGGATAGAAGCGATCGATTGCCTTGATCTCGACGAGGGCCGCCTCGCCATCATCGCGCCGCGCCATCGCCCGCAAGAGCGCCACGGACGAGACCCGTCCCTGCCCGTCAAGGAAGTCGCGCTCGGGGACGGACACTTCGCGCTGAACAAGATTGAATGAAGCGTCGCCCCCGAGGATCACGCGCCCCTGCTGAGCAAGTCCGTCCTTGAGCGAAAGCGACACCGAGCCGACGCCGGTGATCGCGGCGACGCCGAGCGCGATGCAGCCGAGAAAGATGCCAAACCCGCGCAGGCCGCCGCGAAAGTCACGCAAGGCAAAGCGCAGGGCCAGCGGCCAGCGCAATCCTTTTGAACGGTATCGCCGGACCTTCGTCACCAAGACCGGTTGATCGAGCCTTTCCATGCCGTTCTCTTTAGACGACGATCTTGTCAAACAGTCCGCGACTTTTTGGGATCCGGCATTAATCCATCCGGAAATGCTTCGATAGCTTGAGCCCCTGGCCTTGATAATTCGAGACCGTGCTAGCGCCATAAAGAAGTTGTGGAGCCTCGGCCATTTTCTCATAGACGAGGCGGCCGACGACTTGCCCATCCTCCAGAAAAAACGGAACCTCGTAACTGCGGACTTCGAGGACCGCGCGGGCGGAGGGACGATTGTGCGCCCCCGCCCCGAAGCCCGGATCGAAAAAGCCCGCATAATGAACCCGGAATTCTCCCATCGCAGGGTCGATCGGGACCATTTCGGCAGCCAGATCAGGCGGGATTTGGAGCCGTTCCCGGGAGGCGAGAATATAGAACTCGTCCGGGTCGAGAATCAGCCTTTTGTCTCGCCGCGCCCTAACCTCCACCCAATAATCGGCGACACTGTAGTCCTTATGATCCACATCGAGAATATCGGCGTGTTTTTGCGCCTTGTAGCCGATGATGCCTCCGGCCGGCTCGGTGCTCAAACCAACCCGAAGAACGAGCCCGCCCCGCCGCAATTCCAAATCGCCATCGACGAGCGGGATTTTTTCATGGCGTTCGCGGAGGTCTTTTTCCTCGATGCCGAAATAACTGCCCTCCAGCTGCTTCGAGTTCAGCCTGCGGAAGCGGATTTGATTGAGCTTCGAGCCCTTGCGCACCCGCACGCTGAAGCTGCGCGGCGAGACTTCGGCATAGAGCCGCCCTGTATAGCCTCGTTCCACACGATCGAACACATCCGATTTGTCGGTGATGAGCCGGGTGAAAATATCGAGACGCCCGGTCGAACTTTTGGGGTTCGCGATGCCGAAAATGTCCTTCGGCAGATTCAAATGTTCGAGCAGAGGGATCACATAGACGCACCCGCGTTCGAGCACGGCGCCATTTCCCTCGAGGCTTATGGCTTCGTCATCGCTTTTGAAGGCGCGCAGCCGTTCTTCCACCCTATGGTCTTGGCCCGGCAAAAAACTCGCCCGCACCCGGTACGCCTGCGCGCCCAAGCGAAGGTCGAGGCTCGCCGGCTGAAACTGCTCGCTCTCGATCCCGCCTTCGGCCTGAATCATCTTGCGACGCCCCATGAGCTCGATTTTTTCGCGCGGAAGCAAGCCGAACTGGTTCCCGAAATCATTCGAGCTCAAAAGCGGCGCGGAGCCGCTGTCGCGATCCGATCTGGAAAAAAGAAAAAGCGATCCGACTGTCATTACAGTTTTCGAACGCCTCGCTCGAAAGGGAATTTCATTAAAGCCTTAAGGTGAAATGAAGGGTTCGTCGCGTTGCTTTTTTCAAAATCCCCGCTGTCCACGGCCTTGATGTATGTTACACGGAAAGATAGACAATCAGGAGCCCTCAGGAGCAAAAGGGCGCGACAAGGAGACCGGGATGAACGCTCGCGGGCAAAAGCCGGATATGAAAACGCTACATCCGGCGACCCAGCTCGTCCATGGCGGCACCAATCGCTCGCAGTTTGGCGAAACCTCCGAGGCCCTGTTCCTGACCCAGGGCTTCGCTTATCCAGACATGGAAACGGCCGAGTTGCGGATGAAAGGCGCGGAGCCTGGCTATGTTTATTCGCGCTATGCCAATCCCACCGTCACCATGTTCGAGGAGCGGATGGCCTTGCTCGAGGGGGCGGAAGCGGCGCGCGCCACGGCAAGCGGCATGGCTGCGGTCACGACGGCGCTCATGGCACAGCTCAAGGCAGGCGACCATGTGGTCGCGGCCCGTGCCATGTTCGGCGCGTGTCTTTATGTGGTCGGGGATTTGCTGCCGCGCTTTGGTGTCGCCTCGACCCTTGTCGACGGCGCCGATCTTGGTCTCTGGCGCGCGGCGATGCGGCCCGAAACGAAACTCTTGTTTCTCGAAACGCCGACCAATCCTTGTCTCGAAGTCTACGATATCGCGGCGATCTCAAGCATTGCGCATGAACATGGCGCCCGTCTTGTCGTCGACAATGTCTTCGCGACGCCGATTTTCCAAAAGCCACTTAAGCTTGGGGCCGATTGCGTCGTCTATTCGGCAACAAAGCATATCGACGGGCATGGCCGCTGTCTCGGCGGCGTTATTCTCGGCAGCCGTGAGCTTATCGAAAACGAGATTCATCCTTTTTATAAACAGACCGGACCTTGCCTGTCGCCTTTCAATGCCTGGGTTTTCCTGAAATCGCTCGAATCCCTTGCCTTGCGCGTTCGCCAGGAGGCGCAAACCGCCGCGCGGATCGCGGATTTCCTCAGCGGCCACCGTCACATCTTGAAGGTTCGCTACCCTGGCCGGCCGGACCATCCCCAGGCCGAGATCGTCAAGCGGCAAATGTCGAGCGGCGGCACTCTCGTCGCTTTTGAAGTGCTTGGCGGAAAACCGGCGGCCTACGCTGTCGGCAATCAGCTTTCCCTCATCACCATTGCGAATAATCTCGGCGATGCAAAAAGCCTCATCACCCATCCGGCCACGACGACGCATCAAAAGCTGACGCCGGAGGCCAAAGCGGCCTTGGGTGTGACCGATGGGCTTTTGCGTCTCTCGGCCGGGCTTGAGGACGCAGACGATCTCATCGCGGACTTGGACGCGGCGCTCGCTGTTCTTGACCGCCAGGATCTCGCCGCCGAATGATGCACGTTTGGGCGCGGCGCCATGCGCGCCGCTTGACGCGGGCCAATTGTCTTCTTACCTTGCGTCATGCGGGACAGCGTCTTGCGTCCAAATTTCATGAAAGATGATCATGTCCACCGTTAAAGTCACGGATGCCAATTTTGAATCCGAAGTCATGGGGGCCAGCGGGCCCGTCGTCGTGGATTTCTGGGCCGAATGGTGCGGTCCATGCAAGATGATCGGGCCGGTGCTCGAGGAAATCGCGACGGAAATGCAGGGCAAGGTCACAATCGCCAAGCTTAATGTCGATGAAAATCCCGGCGTCGCCGGAACCTATGGTATTCGCAGCATACCGACGCTGATGCTGTTCAAGGGCGGCAAGAAAACGTCCGCCAAGGTCGGCGCCGCGCCGAAAGGCGAGTTGAAAAGGTGGATCACGGAGGCTATCTGACCGCTTGCGCGAGCATGATCCCGAAAAGTTGCAGACTTTTCGGACAAGATCATGCGTCAAATATGCGCCATTTAAAAAGGGCCTGGGGCGCCCTTTTTGCTTGAAAAATTCCTAAAACCTTGATCGGTCTTTATGAGCGGGCCATGCTGGCTACCGGCCAACCCCGATCGGAAGGCGCGAGGGGTTTTCCCGCGCGAATGGCGGACCTTGACCGGTTTGGTCTATCGCAACGATTGTGAAAACTCGCGCGTTGGGTCACGGCTTGCTCGCGCGCTGGCTATGCGCATCGGCATAGGGACGAACGCATGGGCAAATATGCAGTGAAGGAAATATTTCTCACTTTGCAGGGCGAGGGCGCACATTCGGGCCGCGCCGCCGTCTTTTGCCGCTTTTCGGGCTGCAATCTCTGGTCTGGCCAGGAAAAGGATCGCGGCCACGCCATTTGCCGCTTCTGCGATACGGATTTTGTTGGCACCGATGGCCCTGGCGGCGGCAGCTTTGCCGGCGCGGAAGACCTAGCCACGGCGATCGAGAGCGTATGGGCGGGCGGCCAAACGAACCGCTTTTTGGTTTTCACCGGCGGCGAACCTTTGTTGCAGCTCGATGCGGCCCTGATCGGCGCGGTCCATGCGCGGGGCTTCGAAGTCGCCGTCGAAACCAACGGCACGCTCGCTCCGCCCCCTGGCCTCGACTGGCTTTGCGTCAGCCCCAAGGCGGGGGCGCCACTCATCGCGGACGCGGGGTCCGAGCTGAAGCTCGTTTTTCCGCAGCAAGGCCTGATGCCGGATGGCTTGAGCAACCTCGCCTTCTCGCATTTCTGGTTGCAGCCGATGGACGGCCGTGACCTTGCCGCCAATACGGCCGCGGCCATCGCCTATTGTCTCGATCACCCGCGCTGGCGGCTTAGCCTGCAAACCCATAAGTTCGTTGGCATGCCATGAAGGTGGTGTTTGTGAAGATTTCGCAGGCCTTCCATTTCGAGGCGGCGCACCTTCTGCCGAATGTCGCCGAAGAGCACCGCTGCCGCCGGCTGCACGGGCATTCCTATCGCGTGGAATTGCGGCTTCAAGGCCTTGTCGATCCGCTCAGCGGTTTTGTCGCCGATTTCCTCGCGATCGAGGCCGCTTTCAAACCTTCGTTTGACCGGCTCGACCATAACTATTTGAACGATATCGAGGGCCTCGAAAATCCGACGGCGGAAAATATCGCAATCTGGATCTGGGAGCACACAAAGGCGGCGCTGCCGCAACTTACGAGCGTCATCGTGTTCGAGACACAAGACTGCTTCGCCGAATATAGCGGAATTTGAGTTAAGCTTGCGGCCTCTAAGGGGCCCGCGTCCGCATGAACCTCCGGAAACGCCGCCGCGCGTCGCCGATTTGTTTCAGTTGCAGTTCAAGTCCAACAAGCTTGTGCGCTGAGCGCCTCCGCGCGTGGGTTTCGCTGGCTCGCCCCAAGCCTTGCCATATTGAACAAGACGGGGCTTCGAGATCAAATTCTTATACGCCGTCCGCGGCGCTGGCCGCGCGCTCGGCAGCGGCCAAGTCCTTCTCCTCAAGCCAGAGCGCGTTGATGATCGAGAAGGAGATGGCGAAGCAACTCCAAGAACCCAAGAAAAATACCACATGGAAAGACTCCTCTTTATCTTTCGCGGTCAATAAATGGTTGAGCTCATGAGATAGATGTCGACAAGGAGCAGAGTTGAATAGAATCCGATGAAGCCAATGAGAGTGACGAGAACATTGTTCGCCGAAATGTTCGACACCGCGAGAAAAGTCGGCAGAACGCCTTCGACGACCCATGGCTGGCGGCCGACTTCCGCGACGACCCAGCCCGCCTCGGCGGCGATCCAGGGGAGCGGCAGGGTGAACACCAGCACCCAAAGCAACCAGCGCGCTCTCAGAATCGGTCCTGTCGATACGAGGTAGAACGCGAGGCCGAACAAAAGAATAAAGAAAAAGCCACACCCGACCATGATGCGGAATGACCAAAAAAGAAGCGCCACGCGCGGTACGGTTCCCCAGGCGGCTTTCGTGATATCGGCTTGGGTCGCGTTTTCGATGTCGGGACGGATTCTCTTAAGGAGAAGTGCGTAGCCGAGATCGTCTCCATACTGCGCAAGCTCAGCCCGGGCCTTCGCATCGTTCGGGTCCGCGCGGCAGCTTTCCGAGAGCGGAATAAGCAAGCATGCCGGACCAAATATGGTCCTCGCCATGCTGGACGAGTTCCTTGATCCCTGGCACCGTCTCGTCGAAGGAGTGAGTCGTAATGAGGCCAAGGACCCAATACCCGCAGCGCATAATCGGTCCGCTGCTTGGCCTGGTTGGGCAGGCCAAAAAAAGTGTGAAGGACGCGGGCGGAGGCTCGGTCTCCCACATCGCTTCGATCGCGGCGATTTTCATCTTTTGGTTGTCGGTGGCCGTATAGCCGCTCGCATCGCCGAGCACGACTACGGAAAGGGCCGAGGCGAGGCCGAAGCTCACCGCGACCGTGATCGAACGCCGTGCGATCTCGATGTGCTTGCCAAGAAGCAGATAAATCGCACTCACCGAAGCAACAAACATGGCGCCGGTGACATAGCCGGCGCTCACACCTGGACGAATTTCTCCTGGGCGACGATGTTGAAGAGGATCGCACCGACATCGCTGACCTCCATCCGCATCGTATCGGGATTGAAGTGCGCGCCAACGGGATTAAGCATCCATCCGTTGGCGACCAGGATCCAGAGCGCCGAAAGATTGGAGCCGATCGCGACGAGCCAGGTGACACAGAGATGGCCCACTTTCGACATGCGGTCCCAGCCAAAAAAGAACAGGCCGACGAAACTGGCTTCGAGGAAAAACGCCATCAAACCCTCGATGGCGAGCGGCGCCCCGAAGATGTCGCCGACATAGTGATTGTAATAGGCCCAGTTCATTCCGAACTGGAATTCCATGGTGATGCCGGCGGCGACGCCCATGGCGACATTGATTCCGAACAGCGCCCCAGAATTTTGTCGCCTGGCGCCAAACCTCTTTGCCGGTCATGATATAGACGCTCTCCATGATGCCGAGCAGAATCGAAAGACCGAGCGTCAACGGCACGAAGAGAAAATGATACATGGCGGTCAGGCCGAATTGCAGCCGGGAGAGCTGCACAACGTCCATGGCGGTGCTCACGGCAAAATGCTCCTTGGCTGCGGGCTTGCCGTCGAGGCGCCGATCAAGTGTTCCTGCATGCTTGCCGCATCTATCCTCGGCCGCTGCCCGGGGCTGAACACAAACAGGGCTGCGGCAAGGATGATAATCAGCTTGACAGCTACGACAAAAGTGACTTCCGGGATAAGCGGATGGCATGACATGGCTGGCTTTCTACTGCATCGCGGCAATATGAAATTGATATGGATCAGTTCAAGATTGACCGCATCGCGGTCCGGCCACGGCCAAGACGCGCCAGGATTCAATTCGCTTGTGATAATCCCGAAAGGGTATACGCGTCGAGACACTATCTTGAGACACTATCTTGAGACACTATCTCGAGACACTATCTAATTACGGAAGTTTCGGCGAAACGAAATTGGGGCGCATCTTCTTCCAGTTTGAGGTACCGAAAACCGGCGATGCCCCAGAAAACTTTGTGGGCATATTAGGGTTCACACTACGAGTGGAGGAATCTATGCTACAACAAGAAATCGAGAAGCTCAAAGGCCGCGTTGCTATCAAGCAGCGCTATGATAATTTCATTGGGGGCGGTTGGGTCGCGCCTGTTGGCGGCGAGTATTTCGACAATATCAGCCCGATCACCGGACACCCGATCTGCCAAGTGGCGCGCAGCCGGGCCGCCGATATCGAACTGGCGCTCGACGCCGCTCACAAAGCCAAGAACGCGTGGGGCACGACGTCCGCCACCGAACGAGCCAATATTCTCAACAAAATTGCGGACAGGCTGGAGGCCAATCTCACCCCGCTGGCCCTGGTCGAGTCGATCGACAACGGCAAGCCCATTCGTGAGACGACCGCCGCCGACCTGCCGCTCGCTATCGACCACTTCCGCTATTTCGCGGGTTGCGTGCGTGCGCAGGAAGGATCGATCGGCGAAATCGACCACGACACGGTCGCCTACCATTTCCATGAGCCGCTCGGCGTCGTCGGCCAGATCATTCCGTGGAATTTCCCGATCCTGATGGCGGTGTGGAAACTCGCGCCCGCACTCGCGGCCGGCAATTGCGTCGTGCTCAAGCCCGCCGAACAGACGCCGATGAGTATTCTGTTGGTGGCCGACCTCATCGCGGACCTGCTCCCGCCCGGCGTCCTAAATATCGTCAACGGTTTTGGCGTCGAAGCCGGCAAGCCCCTGGCATCGAACAAGCGCGTCGCTAAGGTCGCTTTCACCGGGGAGACGACAACGGGGCGACTCATTATGCAATACGCCTCGGAGAATTTGATCCCCGTCACGTTGGAGCTCGGCGGCAAGTCGCCGAATATTTTCTTCGGCGACGTAATGGCCGAGGACGACGACTTCCTCGACAAGGCGCTCGAGGGCTTCACCATGTTCGCGCTCAATCAGGGGGAGGTCTGCACTTGCCCGAGCCGGGCGCTCGTGCAGAAATCGATCTACGACCGATTCATGGAAAAAGCGCTAGCGCGCGTCGGCAAGGTGCGGCAGGGCCATCCGCTCGATCCCGCGACCATGATCGGGGCGCAAGCCTCTAACGATCAGTTAGAGAAGATTCTGTCCTATATCGACATTGGCCGCAAAGAAGGGGCGAAGGTTCTCATCGGCGGCGAGCGGAACACGCTTGAGGGCGAATTGAAGGACGGCTATTACGTTAAGCCGACGGTGTTCGAAGGCCACAACAGGATGCGCATCTTCCAGGAGGAGATATTTGGTCCCGTGGTGTCGGTCACGACCTTCGAGACGGAGGAAGAAGCGCTCTCCACCGCCAATGACACGCTCTACGGGCTCGGCGCCGGCGTCTGGACGCGAGACGGAAACCGCGCCTATCGTTGCGGCCGGGCCATTCAGGCGGGACGCGTATGGACCAACTGCTTCCACGCCTATCCAGCCCACGCAGCTTTCGGTGGCTACAAACAGTCGGGCATTGGACGCGAGACGCATAAGATGATGCTGGATCATTATCAGCAGACAAAGAATCTGCTGGTAAGTTACAGCCCGAAAGCCCTGGGCTTCTTCTGAGCGGCATTCGGCGGCGCGGGGCCGACTTCGCGCCGTCCGAACTGGAAAGGAGCGGGTAATGGTCGAACGCGTCATCGCCACGCCAGCAGCTCTCGCGCTCATCGAGCAGTTGCAGCGCCGGCACGGCCCACTCATGTTTCATCAATCCGGCGGCTGTTGTGACGGTTCGTCCCCCATGTGCTATCCGGCGGGTGAGTTTCGGACCGGTGGCAGCGACGTGAGGCTCGGCGCGATCGGCAATGTTCCTTTCTACATTGGCGCCGCGCAATTCGAATATTGGCAGCATACCCAACTCATCATCGATGTTGTTCCCGGCCGTGGCGGCGGCTTTTCCCTCGAGGCGCCCGAAGGGGTGCGGTTCTTGACGCGCAGCCGTGTATTTAGTGACGCGGAATTGGCTTCGCTGCGCGGGGCGCCAAACGTTCCCGCAGCCTGAGGTCAGGCCGATCGGACAAAAATGTTTCACGTGACACATTTTGGTACGATTGATGGCACGTCAAACATACATTTGCGGGCGTGGCAACGTCCGAAGCTGGGAGAAAGCATTCGGGGCAATCAGTGCGGGACCGGCCCGTTGACGAAGCCGCCGCTGCCTGATTGCGTCGACGGATCGAGGATTTCAAACGGGCTGTTATGACGCGGACCGGAGAGAAGACGGCATTCGTGTTTGCCGGCGGAGGAAGCCTCGGCGCGATCCAGGTCGGCATGCTGCGCGTTTTATTAGCCACCGGAGTGCAACCGGATTTCGTGATCGGCTCATCGGCCGGCGCGATTAACGCCGGCTATTTCGCCGGAGCCCCGAACGAGGAAGGCGTCGAGAGGCTCGCGAATATCTGGTCTGGTCTGCGAGGCAGAGATGTTTTTCCGTTTACCTTCACCAGCGATTTTGACATGCTCTAATGAAGACTTCTTTCCCGCGCGCCGCCGCCCGGCCCGGGATCAAGCTTGCGTCTAACCGGC
>VDMG01000190.1 GCA_006514895.1 Beijerinckiaceae bacterium
GCGTGGTCGGTATACTTTGTTTATAGGATTATGTTGTTTATAGGATTATGTTGTTTATAGGATTATCTTGCTATCAGGGAAACGGATCATCGCGCCGGACGGCGCAAGGATGGTTTCGACGAAGTTGGAGCAAGGTGAGCGTATGGCCAAACACAACAACGGACGCATGGATACATGTGCCGTGCCAGGCCAAGGCCTCGATGGGGCGCGGTTTCGCGAAGCGATGAGCCGTGTCGCCGCCGCGGTACACATCATCACCACTGGCGGACCGGCGGGTCTTGGAGGGATCACCGCGACCTCTGTCGCATCGATCTCGGCCGAGCCGCCCATGATGTTGTTTTGCATCAACAAAACCTCGCCTTCGGCGGCAAGGGTAATTGAGAATGGCATATTTTGCATCAACACCCTTACGCCCTCGCACGAGGCTCTCGCGAATATTTTCGCTGGCCGGACCGGTCATCATCTCGAAGGAAGATTCGCCAGCGGCGAATGGATCAAGCTCGTGACCGGCGCCCCAGTGCTGAAAAGTGCGGCCGCGGTATTCGACTGCCGTCTCGCCGAGGTCAAGGAGGTCATGACACATTTGGTCATGATCGGCGCCGTCGAGGCGGTGGACTACGGCCGGCAAGGCTCCGGTCTCACCTACGCCCATCGCAAATACGGAATTCTTTGAGGCGAAACGGGCCAGAGCCGGAGAGGCGTTATTCAGTTTTTCCGCATTTGGATTTTCTTCCCGTCAGACCTCTTTTTTGATGCGCCCATTTTCTTGCCGGGTTTCTTCTTAATAACAGTCCTTATGGTTGTCTTTTTGGCGGCGGCCTTTTTCGTCTGCGTCTTCGTTTTGCGTTTCTTGTGGGGCGTGCTTTTCACCGGCGCTTTCTTCGCGGATGCCAGGCTGCGCGAGGATTTCTTGGCGGCCCTTTTATTTGGCGCTTTTTTCGCCACCGTTGTTTTTGCCGGAGCCTTTGGGCGGGGCGTAGGCTTACCCGCGGCGGCTCGGGGGCGGTCAGGAAATCGACGGCCAGTTTGGTGAAATTCGTTGCATCCTCGATATTCGACATATGCGAGGCTTCCAGCGTGACGAATTTGGAGCCTTTGATGGAACTGGCGACCAAGGCGCCCATTCCTGGCGGTGTCGATAGATCGTGCCGCCCGGCGATGACCAGAACCTTGTTTGTAATGCTTCGAATGGCTTCGCGCAGATCCATGTCGCGTCCAGCGGCGCAGGCGGCCAAATAGCCGGGCAGCGGCGTCGTGCGCACCATCTCCATCACGCGTTCCACCTTTTCCGGATGAGTGTCGCGGAAAGCTTTCGTGAACCAGCGTTCGGCGGCCGCCATGGCGACGGTATCCATGCCGGCATCCCGGGCCGTTTGAATGCGGCTGTTCCACAGATCGGGACCCGGTATTTGCGCCGCCGTATTGGCAAGCACCGCCCGGCCGATACGCTCGCGCGCATGGGCAAGAAGCCATAGTGCAATGATGCCGCCCATCGAAAGGCCGAGCCAATGAACTTTTCCGACACCGAGCGCATCCATGATCGCGAGCGCGTCGTGGCCAAGGCCTTCGACCGAATAGGGTCCCTTATTGGCCACGCTTGCGCCATGCCCGCGCGAATCATAACGCACGACCCGGAAATGTTTCAGTAAGGCGGGAATTTGAGGGTCCCAAATGTGAAGGTTGGTGCCAAGCGGATTGGAAAGCGTCAAGACCGCTTTGTTCTCGCCGCCCTCGATCAGAACGTTGAAGGTCTCTCCAGCAATGGAAATTTCAGTCATGCGCGGACCCTTGTGAGCCTCAAGATATGGTCTTCAGAAAAGCCGCAGACTTTTTGGATAAGATCATGCAACAAAACAAGAAGTAAAAAAGGGAATTTTTGCATGTCTGCCGCGAACCTTCCTTTCTTTTGCAAAGGCGCTGGAGGGGGAGATAAGCGGGACGCGCGGTTGCCATGGCGACCGTGGCCGAGACTTGGGCCATCAAGGTGAGACCAAGCCGCAACACTGGCGGAATTTTTTCCTCCGGCACGTCGCTTGCGTGAGCCTTCGGCGCAACTCTGTATTAAGATGACCCGTATTGAATGGATATGGGAACCGTCTGCCGCCTCCGGCGCTTGAACGGTACAAGGAAGTCCGCCTGCGGGCGTTACCGCGGAGGTAATTCATATGACCGCGACCAAAAGGATCGAGACGAACAAAGTATCTCCGGATTTCATCAAGCAGCTCGCCGGCTACGGGCTCGCCACGGCGGAGATTCTTTATCATTTGCCGGATCATCCGCGCCTATTGCAGGCCTATATTTGGCAAGACTATGATATCGCCCCGGATTTTCCGATTCTGATCAAATTCTTGAGGTTCTGGCAGGAAAAGCTCGAAGGCCCGCTGCATAGAGTCGTGGTCGGCCATACAAAGCTCATCAAGCCGGCCGAGATCAAGGCGCTCGGCGCGGAGTTCCGGTTGCATTAAAGCTGGCCCGGACATCCGGCCAAATCCGATTTGAATTTCGCAGGTCATCGCCTTGAGATCATGCGCAGTCCATGCGAGCTTGCATGGCGTGCTTGCCGATGATCAATCGATCTTGGAGGATGACTTTTGGTAGTGCGCGCCCGTGGTGGCGCAACAGCTGCGATGACGCAACTTCGCGCACAGGGCAAGCCCGCGGGGACGGCAAGACGCGAAGTGAGAAAGATCAGGGGTGTGGACCGCCCCGGCTAGGCGGATGCCACAAGGATTTGGTGGCGTGTCGGCTATTGCGAAGAATGGTGCAGAGGCGAGAGCGAGCAATAAGACCAAGCAGGCGAAATATGGCCAGATCGAGTAAAACTCCATAACGTTCTCTCCGCTGCTGCGAGTTAAAAGGCGATCTTTTGCATGCGCGAGAGTCACGGACAACGTGCGCGATCAAGAATCCTCATTGGGCCAGGTAGTAGGTGCCAAGCGCCCGCAGCCGGCAAGCGTCTCGGCTATAGGTGACGCCCACTCAAGCGTTCTTGCGCTGCTGCGGCAGCTGGCTTAAGCGATGCACAAAATGCGAGGATCGTTCGACATGCATTATATCCACCTCCGCGAGACATTCCGATCCCGCATTCGTGCCCGCTTCATACATTATGCTGCCGCAGATCGGGTTCGCCGCTTGGGTGTATGGAAGCGGACATCAACGACAAGGCTTGCTAGGCGGCCCGCTTCACAGGCTTGAGCGGCACCTGGGCCTCGTCCGCGAGGAAACGAACACGGTTGCGCTGGGGCTGGCTCTGGGTTTGCTCTCGTGGTCAATCTTGTTGGCGTTGGCGTCAATCGGGGGCGTGAGTGACAGGTTGTTTTCACTTTCGGCGATCGCCGTGGATGTTCGTTTGCTGGTGGTCAATCCGCTGTTCTTCTTGTGCGAATCGTCGTTGGACCCTCGGTTGAGGGACTTTGTCAGCAC
>VDMG01000208.1 GCA_006514895.1 Beijerinckiaceae bacterium
CTCCAAGGGAGCGTCCGGCAAATCGGCTGATTTTACCTGCCGCAAAGGGTTTTGGCGCGCAGGGTGAGAGGCGGAATCCCCAAAGTCCCGTTTAAATCTTGCTGCTCCGCATGCTACACTCATGGAATGAGCAGCGGCATTGCATCCGGGGCCGAGGGAGAGACGGAGCGCGCGCCTGACCGGCGCGCGGCCCAGCTCGTGCAAGCGCTTGGCGGGCGCTCGATTGTCCTCATCGGCCTCATGGGATCGGGCAAGACCTCCACCGGCCGGCGGCTCGCGCAGCAGCTCGGCCTCGAATTCGCCGATGCCGATGCCGAGATCGAAGCCGCAGCGGGCATGTCGATTACGGAAATTTTCACGCGGCATGGAGAGGCTTATTTCCGCGACGGGGAACGCCGCGTCATGGCCCGTCTCTTGAACGAGGGGCCGCGCGTGCTCGCGACCGGCGGCGGCGCCTTTATGCACGAGGAGACAAGGGCGCGGATCGCCGCGTCTGGAATATCGATTTGGCTTAAGGCGGATCTGGATGTGATCTGGCGGCGCGTGCGCAAGCGCTCGCACCGTCCGCTTCTGCAAGGCGGCGATCCCGAACAAACCCTCCGGACGCTTCTGGAACAGCGCTATCCGGTCTACGCCCGGGCCGACATCACCGTCATTTCGCGGGATGGCCCGCAGGATCTCGCGGTCGAGGAAGCGATCGAGGGCCTTGAGTTTTTTTTACGGTTTTCGCCCGACCCGCCACCGCTCGTAAGCCCAAGGAGAAGTGCAGTTTCGTACGGGCAGCCAGGCACCAGCGCGCAAGTTTTTTCGAGCCAGGCGCGCGTCGACGTGGAGCTTGGGGCGCGGAGCTATGCGATCTTGATTGGAGAGGGGCTAATCGCGGAAGCGGGAAACCATATCCGCCGCCTCGCCCCTCGGGCGGCCTGCGCGATCGTCACCGATGAAAATGTCGCCAAGTTGCATTTGCCCGCGCTCGAACACGCGCTCGACGAAGCTCGCGTCCGCCATTCAAGGGTTGTTGTGGCGCCGGGCGAGGGGTCGAAATCCTTCGCTGAATATGCCCGCGTATGTAATGCCTTGATTGGCGCGAAACTCGAACGCGGCGACGTGATCGTCGCGCTTGGCGGCGGCGTCGTCGGCGATCTTGCCGGTTTCGCGGCGGCGACGCTCCGGCGCGGGATGCGCTTCATTCAGGCGCCGACAACGCTTTTGGCCCAGGTCGATTCATCGGTTGGCGGCAAAACGGGAATCAACGCCCCGCTTGGCAAGAATTTGATCGGCGCCTTTCATCAGCCTTTGCTTGTTCTTGCCGATACCGCCACGCTCGACACATTGCCGCCGCGGGAGTTCCGCGCGGGCTATGCTGAAATTGTCAAATATGGCCTGATCGGCGACGTGGGTTTTTATGCTTGGCTGGAAGCGCATTGGCGCGAGGTTTTCGAAGGCGGGGCCGAGCGCGTTCAGGCGATTGCGGCAAGCTGCAAGGCGAAGGCGGCAACTGTCGCGCGGGATGAATATGAGGAGGGCGACCGGGCGCTCCTCAACCTCGGCCATACCTTCGGCCATGCGCTCGAACGCATCACCGCCTATGATGGGACAAGGCTTGTGCATGGCGAGGCCGTCGCGATTGGTATGGCTTGTGCGCTCCGTTTCTCGGTGCGCCGCGGGCTTTGCGGCGCGCAAGACCAAGCAAGGGTCGAAGCGCATCTGCAAGACGTTGGCTTGCCGGTTCGCTTGGCCGATATTCCGGGCTTGAACGCGGGCGCCGAAGAGATTCTCGATGCCATGTATCAGGACAAAAAGGTCGCGCATGGCGCCCTCACCTTTATCCTTGCGCGAGCCATCGGCGATTGCTTCATCGCCAAAAATGTCGAATCCAGCGAGATCCTCGGCTTCCTTCAAGATGAACTGAGTATGGGACGTTAATATCATGCACGGCGCGGGTGCCGCGATTTCACCTTCCGATGTTTGGCTCGCGGTCGCAACCATCCTCTTATTCGTAGCTCTATCGGCGTTTTTCGCGGCCTCGGAGACGGCGCTCACCGCCGCTTCCCGCGCGCGCATGCATGGCTTGGAGAAAAATGGCGATCGGCGCGCGGCTCTGGTCAACCGGCTGCTGGCGAGCCGGGAACGGCTGATCGGCACGACGCTTCTCGGCAACACGCTCGTCAATATCGGCGCATCGGCGTTCACGACCAGCATTCTCGTCGCTCTCGCCGGCGATCGCGGGGCGATCTACGCGACGGGTCTCATGACCGTCATTCTTCTGGTTTTCGCCGAAGTGATGCCGAAAACCGTGGCGATCAATTACCCTGACCGCACGTCGCTTCTGGTCGCTCGCGCGATATCGTTCTTCGTCGCCGTTTTCGGGCCTGTCCTCATCGGCGTCGAAGTTTTCGTGCGCGGGATTTTGAAACTCGCCGGAGTCGATACGAGCCGCCGGCATTCGATTTTGTCTGGCCACGAAGAACTGAAAAGCGCGGTCGATCTTCTACATCGCGAGGGCGGCGTCGCGCGTTCCGACCGCGACATGTTCGGCGGCCTGCTCGATCTTTCCGAGCTCCAAGTTTCAGATGTTATGGTTCATCGCACCAAAATGCTCGCCCTCAACGCCGATTTGCCTCCGCAAGATCTGATACGCGAGGTGGCCGCCGCTCCTTATTCGCGGCTACCGCTCTGGCGCGGTCAGCCGGAAAATATCGTCGGGGTGCTGCATGCCAGGGATCTTTTGCGCGCGCTCGATGCGGCGGGCGGCGGCGCCGGCAATTTCAAGGTCGAAAGCATCGCGCTCGAACCCTGGTTCGTGCCGGATACGACTCCGGTCCAAGATCAGCTCCAGGCGTTCTTGAAACGCAAAACCCATTTTGCCCTCGTGGTCGATGAATATGGCGTCGTCATGGGCCTTGTCACGCTCGAGGATATTATCGAGGAAATTGTCGGCGATATCGCCGACGAGCACGATGTCATTGTTCAAGGCGTGCGCATGTTGGCCGACGGTTCCGCGATCGTTGACGGCTCGGTGCCGATCCGCGATCTCAACCGCGCCATGGCCTGGGATCTGCCTGACGAGGAAGCCACCACGATCGCCGGCCTTGTCATCAATGAGGCGCGCGCCATCCCCGAGTCGGGTCAGGTGTTCGCCTTTCATAATTTCCGCTTCGAAGTGCTGCGCAAGACGCGCAACCGGATCACGTCGTTGAAAATCGTGCCTGAAGTGCCCCATGCCGGCGCGGCGAGCGGTTAGTGTATGATCCTGGATTCTAGAGCGCTTTCAGATTACGCGGAATCAGAATGTGCTCTAGATCTTTATTTTATCGCATTTTCTTGACGCGAACCGGCACCCACTTCGCTTGAAAATGCTCTAAATTGGCCCGGCCTTACCGTAGCCCGCAAT
>VDMG01000019.1 GCA_006514895.1 Beijerinckiaceae bacterium
GGTAAACGGAGGCTTTATAGCCCTTTTCTCTCAACCGATTGGTACACTTTCTCGCCGCCTTTTGGCACAATTTGTCTCCGCCATTGATAGCACGGCGCCCAGTAGTCGGCATAGCCGATTTCGCTGCGCAGTTTTTCAAAGATCTCCCAGTACCTGTCGCGAATGGCGACACCGTACGTCTGCCCCAAGTGCTCTCCCAGATGGCCTGCACGCTATCATTCTCGATGAGCGTGTTATCGACGTCGAATAGGAAGACAACATCGTGAGTCTCGGTCGTAGCGTCACCCCATGCTTTTGGACCCGCCATCTCCTCCTCGCGAGCGATCAGAACGAAGGCCGCGCATCGGGAGAGTCCGGTTCAGATCTTTCGCACCTCGCTGATCGCTTGCACCTCGAGGGAGGCCACTTTGCTCAAGCGGCGCAGGTGCCGTTCGGCTTGACTGAACTCATTCGTCAGGAACGTCTGGACGAGGTCCCAGGCCACGGCGGGTCCGACCGTCCGAACGATACAGATGATGTTCATGTGATCGTCCTGCACTCCTTGCCGGGCCGAGAAGTGGTCGTGAATCAACCCGGCGCGAACGCCCGGCACCTTGTTCGCGCACACGGAAGCGCCGACACCGCTGCCGCAGATCGCGATCCCGCGGTCCACTTTCTATGCGGCCATGGCCCGGGCGAGCGGAATCACCGTGTCGGATAGTCGTCCTCCGGATTCAGGTCATCAGCCCGAAATCAATAATCTCATGCCCCGCCGCGCAAAGCTCGTCGATCAGCTTACGTTTCAGATCAAGCCCGCCGTGATCGGTGGCAATGCCGACGCGCATGTTTTCTCCCTTTCCTAGCTCAACTGTAACGTTCGGCAGCTCAAACGGCTGCTCGATTCTGCTGCGACGGCTGACCCACCGTTCTGGCCGAAGGCGCGGGAGGGAACTCGGTCGAAGACGGCTCAGCCCGGGGGTGCCTTGTGGTTGGCGGCCTGCCTACTTTTTCCGCCGAAGCTGCCGCCGAACATGCTCTCGCGGAGCACCAGATCGGAGTCGCTCACGCCCACCGCTGTCGAACTGTTGCTCCGTCCCATAATGGATACAGGGAATGCCCATCGTTGTCAGCTGAATGGCGGCGCCGAGAGTCGAACTGCGGCCGGTGCTCTCAAACTGCGCTCATGATTGCATCTCATTCGGCGTCTAGCTCCGGCCGTTAACGGCGGCTCCAGACGGGCGTGGTGCGAAATCCGGTGCGCAAGCTCACGTTTGCCCGAGCAGATCCTTCGCCGCAGCTACGACTTGGTCCGGCTCGAACCCGAACTTCCTCTGCAGCTCCTTAAGCGGCGCCGACGCCCCAAACGTGTTCATGCCGATGACACGCCCCGACGCGCCGACGTATCGCTCCCATCCAAGGGTCGATGCCTGTTCCACTGCAACGCGGGCCTCGACGTCGGGCGCCAGCACGCTGTCCCGGTACTCTTGCGTCTGATGATCAAATATCTCCCAGGAGGGCATGGAGACCACGCGCGAGCGGATCCCCTCTGCGCGCAATGTCTCGTGCGCCTGCACGACGAGGCTGACCTCGCTGCCCGAGGCAATGAGGATCACCTCGGGCCTCGCGCCCGGCGAGTCGGCGAGCACGTAAGCACCCTGGGCGACGCCGCGTGCGGAGGCGTACTTGCTGCGATCCAGGGTTGGCAGGGGCTGGCGCGAGAGCGCCAGCACGGCGGGCTGGTGGCGCAATTGCATGACGTAGCGAAAGGCGTCGACAACCTCGTTGGCGTCGGCAGGCCGCAGGGTGACCAGTCCGGGCATGGCGCGCAGCGACACGAGTTGCTCCACCGGCTGGTGGGTCGGCCCGTCCTCGCCATCGCCCATGGCTTCGTGCGTGAAGATGAAGATAGTGGGCAGTTCCATAAGGGCCGACAGCCGAATGGCCGGCCGCGCGTAGTCGCTGAAGATAAAGAATGTTGCGCCGAAGCCCCGGAGCTTCGACAGCGAAAGTCCGTTCACTGTTGCCGCCATCGCGTGCTCGCGGATGCCGAAATGCAGGTTCTTCCCGCCCGGGCTGTCGGCCTGGAAGTCTCCGGCACCCTCGTATGTCAAGGTGGTTTTGTTGGACGGCCCGAGATCCGCCGATCCCCCAAGGAGCCAGGGGATGTTCTGCGCGAGCACGTTGAGCACTTTGCCCGAGGCTTCCCGCCCAGCGACGCCCTTTGGGTCAGCCGGAAAGACGGGGAGGTTACGGTCCCATCCGGCTGGCAGCTCGCGTCGCTGCATCAGGTCGATCTCGGTCGCCAGCTCGGGATGCTTAGCTCGATAGGCGGTGAAGAGTTCCGTCCAATGGCGCCGAGCCTCCGCGCCGCGCGTGCCCATCCCGGAGGTGAAGTGCTCGCGGACATCGTCGGGGACGAGAAACTTCGCGTCCTCGGGCCATCCGTAGCTGCGCTTGGTAAGGCGGATCTCCTCATCGCCGAGCGGCTCACCATGGGCCTCCGGCCTGTCCTGCTTGTGCGGGGAACCGTAGCCGATATGGCTGTCGAGAATGATGAAGGTCGGGCGGTCGTTCGTCTCGCGAAAGATGCCCAAGGCGTGCTCGATGCGGTCGATGTCATTGGCGTCGCCGACGCGCAGAACGTTCCATCCGTAACCCAGGAACCTGGCCGCGATGTCCTCCGTAAAGGCGATGCGCGTGTTCCCTTCGATGGTGATGTGGTTGTTATCGTAGACCCAGCAGAGGTTGTCCAAGCCGAGGTGGCCCGCCAATGACGCCGCTTCCGACGCAACACCCTCCATCATGCAGCCATCTCCGCAAACGGCATAAATGTTGTAGTCGAAGATCTCGAAAGCGGGCCGATTGTACCGGTTAGCGAGCCACTTCTCGGCAATGGCCATACCCACGCTGGTGGCGACACCCTGCCCGAGTGGGCCGGTCGTGGTCTCAACGCCTGAAACCCAGTGATACTCGGGGTGACCCGGGGCTTTGCTGTCGAGCTGGCGGAAGTGGCGAATGTCGTCGAGCGAAACCGAGGGCTGGCCAAGGCGCTCGTAATCGGCATTCACCGCGCGGGTCCCGGTGAGGTGGAGCACGGACCAGAGCAGCATCGAGGCATGCCCGTTCGAGAGCACGAACCGATCGCGGTTGGGCCAGATCGGGTCCTGGGGATCGAAGCGCATGACGCGGTTCCAGATCGTGTACACCAGCGGCGCGAGCGCCATCGGGGTGCCGGGGTGTCCGGACTTGGCCTGCTGGACCGCATCCATCGAGAGCGTGCGAATGGTATTGATCGACAATTGGTCCAATTGTTCGTTGGTCATCGGTCTTACCTTTGCGCTCCGTACTGCTTTATAAAGAGCCACTATGCCG
>VDMG01000249.1:0-1888 GCA_006514895.1 Beijerinckiaceae bacterium
GAACACGGGCCCGCAATAGCAGAAGGCGGCGCGCTCTCCGGCGGAGGTGCTGGCGAGATAAGAGGTCAAGACAGGAATTGTATATTCCGGGCGCAGGCAATAGTCGGCGCCGGACAGATCACTCGTAAGATAAAGCTGGGCGCGCAGATCCTCGCCGGAATCGAAGAAGATCGACGCCGGTTGCAGGATGGGCGGCTCAATGCGCGGATATCCCGCGCGGGTCAGATGCGCAATGACCGCTTCCGCGCGAGGATCGACAAAAGACAAGGCCCTGCCCCGGAAAACTCAAGAAATCGCGCCTCTCTTAGCAAGGCTGCGCCAGTTGCGCGACAGATTTTGCAGAAGTGGCCCGCGAAGTTTGTCCGATTCCGGGGCTCAATCGGACAAAAGTGTTTCACGTGAAACATTTTTGTCCGATTGGGACCGAAAACCTTACAAGGCCTCTTACGCACGGCGGCTTGCAAAGCGTGGAATTGCGCAGAAAACATGTCTTTTTGGCCATGGATGCATAGCTCGAACAAAGTTGGCAAAGTTTGGGCATGTTTCTCATGTGCCGATATACAGCGGCTGCAACTCGGCGATCGACGTGACGCCGTGCTGCTCGCACCAGGCGAGGAATTCCTGCACGGCGCGCGCATAGGCGCGCCGCGTGTTCGGATTCCTGATCTGCGCCGTGAAGAATTCAAAGAAGCGATAGGACGCGCGCTCGCCGACGGCGGCGACGAGGGCAGGGGTGCGATCGGTGAAGGCGACGAGCTGGTTCATGTGCTCGCGCCCCGCTGCTCTAGACCCCAACGCCAAATGAAACGCGCGCTCGTCCGTTACGGGGAGCCCCATACGCCGGGCCGCCGCCACAAAGCCAGCAAGTGCTTCGTCACCGAGTTCCCCTTCCTCGAGCCGATCCTGATTGACGCAAATAGGTGTCAAAAGGGGGAGCCCCCGGGCGTAGCAGAGCTCCAATAGTCGATCGAGATGGCCGTGGGGGCCGTTCATCTGGTGCCTGGCGTGGGACCATTCGATGCCGCTGGCATTCCCCAAATCACCATACGTGGTGCATTTTTGGCGAATGGCGGCCTCTTTCAGGTGATCGAGGGAGCGTTCCATATTCAGCGTGTGCTTGAGCTGGGTACGTCGAGCTCGCTCATCCAACAGCTCACGATAGAAAGGGACTGATGTAGCCCCCTTTGCTTCATGGTTTCTGATCCACTGTTCAATTTCTGAATCTGACTTGTCGGCGAGGTCTCCCATGGGCGTCTCCATGTAAAAAGGATATTATCATATATAGAGCCAGTATAGAGCCAGAGGCATCGGAAAAGCCTGTGAAGTTCTTACCCGGCAAAGCGTCCTTTTTCCGGAACGAACTCAAGATTCGGATGTCGCGCCGTAACGCGCGAGGACATTTTTAACTGAATCGAGAAGCTGATCTTCCGGGACGGTGAACTGCGCCTTGGCGCGCAATTCTAGATAGTCGGCGCGGTCCTTGGTGGAAGCGGCGAGTTCGGCGCCGAGCACCAGATCGCGGATCGTGACTTGCGGGCCATCTTGATGGTTGCGTTCGTTTGAGCCTTGGATGACGGCGCAAATGGAGCCGCGCTTATCGGCATATTTGAGCTGCGCGTTCATGCCCGCCTGCCCGAGATAGAGTTCGGCGCTGATATTTTCCGTGCGAAGTTTTGCGACAAAATTTTGGTAGCGGGCGAGGTCAGTTGCGGTTTTGTCGAGGACGAGGACGACGACGGGACCATGTTTCGCGGCGCCCGCGACAATCGGCGAATTGATCGCTTTCAGCGCGGAATAGAGTCGTGAGACGCCGATCGAGAATCCCGTCGCCGGAACGTTGTCGCCGCGAAAGCGGCCGACGAGGCCGTCGTAGCGCCCTCCCCCGCCA
>VDMG01000249.1:1898-3320 GCA_006514895.1 Beijerinckiaceae bacterium
CGCCAATCGAGCCGAAACGGACCGGCTTGCCGAGTTCATCCGCAATTTCGAAACTGAGATCAGCCTCGAACACGGGTCCCGTGTAGTATTCAAGACCGCGCACGACAGAAGGGTCGATGCGGATGCGGCCATCATTATAACCGGCGCTCCTGATTATCTTCCAAATCTCCCCCAATTCGCGAAAACCATCGGCTCCTGTCGAAGACTCGCGCACATTCGCTTCAATACCGCTCATAACACTTTCAAAACGGATATCCTCCGCGACCTGAGCATCTATATCGCTTGTTTGAACCTCTCGGCGAACGCTCTCATATTCGTGTCTTGCCCGCTCAGCAAAAGCCTCAATTTCAAACAATGCCGTTATCTTTTCGATGGCCTCCAGGTTCAGGCCTGCGCCTTTCGTATAATCGCCGCTTTCGTCTTTGCGGCCCGCCCCAAGCAGCGCCCGCACGCCTTTGGCACCCAAGCGATCATATTTGTCGATCGCGCGCAGCACCGTCAGCCTGCGCCCCGCGTTCTCTTCACCGCCGAGGCCGATCGCCTCCATTACGCCATCAAGCACTTTGCGGTTGTTGACCTTGATGACGTAATCGCCGCGCTTGATGCCAAGCTTTTCCAGCGTATCCGCCGCCATCATGCACATCTCTGCGTCGGCCGCGACGCTCGCCGAGCCGACCGTATCGGCATCGAACTGCATGAATTGGCGAAACCGTCCTGGCCCCGGCTTTTCATTCCGAAACACGAATCCCGTGCGATAACTGCGATAGGGTTTTGGCAATGTGGCGAAATTTTCCGCGACATAGCGGGCGAGCGGCGCTGTCAAATCATAACGTAACGAAAGCCAGTTTTCGTCATCGTCCCGGAACGAAAAGACCCCTTCGTTCGGGCGATCTTGATCGGGCAAAAATTTGCCAAGCGCCTGGGTAAACTCGATGCACGGCGTCTCGACGGCCTCGAAACCATAGAGGTCGTAAGTTTCCTTGATAAGGCCAAGCATCTTTTCGGTCGCCGCGATCTCGCCCGGCGCGCGGTCGGCAAAACCCCGCGGGAGCGTCGCGCGGGCGGCTTGCGTATCTTTCTTCTTGCCGTCCATTGCTTCCCAAAGCCTTCCTTGGTCCGGATTTGTTTAGGGGCGCGAAGATGCCACGGCAAGCGCGCCCATGGAATCAATCAGGCGTTGCCCTTGGATAGCGCCAAAAACCCCCTATATTTGCGCCGCGGGGGAGGACCCCCCGGCTCAAGGGGAGGATCTGATGTCACCCGAAGAACGCCAATTGCTGACAGGTTTGTTCGACCGTATCCGTGGCGCGGCGAATGCCCCGCGCGATCAGGAAGCCGATGCGTTGATCCAGGAAGCAACCAAGGCGCAGCCTTATGCGCCCTATTTCCTGGCGCAGACCGTCCTCGTCCAGGACCAGGCAT
>VDMG01000018.1 GCA_006514895.1 Beijerinckiaceae bacterium
ACATGATCCGCACCAACCTTTATGGTCCGTTCTACTGCTGCCAGGTCTTTATCCGTGCGCGCAGGGCTGCCGGTGGCAAAGGCAAGATAATCAACATCACCTCCGTGCATCAGGAGATTCCGCGCGCCGGCGCGGCCGGATACGACGCCTCGAAGGGCGGGCTGCGCAACCTGACGCGCACACTGGCGCTGGAGTTGGCGCCCGATAGGATTAACGTGAACAACATCGCCCCCGGGATGGTATTGACACCGATGAACCAGCCGGCGATCGATGATCCCGTGCTTCTCGAGAAGCAGGTGCAGAGCATTCCTTTTAAGCGCGCCGCCGAACCTTGGGAGATCGCTCGCCTCGCAGTCTATCTGGCGTCTAGGGAAGCGGACTACGCGACCGGCCAAACCTTTACGCTTGATGGAGGGCTTTCGATGAACCTGGGGCAGGGTGCCTAACACTACTTTGGCAGGCTATGTGCTCGCAGGGACGATGCATTTGATGGTGTCGGGCGCCAAACCGGTGATCTGCGGGCCGGGAAGCGTCGTCATCGTCCCTCCCGGGATCGCGCACAGCGTCGCCGCCGACCACGACCCGCAACGCGACGTAATCGCCGACGAGCACTGTTCGATGACGCGTGACGGGCTGTTGCTCTATGACGCTGCGGACGGGGATGCTGGCGATCTGCGCATCGTTTGCGGAGTCATCATGGCGAGCGCCGGTCGGCGTTCGCGCGCGAGTTCACGGGGGCGTTCGCAATGACCCCGATGGAATTCGTCGCGAAGACGCGTCTGCATCACGCGGCCGAGTTGCTGCGTTCCACTACCGTCTCGGTCAAGGTTATCGCGTCTAGCATCGGCTTTGCGAGCCGCAGCCATTTCTCGCGTGCATTCCGGGATGCCTATGGGACTGACCCGCGCAATTTCCGCAAGACGGTCACATCGCCCCAACTCGATGCGGCCAAGCCCTTGCGGGGCTCGCGAGAGCGCTTCGCGCTTGAACAAGAGCCTGAATGATCATGCGTTCAACACTTTCTCCAGCTTTATGCGAGCCAGTGCGCGACGAAATCACCGGACCGATCGGCGACCGATCGATCGCTAGATTTTCGATTGCGGATGCAGGGCCATGGCTTTGATTCGACCCCACCCCCTGCGGCCGACCGCGGATTCGACCGATATCGCCATCCGAGACCTCGCGGTTATCGGCGACCGGCGCACCGCGGCAGTGCTCACACGCGACGGCACCATCCTTTGGTACTGTCCAGGGCGCTTCGACCGCCCGAGCCTTCTCGCGGGGCTGCTCGATCCAAACGGCGGCGCGTGGCGGATCGACCTACCTGGTGCCACCCCGGCTGGGCGCGGTTACCTTGAGGAGAGCGGGGTGCTTGAGACTTGGCTTCGCGTGGGCGTCAGCGAGTGGGCGGTGACGGACTGGATGCCGGCGGGCGCGGATGCGCCAAGCGGCTTGATCTGCCGCCTTTTCTCAGCGGCGCCGTGCGAGGCTCGCGTCTCTCTCAAGCCCTGCCCGGACTACGCGCGGGCCGCCCCCGGCCTCGTCCGCCTCGACGATTCGGTGCGCATCGGTGGCGGCGGGCACCACCTTTATGCCTCGCATCAGATGGTTGTCGAGGGCGAAGCCGTTGTCTTCACCCTGCCTGAGGGCGAGACCGGGTGGGCCGTCCTCTCCGACGCGGCGTTGGAGGTACCGCCTGCGCGCCTCGATCTCGACCGGTGGCTTGAGGTCACGCTGGCGCACTGGAGCGAGCTTGCAGCCCTCTTCGACTACGAAGGGCCCTACAAGCGCGAGGTCGCCGCCTCGCTGCGGGCGATACGCCTCCTAAGCCATGAAGCAAGTGGCGGCATCGTTGCCGCGGCCACCACCTCGCTCCCTGAGGTGCCGGGCGGTTCGCGGAACTGGGACTACCGCTATGCCTGGCTGCGCGATGCAGGCATGATCGTCAGCGCCCTGACACGCCTCGGCGGCGATCTGGCGGAAGCCGGCCGCTACCTCGATTTCATCTGCAGTTCGCGCGGCAGCTCGTCGAAATATCCAATGGCCATCCTTACCACCCTCGACGGCGAGGCCGCACCCACGGAAGAGATACTAGACCTTGCGGGCTTCGACCACAGCCGGCCGGTAAGGATCGGCAATAATGCCGGGGACCAGCTGCAGCTCGACGGCTTCGCAAATGTGCTGCTGGCAGCCAAGCTGCTTTACCAGCGAACCGACCATCGGCCGCACTGGGATGCGGTCGAGGAGGTCGCGGAGTTCCTGGTCCGGCACTGGCGGGAGCCGGACCACGGCATTTGGGAGGAGGAGGGCACATGCCATTACACCGCGAACAAGGTGATCGTCGCGTGTGCCCTTGCGTCGGTGGCCGAGTTCTCCGATGACGCGTCGCAGGCGAGGCGCTGGCGCGCGATCGTCGGCGAGATACGCGATTTCGTCTCCGGAAACTGCCTGACCAAGGAAGGCGCCTACGCCGCGGTGGCGGGTCGCGAGGCGGTCGACGTCTCGGCGGCGCTGTTCCCGGCCTGGGGCTATACCGAGGCGGGCGCACCGGAGATGCGGGCGACGATTGCGGCGCTGGAGCGGGACCATTCCTGGAATGGCCTGCTCTATTGGCGTCATCTGGAATGCGCCGATGCGCGCTTCGAGGGAACCTTCCTCGCGGGCGTCTTCTGGGTCGCCCAATACTGGGTCTTGCAGGGTGATCTGGAGCGCGCACGGCGCATCCTCGACGCTGGCCTCGGCTACGCGAACGATCTCGGGCTGTTTGCCGAGGAAGCTGACCCGCGGGAGGAAGGCGGCGGGCGGATGCTTGGCAACATCCCGCAAAGCTTCGTGCACGCGGCATTTATCGGCGCCGTCATCGACCTGAAGCACGCACTTGCACGCCTTCAGGCATCGGTAACTGCAAAACAGAAGGAGTGATCATGACCAAGAGCCTAGATGCAAAGATCGCGATCGTGACCGGATCGGATTCCGGAATCGGGCGGGCCACGGCCGTCGAGTTCGCCAAGGAAGGGGCGGACGTGGCAGTGACTTGGTTCCAGGACGGGGATGGAGCGGAGGAAACCCGCCGGCAGGTTGAGGCACAAGGCCGGCGCGCCATCGGCGTCCGGCTCGACCAGCGCGACCCGGAGCAGGTCGCCCGGCTTTTCGAGGAGGTGGCGCGGAGCTTCGGCACACCTTTTGTCCTTGTCAACGACGCGGGGAAGGACGCAACCGGCAAGCAGGTGGCGGACATGTCGATCGCCGACTGGGACGACATGATCCGCACCAACCTTTATGGTCCGTTCTACTGCTGCCAGGTCTTTATCCG
>VDMG01000193.1 GCA_006514895.1 Beijerinckiaceae bacterium
ATATGTCGACCGGGGTGAGATCGTCCGCCGTGATGAGACGATCGCCGTGCATCCGTGCAGCTACGAGACGGCCGATTTCATCTACAACCCCCTGCATTATTTCGCGTTGCTGGAACAAAAGACCAAGGCGAGCAACCTGCGGGATAGCGAAGGTCGCCTGAAATCGTAGGAACTCCAAATAAAACACAGGATGGGAGAGAATAGCGTAGGTCGCCTAGGCCGCAGGGGTCATGATGAGCGCGATTGCGATCGCCACAAGCATTATGGCGGTCAAGTGAATCAGCTGCTCGCCTTCCGACAGCTGCCTGAAACGCTCGTTAAAAACCGCAATTAGCTGAAAGCCGAACAGGTCTTGGATGCCGGGAAGCACCACGCGTGCCTCCTCGATCGTCCCCCGTGCCATTTTCTCGGCCTGCAGTCGCGTTTCCAAAGGCATCGACTAAACACAAAGTGGAACCCACCTCGATTTGGCCCTGTAACAACGCACAAAGTTTGAAGGAAGCAATGGGACTGGGACGCGGAGCTCTGGTTTGGTTGCTGGGCGTATGGTACTTTTTTTATCATTAAAAATATGGCCGGAAAGTGGTTAGGCCATATTGGCCATATGCTTGTCGTTTTTCGATCGAACTGACAAGTCGCGCGAAACACTGTCGCATATTCGGCGTGCGCCCAAGCGTGAGCATCTCGATGTCCCCGCAAGCTACGACAAGGCAGTTGAGTCGGCTAAACCAGGATATCCTTAAACTCCATCATGAACCTCCGCCTAGTTCACCAAGTTGCGAACATGATCGCGACGGCGACGGCCATCACTGCGGTGGATAACCAACCCATGGCCCAAAGCGGCCGCGGCAGGGTGAATTTGCCCATTACGCGCTCCTGCATGGCCATGATCATGATCACGACCATTAACGGCACTGCCACAACACCGTTCAGCACCGCGGCCCAGAACAAGGCCTTGATCGGGTCGATATCGACGAAATTGATCAAGATGCCGACGACCGTCGCCACCGCGATGGTGGCGTAGAATGCCTTCGCCTTGAGAGGTTGCCGACCGAGTCCGGTCGTCCACCCCAATGCCTCTCCGAGCGCATAGGCCGCCGAACCCGCCAACACCGGAACCGCGAGCAGACCGATACCTATGATGCCGGCGGCAAATACCGCGAACGTGAACACACCCGCGATCGGACGCAGCGCTTCCGCCGCCTGCGCGGAACTCTGAATATCGGTGATTCCATGGACATGGAGGGTCGCCGCGGTTGTGACGATAATGAACAGGCTGATGAGGTTTGACAGACCCATGCCCAGATAAGTATCAAGCCGAATGCGGCCGATCTCGGCGCTCGCCTCTTCCGGGGCTTCGAGCAGCGGATGGGCGGCAGAATCGATGCGTTCGTCCTCCGCCTCCTGTGACGACTGCCAGAAGAAGCAGTAGGGCGTGATGGTGGTGCCAAGCACGGCAACGATCGTGACGATATAGTCTTTCTGCCAGATGAAGCTCGGAACGAAAGTGTGGTAAGCGACCTCCCGCCAGGGCACGTCGACCACAAGCGCGGTTGCGACATAGGACAACAGCGAAAGCGTCGTCCATTTTAGGATCTCGACGTAACGCGCGTAGCGGGAGAAGATCTCGAGCAACACGCAGCCCACAGCGAAGGCAACGACATAGAGATGCGCGGGACCGCCAATTAAGAGTCGCAGCGCCTCGCCCATGGCACCGAGATCCGCACCGAGATTGATGGTGTTGGCGGCGAGCAGCAGGAGTACGCCGAGCTGTGACGATGAAGCGGCGAGGATGACGGCCGTGGCGTCGTCGTTTGAAGGTGATCCGGCCATCGTCTCGAGAATGAAGTTTGGCGACACATCATGAAAACATAAGGGTAGCTTTCAATCGCTGGTCGACTGCAAAAAAGCAATCAACTTGGTGCGGTCCTCGGCCGACGCGAGCCCACCATACGGCTTCATGTTGTTGCCAGGCACGACCTCATCGGGTTTCGCGATGAAGCTGTCGAGCTTTCCCGTGTCCCACACGAAGTCTGCGCCCTTCATAGCGCTGGAATAGCCAAAGTTCGGCAGCGAGCCGGCTTTCCTTCCGATGATGTTGTGTAGGTTCGGACCCAGGCGATTGTCGCCTTCCTTGGTCGTATGGCAGGTTCGGCATGCGTTGTTGAATATCAGTTGCCCCGACCCGGCGCCCGCGCGCGCCGGCTCCTGGGGCACGGCCGAGGAGGACAGCAGAATCAAACGATCGGGATTCGAGGCATGAAGGCCTCCATACCTAATGTGTGCCCTGCAATCGAACGCGCGGTGGCGACAATAAGTTCGTCCGTATGCGAGATCGCAGGGATGCGATCCGCCATAAGATTGCACAACATTTCCGCAAGGTCAATCACACGAAAGCCGTGTTTCGCGGAAGTAAACCAAGGCGGCGCGATGGTCGAAAACACGCTTCGCATGGTTGATCCAAGTGTGCCGATTCGGATGGTTCACGCATCGCGCTGGCAACATCATTATCTATGGCATGACAATATCTTGCGGCATATGTTGCCGAGCGGCAATTAGACCATGATCCGTTCTAATGGAATTCGGTATTGCTATTGCGCTGCCACCGCCGCTATTGTGCGACGGGCTCACCAGCCCCCGTTGTGTCGGCGGCCTGTCGCTTAGCGGGCGTCGAAAATGCTATTCGACAAGGGACCAACCATGACCCATGCAATCGAAAAATTGCCTAAACTGACGCGGCGCACTCTTCTGCAAGTAGGCTCCGGCGCCGCCGGCGCCGTATCAATTCTCGGGCTGAGCGCTCGCAGTGCAAAAGCGGCAAAAGTTTCAAAGGCGGCGGTAGCTTATCAAGATTCACCGAAGGGCGACCAGAATTGCGCCAGTTGCCGCCTATTTACCGCGCCGAATGCTTGCAAGCAGGTCGAAGGCGACATCAGTCCCAATGGCTGGTGCAGGATCTGGTCGAAGGCGGGCTAGCGCCTAAACCGCTCCAGCTTTCTCTTGCTTTCGCGCAAGTGCCTGAGGAGGCGGCGCAGCACGCGCAGGATCGGTAGGGGCGAGCAGTCGCGTCAGCATTTCGTCCACGGTTTTCTTGAAGCCGTCGAGGGGGTCGATTTTGCGCGCAAGGTCGAAATGGGAATTCGCGCCAACCGCTACAAGGTGATGATACCGACCGTCACCGGCGCGTTGCGGCTGAGGGGACGCGCGCATGCCCAAGAAGCCCGCGTCGCGCATGGCAGGGATCAGTGCCCGAC
>VDMG01000230.1 GCA_006514895.1 Beijerinckiaceae bacterium
CGCCCATTGTGGCCGACCCGCGCTATCTTGACGTCTTTGTCCCGCTGGGCGTGCGCAAAACCCTGCCCGTCGAGACGGAGCGGCACGCCTTCGCTTATGTGTTCGAGGGCTCTGGAACGTTTAGCTCCGCGTCGCAGCCGTTTGGGGCTCTGATCGAGAGAGTTGGAGACAGAGGCGGAACGCCGATCCGCGAGCGAGCAGGGAACCGGTCGCTTGTCCTGTTCGACAGCGGCGACGAGGTGACGGTGCAGGGAGACGAGGAAGGAATACGGTTTCTGTTGGTTTCCGGCAAGCCGATCGAGGAGCCGGTTGCCTGGTATGGCCCGATTGTGATGAACACAGAAGCCGAACTTGAGCAGGCATATGCCGAGTTACGCAACGGGACGTTCATCATGCAACGTGACCAATGATGACACTTTGCGCGCAAGCCGCGAAGATGGGAAAATGCAATGAGCTGGATGCCTGCACAGGAGCCGATACTCGGAGATAAACGGAATGCCCTCAGAATGGCTCTACGCAGAAGTGTCGCTCGCCGCGGGCGCGAGCGCGCCTTGATCCCGATCCGGAGGAGCGGGCAATCTATGTGGTCGAGGGAGAGGTCGAGATCGCGGGCGAGACATTCGAGGGGCCGCGGCTTTTGGTCTTTCATCCGGGCGGCCATATCGCGGTGCGGGCAACGCGCCCGGCGCGTCTGATGTTTCTCGGCGGCGCGGCGTTGGAGGGGCCACGCTACATCTGGTGGAATTTCGTGTCCTCGCGCAGGGAATGGATCGAGCAAGCCAAAGAAGATTGGAAGACGGGAAGATTCACGCCGGTGCCGGGCGAAACAGAGTTCATTCCGCTTCCCGAATCCTAGGTAAATCCCAGCAACTGGGAAATCAGATTTTAGCCCATTGGTGCGCAAATTCAGCCCTGTTCGGTCATGCCAACGTGCACCCATTTCGTCACCACCGTTCTGAAAGAGGTGCGCCCAACATGACCTCGGCGATGCGGGCCCGTGTTCCGGGAGTCGTATTCTCAGGAAGAGCGTCGAGAGAAAAAAAGCCGTGTGCGGCAATCTCCCAATTGGGTACCGGCACGCGCTGCTGGCGGAAGGAGCGCACAATAAATAGCGCAACGTGGTCGCGCTGCGATACCCGGCTATTGAAGAACAGGCCGTGCAACACCGGCGGCTCGAGAATTTCGATATTGCCCTCCTCCACGAGTTCGCGAGCCAGGGCCTCGGCCATCGTCTCTCCGGGTTCCACCCCGCCACCCGGCAATTGCCAGCCGGGGACATAGGTATGCGTGACAAGAAAGATCCTTTGGTCTTTGTCAATCACGAGCCCGCGAACGCCTAGTGTCACCCCCCTGGCCCAGCGCCAATAGAGGTGAAAAGCCCGGCGGATCGTTGGCTCAAACGCTTGCCGCACTCTGTTCATTCGAGTCGTGGTGCTTTGAGAAAGTGAGTGGCATATATTAGCCGCACGCTCATAGAGCTTGAACCAGCGAAAGCCAACCCTAATGACAATCCTTGACGACCTCTTGAGGGGCCGCCGGGCCAAAAGCTGATGCTTCTCTTCGCACGCGGCGCTTCTGCCCAAACTCTGCGCTTTACGGTATGATCCGAGCCGTTCATGGTTTGTGAAAGGGCGGATGATGCACGATGTGGTCATTATCGGTGGTGGCCACAACGGTCTTGTTTGCTCCGCCTATCTGGCGATGGCCGGTCTCAAGGTATTGGTGCTCGATCAGCGCCCCGTCGCAGGAGGCGCCGCGGTTACGGAAGAGTTCAGCCCCGGCTTTCGCAATTCAGTCGCATCGTACGCTGTTTCTCTATTGAACCCAAAAATCATTCGCGACCTCGATCTTGCCGTGCATGGACTGCGGATCGTCGAGCGCCCGGTATCTAACTTCCTGCCTTTGGGCGACGGAAGCTTTTTGAAGGTCGGCGGCAGCCACACGAAACGAGAGGTCGCGAAATTCTCGGCGCGGGATGCAGAGCGTCTCGATGATTATCAAAGACGCTTGGCGGCCGTTGCGAATGTCTTGCGTGCCAGCGTGCTCGAGACGCCGCCAAATGTCGTCGAGGGCAGCCCTTTCGCCGTGATCGCCGAACTTTTCAAGGCCGGTACGATAGCCAACAGAATTCGCGCCCTCGGACTCGATCTGCAGCGGCATTTTCTCGACCTTTTCGTGGCCTCTGCCGGGGATTTCCTCGATAGCTGGTTCGAAAGCGCTCCGATCAAGGCCGCCTTCGGCTTCGACAGTGTCGTCGGCAATTATGCGAGCCCCTACGCGCCGGGCTCGGCCTATGTTCTCCTGCACCATAGCTTCGGCGAGGTGAACGGAAAGAAAGGCGTCTGGGGCCATGCGATCGGAGGCATGGGCGCCATCACCCAAGCCATGGCAAAAGCCGCCGCCGCGCATGGGGTGGACATCCGGCTTTCGACGCGGGTGCGCCAGGTCCTTGTCGAGAATGGGCGCGCCGTCGGCGTTGAGACGGACAAGGGGGAAACCATAAGTGCCGCAGCCGTCGCCGCGGGGATTAATCCTAAGCTCCTCTACCTCCACCTTGTCGATTCGTGCGCCTTGCCCGAGGAAGTTCGGCGGCGTATCGAAAAATGGCGTTGTGGGTCTGGCACGTTTCGGATGAATGTCGCGCTTTCCGAATTGCCTGACTTTACCGCTTTGCCCGGACGCGCGCTGGCGGAAGACCACGCCTCTAGCATCATCATCGCCCCGAGCCTCGCCTATATGGAGCGGGCCTATTCATGTGGCGAGCCTGTTCTGCCAGCATTTCGCGCGGAAATTGCCCGGCGGTTCGTCATGGGACGACCGCCGTGAAACAGTCGCCGATCTCATGATTGAGACGCTTGATCTTGAAAAGACATTCGGCCTGATAGATGGCGATATTTTCCACGGATCGCTCGACTTACGGCAGATCTTCTCGGCACGTCCGATGTTGGGCCACGCGGATTATCCAGGTCCGATCGCGGGTCTCTGTTTGTGCGGTTCGGGAGGCCATCCGGGAGGCGGCGTCACAGGTGCGCCCGGCTACAATGTCGCTCGGGAAATCTTGCGCGACTTCAAGCGCAAGCGTATGGCCAGGGCACGATAGCGAAACGGGCCGGCGACAGCATTGTAAACGCCGGATCGCCTGCTGAATAAGCCGAATACCGGTGCACGAAAGGGAATGTCCCGCTTGATGTTGAAAAGCGCGAAGCGAGCGTCGCTGGTTGAGAACCTACGCAGCCTTCGTGGTTTGGACAA
>VDMG01000132.1 GCA_006514895.1 Beijerinckiaceae bacterium
ACCTTGCCGCCGTGAAAGCCAATCTTGCCTTTCGTCTTGCCCCAGCGATGCGCCCCTCACCGGGACATGCCCAACTAAACGATTGGCGGGATGGTGGGGACCGCCTCGCCGGCCGCGTAGAGGCGGCTCGACAGTGCGATAGTGTGCAGACGGCGTTTACGGGTTGATTGTGCGCCTTCGGCGGTTCTCAAGGAGTGTGTCCGCTCTCGATCGCCGGCAAGCGATAAAGCTCGCCGTACTTCACGCGGAGATAATCGAGGTAGGGCTTGGTACTCATAGGCGCTCCTGTCGCCCGCACGACGAGGTCGTTCGGCTGGAACTTTCGCCCGTGCTGGTAGAGCTGTTCGCGCAGCCACCTGTGCAGGGTGCCGAACTCGCCCTTTGCGATCTCGCGCGGAATATCAGCATGAGTTTTGGTGGCAGCATCAAAGACCTGTGCGCTGAGAATGTTGCCAATTGTATAGCTCTGAAACCCGCCACCGACGGTGCCACCGTACCAATGCACGTCTTGCAGACAGCCATCGCGATCGTCGGCCGGGAGGAGGCCGAGATCGGCCTGCATGCGGGCGCGCCAAGCTTCCGGGAGATCCTTGACACGGAGAAGGCCTTCGAGCAAGTCAAGCTCCAGGTCGAACCGCATCATAATATGGAGGTTATAGGTCACCTCGTCGGCATCCGTGCGGATCAAAGAGCGCTGCACCTTATTGATCGCGCGGTAGAAGGTCTCGAACGCGGTCTGCCGGAACTGGTGGGGGAAAGTGTCCCGCAAAACCGGATAAAACTGCTCCCAGAAGGGGCGGCTGCGGCCGACCACATTTTCCCAAAGCCGCGACTGGCTCTCATGCACGCCTGCTGATGTTCCAGATCCAAGCGGAGTACCCTCAAGCGCAGCGGCAACGCCCTGCTCGTAAAGCGCATGACCGCACTCGTGCATGGCGGAGAATAGCGCATCGCCAAAATGCTTTTCGTCGACGCGGGTGGTGATCCGGACATCTCCCGCGGAAAATTTGCTGCAGAAAGGATGATGCGTTTTGTCGATCCGCCCGCGATCGATGTCATAGCCGAAAGACTTGATCACCGAAAGGCTGAAGTCGAGCTGCGCCTGCTCGCCGAACGAACCGCGCAGACAATCGTCGGAGGGACCCGGCTGGTCGGAAGTGGCGCGCACGATTGGGTGCAATTCATGCCTCAGCTCGGCAAAGAGAGAGCGGATCGACGCTGTCGTCATGCCTTCCTCTGCAGCATCGATCAGAGGATCGGCAACATGCTGATAGGGCGCGAAAAAGTCCGCGTACTCGCGACTGAGTTCGACTGCCTTTTCGAGGAACGGCACCATGCTCGCAAAGTCGTTCGCGGGCCTCGCCCGCGTCCAGGCATCATACGAGGCCGAGCCTAACGCGCTCGCCCGCGCCACATAGTCGGTGGGCAGCTTGATGGCCTTCTCGAAATCGCGCCGGGCGATTCGTAGCAGGCTCGCATCATCCGAATCATGCGGTAGACCCGACGCATAGGACGTAAGACCGTCGAGGAGTTTTCCGACCGCCGGATCGGTCAATTTTTCATGCGCAAGCCTGCTCAACGTCGCGCCCTGTCGTGCCCGGGCGGAAGCCCCGCCTTTCGGCATGTATGTCGCATGGTCCCAGCCGAGCACAGCCCCAGCCGCGACAAGATCATCGATTTCAAGCAAACGGCATTTGAGTTCCGCAAGTTTGGCCTCGGCCGACTGGCGGTTGTTGCGCGGTGTCTTGGCGGTTGTCGCTCGCGGCTTTGCGGCAGCGCTAGAGCCAGCCCTGGTCTTGCCGAGCGTGTTCATGTCCGAGGATCGTTGTTGCTGAGCGGGGAGTCTCCAAATCCGCCCGAACCGAAAAAGGCACCGGGTGACGACAACATTGCAATCCTCCGAAGAGCCTAGGATTTGATCTCATCATAGCCGCCTTTGACCCATCCGCAAGGCGCCGAACAGCGTAGCGCAGATTGGCGACCGAACTTGGCGTTCGTATTTCCTTAAGTATTTTATCAAAAACGTTTCCAAATAACCGTGCGAACGAATGGAAACCCCACGCCGTTCAGCGAGGGGCTGGCACCAAGATGCCGGGCAGTGCAGAGTCCTTGACCTCGAAAGCCTTATTTTCTGGTGAGTTCTCTTATGCGAAAGTTCGGACGTTTGTTTAAAAGTTCGATCTGGCTTGAGCTTTTCCGGGTGTTTCCGAAAACGCCGAAACCGATACGAATGAACCGCGATCGAACGATTGGAAACCGACCAAAATGCAATGGAAACGGGCATTTCCGGCGGATTTTCAATTTGCGGACTTGCTAGACAGGTTTTTGCGGCAAGAGAGAAAGGGTTATAAGCGTACCAACTTGGAGTGCTCCCGATAGCCGTCTCCCTCTGACAATTGGCGGAAAATCAGCCAGGGTAACATAGGGCGCACAAATCTTGACGGGGCTCGAAATCTTTAGGCGTCAGCGAGTTCGAGCCGCTTTTCGATGCGGTCAAGGCGCCCGTCAACCCGATCCGCGCGCACGGCCGTCATTGCATAGTGGCTCGCCTCGGCCCCGGCGAGATTGCCGACCACTATCTCAAGCGTCGTCATGCGCTGCTTTATGTCCCGCATGTCATCCCGCAGGCTACCGATATCGGCTCGGATATATCGCAATTGCTCAAGCACAAGGTTGTCGGGTGCGTCGGTCATGGGTGAAATATATTCCCTTTATTGACAAATAAAAGTTGCGGCGGGGCCACGGCGGCCTTGGCTGTCAATCCTCGAACGGACCCCGCCGCCTTCCCGGCTTGCGCCGGAACCGAAAAGAGAAGGGGCTTGTCGGCCCCTTCCTCTAAATCGCGTATCGATTGCTTTCGTCAATCCATTTCTGGGTTTCGATCATGTCGCCGTCCTCAAAGCGCATCATTGCCAACTCGACTCGATCTGCCCAGCACTGGCAAAGCTCGGTGTCGATCTCGGCGTTCGTCATCGTAATGCCAAGCTTCCGTGCGCCTTTGATAATTTGCTCTATTTTCATGTTCTAGGGTCCGGACTCATTATAGCCACCAGATGACGATCGCGGCGAGAGCGATTGCGGCCATGAAGCTTTTAAGGTTGCGATCGAAGCGCGTGGCGATGCGCCGCCAGTCTTTGAAGCGGCAGAACATGCGTTCGATGATGTTGCGCTGCTTGTAGATGGCCTTGTCGTAATTGTACTGGGTTTTGCGGGTTTTGCGCGGTGGGATGACCGC
>VDMG01000057.1 GCA_006514895.1 Beijerinckiaceae bacterium
CTGCCATAGCCGTCCTCCATGAGAGAACGGAATCAGATTCGCGGGATCTTGGGAATCCCAGAGCGCTCTACCCGTTAATGGGTCCGGACCCTAATGACGCCCATAGCAGAAAATGCACCTCCCGGGCGTAGAACTGTGGTCTCGTCCCTTAAGAGGCCAGTGGTGTCAATACCGTGATTACGGACCATTCACATTGCCGGTGCGAAAGGCAAAGATCGAAGGCGTTGTATTGAAGTTGAAAGGATGAAGGTTGCCCGCCGAGCTGCATTTGCCCGGCGCCGCGCGATGGCGACGGACAGCTTCACATCGGCCGTACTTTAATACAACCCGCCGGTTCCTGTTCCGACCAGACGGTCGGTGTCGTGATCGACCGTTTGCGCCCGCGGCGTCGCATCTTCGGCGGCGTAGGAATCCGGCGGTGCGGTGCCGGGCTTGAACGCCTCTTGGATCGCGCCAGCGGTGCTCGCGCTCGTCCGCATTCCCGTTTTCACATTGACCCAAATCAGCTTGATGCCGGGCGGCGCCCGGAACGGAATGTCGGGTTTGCCGGCGAGCGCCATCTTCATAAAGTCGCGGAAGATCGGCGCCGTGTAATGCGCCGCTTGTGCCGAATCTCCAAGCGAACGCGGCTGATCATAGCCCATGAAGACGCCGACCGTGAGATCGGGCGAATAGCCGATGAACCAGAGATCCTTGGCGTCGTTGGTCGTGCCGGTCTTGCCGGCGAGGTGCTTGCCGACTTCCTTGATCGCGACGCCGGTGCCGCGCTGGATGACACCCTCCATGATCGAGGTGATCTGATAGGCGGTGAGCGGATCGAGCACTTGCTCCCGTTTGTCGATGAGTCTCGGCTCATCTTGGTTTTGCCATGCCGGCGCGTCGCACCCTTCGCAGATTCGTTCGTCGTGCCGGTAGATCGTATGGCCCCAACGGTCCTGGATGCGGTCGATCAAGGTTTCCTTGATTCTCTTGCCGCCGTTGGCGAGCATCGAATAGGCGGTGGTCAGGCGCATCAAGGTGGTTTCGCCGGCGCCCAGTGAATTGGCGAGATAGGGCGGCAGATCGTCATAGATACCGAAGCGCTTGGCATATTCGGCGATGAGCGGCATGCCGACATCGCGGGCAAGCCGCACGGTCATCTGATTGATTGAATGCTCGACCCCATAGCGCAAAGTGTGCGGACCGCTCGATGTGCCCTCGAAATTTTCCGGCCGCCACACCCCGAGCCCCGGTCCCTGATCGATTTCGATCGGAGCGTCAAGAATGATCGAGGACGGCGTATAGCCATTGTCGAGTGCCGTGGCATAGACAAAAGGCTTGAACGAAGAACCCGGCTGGCGAATGGCCTGCGTCGCGCGATTGAACTCGGACTGGTCGAAGGAAAAACCGCCGACCATGGCGAACACGCGCCCGGTGTAGGGGTCCATCACGATGATCGCGCCGCTGACTTCCGGGATTTGGCGCAGCCGGTATAGTTGCGGATTGCCGCCGACCGGCTCGACATAAATGACGTCGCCTGGCCCGAGCGACGCGCGCGAGCCCCCGCCCCGGGTCCATTTCAGTCCGGTATTGGTGAGCGTGCCCGACTGCCGTTCGCGCTCGATCTCGCCGGATTTTTCATGGTGGGGTTGCAAGCCGATCCGGGCGCCGGACTCATTGGTATCGAGAACCACGGCAAGCCGCCAAGGAGCGACATCGCCTAATGCCGGAACCTCGGCCAGCGGAATTCCCCAATCCTGGCTGATGTCGATATGGCGCATGGGGCCACGGAAGCCATGCGCCTCGTCGTAACGGACAAGACCATCGACCAGGGCGCGCCTCGCCATCAGCTGCATTTTCGGATCGAGCGTGCTGCGAACCGAAAGGCCCCCTTCATAGAGTTTCTTTTCGCCGTAACGTTCGCTGAGTTCCCGGCGGACCTCCTCGGCGAAAAAGCCGGCGGCGAAAGCATCGGGCGAGAGGACGCGCGGATTGACGCCGAGCGGCTCGGCCTTGGCCTTTTCGCCATCCTGGCGCGAGACATAGCCGTTTTCGACCATGCGGTCGATCACCCAATTGCGCCGTTCGATCGCCCGTTCGCGCTTCAAGAAGGGATGATAATTGTTCGGCGCCTTCGGCAAGGCGGCAAGATAGGCGGCCTCTGCAATCGTGAGCTCATGCACGGACTTGCCGTAGTAGTTCAGCGCCGCCGCGGCGACACCGTAATTCCCGAGACCAAGATAGATTTCGTTGAGATACAGCTCGAGAATCTTCTCTTTGGAATAGGCGCCCTCGATCCGGAATGAGAGGAGCGCCTCCCGGATCTTGCGCTCGAAGGACCGCTCATTTGTCAAAAGAAAGTTCTTGGCGACCTGCTGGGTAATGGTCGAGGCGCCCTGGACATGTTTGTCACCTTGCGCGAACACGAAGAGGGCGCGCAGGATGCCTTCGGGATCGATGCCGGAATGGCTGTAGAAATTCTTATCCTCGGCGGAAATAAACGCTTGCTTGACGAGGGGCGGGATGGCGGCGCTGGGCAGATAGAGGCGCCGCTCGCGCGCATATTCGGCGATCAGCGATCCGTCGCTGGCATGAACGCGCGTCATCACCGGCGGTTCATAATCCTTGAGGGCCGTATAATCCGGCAGGTCCCGCTCGAATTTCCAAACGAGAAGTCCCGCCGCGCTCGCACCGATGATAAACAGGATCGCACCAGTCGCGAAAACGAAACCAAGGAAACGGGTTATGTGCCGCATGCAACCAAGCCCTTTGAATTCCGGAAGCTCTTGCTGGGCGAAATCAGTAAAAAAACGGACCCAAAACGACACAAGCGCTCAACGGATAGCGGCCTCTTTGCATCTAGCCGCTGTTTGGCAATCCATTGGGCAGCTTCGTAGCGGCCAATGCTGGCTTTGTCGTCTTCTTCGTGCGGCGATTTTGTGTTGAAAATTTGTCGAACAAAACCACGATCGTTTCAAGCGCAATCGCTCATGCTTGCTTTCTTTTGTTGTGCAGCATGAGCTTTTCCGGAAGCCCTGCAAGTATTTTAAGATCAAGCTCTAAAAGAGACGTCGTCCGCCTTGGATAGGCATCCGCATTGAACAATTTAACAATAGAGTAGTTCGATCCAGGACGATAGAGCGTTTGCAAACGAAGTGGATACCGGTTCCTGTCAAGAAAATACGATAAAACAAGAATCCCAAGCTGCTTATGCTGATTC
>VDMG01000197.1 GCA_006514895.1 Beijerinckiaceae bacterium
CCTCGGGGCGAGAGATCGAACCGGCCATAGCCACCCCATCCCACTACTTTAATATACCCCCTACCCCTATGCCAAAAATCGGCCTGTAACGGTGTTTTGCCGCGGGGGGGATACTAGTATTACAGCCCGTGAAACGTTTTGGTACGATTCGGGCGAAAAATCGGACAAAGCTATTCCGCCGGTTTGAACGCGACTTCCGCGGGCGTGAAGATACCAGGGGCGGCGGGCCGCAATTCGATATGGCGCTTGTGGAACTGCGCGACACTCGCACGATGGCCGATCGAGACGATGGTTGTCGCGGGGAGGATTTTGACGAGGGTTTCGTAGATCTCGGCTTCCATCGTTTCGTCCATCGCCGACGTCGCTTCATCGAGGAAGAGCCAATCGGGCTTCGCCAATATGGCCCGGGCAAGCGCGAGGCGCTGCTGCTCACCGCCGGAAAGCTTCTGCGCCCAGATATCCTCGACATCGAGCTCGCCGATGAAACCGCTCAGTCTCGCGGCACCCAGCGCGCCGACAATCGCCGCTTCGTCGTAGTGGTCAGGGTTTTCGGGATAGGTCACGGCGGCGCGCAAGGACCCGATCGGAATATAGGGCCTTTGCGGCAGCAGCATCATTTTTGCGCCGGCAGGCACTGTGATCGCGCCCTCGCCATAAGGCCATATGCCGGAGATTGCCCGGAACAAGGTGGATTTGCCGGAACCCGAGGGCCCGGTCAAAACCACGGGCTCGGCTTCCGTAAGCCGCAGGCTTGCATTTTCGATGATCTCGCGGCCGCTAGGCAGCTGCAAGTTGAGCGCCTCAATATCGAGATGCCTGCGCGCCGCCGGCGTGTCCGCGCTCGTCCTTGGCGCAAAGCCCGGCGTCTTGGCGCTCTCGATCGCGAGGTCGAAAGACGTCAAGCGGTCGAGCACGGATTTGAAGTCGGCGAGCGACACATAGTAAGTGACAAAAAAGGTCAAGGCATCGTTGACGCTGCCAAAGGCTCTTGCCGTCTGCGTCATGATGCCGAGCGTGATCTTGCCGGCGAAGTAGAAGGGCGCCGCGACGACAAAGGGAATGATCGGACTGAGCTGGCCATAGGACGCCGTGAAGGCGGTCAGGTTCATTCGGCAGGCGATGATCTCGAAAAAATTGATGACGATCGCGCCAAACCGCGATGTGAGCGAGAGTTTTTCCGCCGGTTCGCCAGAGAGCAGGGCAACTTGCTCGGCGTATTCGCGCAATCTTGCGAGCGAAAAGCGGAAATCCGCCTCATAATGCTGCCGCTCGAAGGAGAGGCGGACGAGCGGGCGCCCGATTAAATGGGTCACGATCGTGCCCACGCCGGCATAAATCAGAGCGACCCAGAACAGGAATCCAGGCACCGCGATTGCCGTGTAGGGCAGGGTGAAGTTGGTGGAAAGATCCCAAAGAAGGATCGCGAAGGAAACGAGCGAGCTCAAATTCGAGATCAACAAAATCGAAAAGGAATAAATGCCATAGCCAACCTGTCCGCCATCGATGAAGCGGTTGATGTCTTCCGAGATGCGTTGATCCGGGTTGTCGGCGGCCCCGCCCGCGAGCGACATGCGATAATGGGTGTGGGTGTCGAGCCAGCGGGTCACATAATTGTTGGTGAGCCAGCGCCGCCACCGAATGATGAGGATGTTTGTCACGACAAATTCGAGGACCGCGGTCGCGATAAATAGAAACGCCCAAGGCGTGAAGACGAACAAGAGTTGCGACCAGAACGCGGACTGGTCCTTGTTCTGAATGGCGTTGAACCAATCGCGGGAAAAGAAGGAGAGCCGCAGATTCATGCCGACTTGCGCTTGGTTGATGACGACAAGCAGGACGACCATGCTGATGGCCACGCGCCGCTCGCGCGCGCCGAAGGCGGGAAACGGCCAGATGCGGGCGCGGGTCTCGTCCCCCGTGTTGAAATAACGGTCGGCGATGTGGGTCATCGATTGCACGACCGGCACGTGGGAAAGCGCATAGACGAGGATGCCAAAGATCGCGACGGTCAGCGGCAGGCTTTCGGGAAATTCGTAATCTTCAAGTGATGGCGGCCAGAGACCGATCTGCGCGACTAGGTAGATGATGCCGAAGATCACGGTTTCGGCCGCGAAGATCGCCGCGAAGATTTGCAGGAAGGTCGAAATCCTCCGCGCCTGGTAGGTCGTTAAGGCGCAGAGAAATCCTGCCGCTGCGAGCAACAGCACGATGTGGTCGGCGGCCCGCAGGCCGGCGAGGGCGGCGGCGGCCGAGAAAAGGGCCACGAGGGCGGCAAGGAGATGCATGGATAACCTTTGTATTTAAGGGCTCGGCGAAGTTGCAAGCTTCTAGGGAGCAATGGCGCTCTGGGCGGGCGGGGCGCCTCGCCGGGGCAGGAGACGGACTGGTGCCAGCCGCCATGTAGGCGACGTATTTTGGCCTTTTGTTTGTCGCGCTTCGTAACTTGAAAGCGTCCTTTGATCGCACTGAGAGCCATGTTCCAGGGTGCCGGTTGAGACTTAAACGGCCCGCCTCCGCTGGGCCATCCTTCAACTGAGATCGCTGTCCTCCGCCTCTTCTTCGGCCACCATGCCATTGACCGATGCGCAAAGCACGGGCGACGGTTTGAATGTGAGAACGCGGCGCGGTTTGATCGGCACTTCCACACCGGTGCGGGGATTGCGGCCGATGCGTTCTCGCTTGGAGCGCACCAGAAAGAGACCGAAGGAGCGCAGCTTCACGGGCTCCCCTTGCACCAGCGCGCTAGAAATCTCTTCCAGCGCCATTTCGAAGATTTCCTTTGCTTGGGCGCGCGAAAGCATGGGGCAGGAAGCATAAACGGCGTTGAGGAGATCCGCGCGTGTTGCAGTTTTCCGGGTGCCAGGCGGACCCAGCCGCGGCTCAGACGCTCGAGGCATCTTGTTGATTCTCCCCCTTTAGCCGCCCTATTGCCGGCGATCTTAAAACATTTTGCGAGCCAGGGGAAACGGCACGGCGGCCACATTGAAAAAATAACGTTAGCTGATAATTCTCCTTTAATATGGTTTGGGAATGGAATGCCGTGCTAAAAAAGGCCCCAAAAATCCGGGGCCTTTCGGGTAAAATCAAGTTGAAAGCGGCTGGCTTAAAAATCCATTCCGCCCATCCCGCCCATTCCGCCGCCGCCTGGCATGGCGGGAGCCTCCTTCTTCGGCGCTTCCACGACGATTGCCTCGGTGGTGATGAGAAGACCGGCAACGGAGGCTGCATCCTGCAAGGCCGTGCGCACGACCTTGGTCGGATCGATAATGCCGAGCTTCACCAGATCCCCATACTCATCGGTCTGGGCGTTGTAGCCGTAGGCGTAGGACGTATTCTCGATCAGCTTGCCAACCACGACGGCGCCGTCGCCGCCGGAATTGTCGATGATCTGCCGCGCCGGCGTCTGGATTGCCTTGCGGACGATATCGATGCCGGTCTTCTGATCGGGATTCTCGACCGGGAGGTTTTCCAGAGCTTTAATCGCGCGCACCAAGGGCACCCCGCCGCCCGGCAATACGCCTTCCTCGACGGCCGCGCGCGTTGCATTGAGCGCATCGTCCACGAGATCCTTCTTTTCCTTCACCTCGACTTCGGTGGCGCCGCCGACGCGGATCACGGCAACACCGCCAGCGAGCTTGGCCAGACGCTCCTGAAGCTTTTCACGGTCATAGTCCGATGTGGTATCGGCGATTTGCGCCTTGATCTGGGCAATACGCGCTTCGATATCGGCTTTGGCGCCAGAGCCGTCGATGATCGTGGTCGCTTCCTTGTCGATCCGAATCCGCTTGGCACGGCCGAGCATCGGCAAGGTCACGTTTTCCAGCTTGATGCCGAGCTCTTCCGAGATCAGCTGACCGGCCGTCAGGATCGAGATATCCTCGAGCATGGCCTTGCGGCGATCGCCGAAGCCTGGCGCCTTGACCGCCGCGACCTTCAAGCCGCCGCGCAGCTTATTGACGACAAGCGTGGCGAGTGCCTCTCCCTCGACGTCCTCGGCGACGATGACGAGCGGCTTGCCTGTCTGCACCACCGCTTCGAGAACTGGGAGCAGGGCTTGCAGCGAAGACAGTTTCTTCTCATGGACGAGGATGTACGGGTCTTCGAGCTCGGCAACCATCGTCTCGGCATTGGTGATAAAATAGGGCGAGAGATAACCGCGGTCGAACTGCATGCCCTCGACGACGTCGAGCTCGGTCTCAAGGCTCTTGGCCTCCTCGACCGTGATGACGCCCTCGTTGCCGACCTTCTGCATCGCGTTCGCGATCATTTGCCCAATTGATTTGTCGCCATTGGCCGAAATCGTGCCCACCTGGGCGATCTCGTCGTTCGAGGTGACCTTTTTCGAGTTCTTCTTGAGATCGGCGACGATGGCGTTGACGGCAAGATCAATGCCACGCTTCAGGTCCATCGGATTGAGACCAGCGGCGACGGCCTTCGTGCCTTCCCTGATGATCGCGGATGCGAGAACGGTCGCCGTGGTGGTGCCGTCGCCGGCCGCGTCGTTTTGCTTGGAGGCGACTTCGCGCACCATTTGGGCGCCCAGATTCTCGAATTTATCGGCAAGTTCGATCTCTTTTGCGACCGTCACGCCGTCCTTGGTGATCCGCGGCGCGCCGAAGGATTTCTCCATGACGACATAACGGCCCTTGGGACCAAGGGTAATCCTGACCGCGTTGTTGAGAATATCGACGCCACGCAACATGCGATCGCGGGCATCGGATGAGAAACGAAGCTCTTTGGCTGCCATTTTGAAACTCCTGATTCCGGGTTCTTAAAAAATTCGGTGAAAGCCTTTATCCGAGCTCAGGGGACAACTCCGAGAATGTCGCTCTCCTTCATGATGAGGAGATCTTTCCCGTCGATCTTAACCTCGGTGCCCGACCACTTGCCGAACAGGATCTTATCGCCGGCCTTGACGTCGAGGGGCGTCAACTTGCCGCTTTCATCGCGGCCGCCCGGGCCCACGGCGATGATCTCGCCTTCCTGGGGCTTCTCCTTGGCTGTATCGGGGATGATGATCCCACCTTTGGTTTTTTCCTCACTTTCGAGGCGTCTGACCACGACACGGTCATGCAAAGGACGAAAGCTCATGTCTCTTAATTCCCTAATGCGCCACTCAAGGCGCCCTTGCCTTTCGGAGGGCGTCTTGTGAAGCTTGCGGCTGATTTGAAACGGCGCTGTTAGCACTCTTTGAGCATGAGTGCTAACAGGGCGCCCCCTACCTAGGGGCGTCGCCTTGCGCTGTCAAGGGATTATGAAATGCGCGGACGTTTTCCTGGTCCAGATCCCTTGGTAAATAAAAAAGAAAGGGACTGTGAGCGGCTTAACATGAAGGGCCGGCCGGCGGCCGGTTTGGATTTGTCTTTATGGCAGGCCAAGCGCGACGAAGCGCACTTCGCCTTGCCCGTTGGCAACGAGAAGCAGCGCCGATTTTTTGCCGCCGCTTTTCAGCGCCTCAATTTTCTTCGAGATATCGGCGGGCTCCTTGACCGGCTCCTGATTGATTTCAACGATCACATCGCCGGGTTCGACATGCTTTTCGGCGGCGCTGGAATCGGGGTCGACATCGGTGACCACCACACCGGAGGCGACACTATTTTTTATGGCGAATTTTTGCCGCAAGTCGTCCGTCAGGCCCGAAAATTCCATTCCAAGCGCTTTTTCGACTGGGCTGGCCGTCGCGTTCTTTCCCGCGTCGCCCTGCTTCGTCGCGAGAGCAATTTGCTTCTCGTTCTCTTCCAAGCGGCCGAGCTTGATTGTTTTGGTAATCTGCTTGCCCTGCCGCACGACCGTAATTTCGACCTCCTTGCCGACCGGCTCCGAGGCGACGATCTTGGGCAGATCACGCGACTCCTTGATGTCGGTTCCATCGAATTTGACGATGACATCTCCGGTCTTGAGACCCGCCGCCTTGGCCGGACCCTTGTCGTCGGTTCCGGCGACGAGGGCGCCGCGCAGCTGACCGAGATTGAGGCTTTCGGCAATCGTGTCGTCGACGTTTTGGATGCGCACGCCGAGCCAGCCGCGCCGCGTCTCGCCGAATTTTTCCAATTGATCGATGACCGGAAGAACCGTTGCTGCGGGCGTGGCAAAGCCGATTCCAATCGAGCCGCCCGATGGCGACAGGATCGCCGTATTGATGCCGATCACCTCGCCCGCCATGTTGAACAAAGGCCCGCCCGAATTGCCTTTGTTGATGGCCGCGTCGGTCTGAAAATAATTGTCGTAAGGACCTGAATCGATGTTGCGGTGGCGGGCCGAAATGATGCCCGCAGTGACCGTGCCGCCAAGCCCAAAGGGGTTGCCGACGGCGACCACCCAATCGCCCACCCGCATCTTTTCGCTGTCGCCGAACTTCACCGCTTTGAGTGGCTTGTCGGGCTTGACCCGCAGCACCGCGACATCGACCTTTTCGTCCGTGCCAACGATCTTGGCCTTCAGTTTCTGGCCATCGGTGAAAATCACGGTAACTTCATTGGCATCGGTGATAACGTGATTGTTGGTGATGATAATGCCGGATGGGTCGATGACAAAGCCAGAGCCAAGTGAATTCGACTTGCGTTCGCGCGGCCTTTGGTCCGGCTGGTCCTTGCCGTTCTGTTGATGGCGCCGGAAGAATTCCTCGAACAGATCGTCGAAAGGCGTTCCCGGCTCCAGTTGCGGCGAATTGCTGGCGTGCTTGTCGTCCATCGTCTGCGTCGCCGAGATGTTGACGACGGCATCGCTCACCGCATCCGCGAGGTCGGCGAGGGAGTCCGGCCCCCTGGCGAAGGCCGGGGAGATGCCAGGGATGGGCCAGGCGCCTCCGGCGGCGCCCAAAAAGAGCGCGCAAACGAGGCTAAAGGCGGCGCGCGCCGGCCTTCGCCGCGACGCCGCGCCGGGACCAAACTGTGCTGCGCCGAAAATAACCGGAAATAGACCCATGAAAACAATCTCCTTGAAGGACCCGCCAAGCCAGCCAGAGGGCATAGCCGACGCAACCGGACGGCCGGTGATTAGGTCAGGCACGTTGGCCGGCACTGCGGGGCCGTCCTTCGGTCTTAACGGCATAGCTTACCCCGTGCGCGGCTTTTCCATCCAACCGCCTTCTACTACGGTTCTTCGCGAAACTCATTCGTCTTTTTGCTGTTTTTCGCGAGCGCTCTTATGGCCTCGTCCACGCTGTGAAAGAAGTGGTCCTGGTGGACCGCATCGGTAATCCCGAAACGCTCGAAAGCTTCCTCTGCGCGCACCGATTCGAGGCGGGCGATCGCGAAGGTGATGTTCGATTGTATGCACTCTTCGATGACCTCGAGAAGAATTTGCGCGGCGGTGAAATCGATTTCGACAATGCTGCTCGCTTCCAAGACAACCAATTCGAGGGGCACGCGGCTTTGCCTTATGGCGCGCCTCGCGGCGTCTTGGAATTTATATACATTGAGAAAGGTGAGGGGGGCTTGGAAAGCGATGACCAGCACGCCTTCGATCGATTCCCCCTTAAGATTGTGGCCCGGCGGCCACCAAATCGAGGTTCCGGGAACCCGCTCGAAGGCGATGAGACGGGCTCTCGTCATCGACCATATCCCATGCAGCAGCGAAAGCACAATGCCGGCCGCGACGCCTGTTCCCACCGCCAGGAAAATGATCGCGGTCACGGTCGCAACGATCAACAGGAACTCGCCGAAGGCGCGGCGGCAAATCGTGATGATTTCCCCCGCGCTCACGATCCGCATCGCGACGAAAAGCAAAATGCCCGCGAGCGCCGCCATCGGCACATGCGCGAGAAGCGCCGTGCCGTAACCGGCGATGCCAAGGATAAACGCGACAGCCGCCAACCCTGCGAATTTGCTGCGTCCTCCAGTCTCAGCGAGGATCCCGGTCAGGGGCGGGCTTGCATTGACGGGAAAGGCGCCGAAGTAGCCCGCCAGCAGGTTTGCTGCGCCAACTCCGGCAAAATCGAGGTTTATCAAGCGGCCGTTTTGGGACGCCGCGGGGAATGCGCGCGTCGTTGCGGCGGTTTGCACCATGATGGTGGCGACGATGACGAAGGCGAGCGGCGTGGCTTGAACGAGGTCATCGAATCGAACCAATGGGATTTGGAAATGGGGAAATTCGCCCGGAATTTGTCCCAGAACCTCGACGCTGTCGCGCTCAAGCCCAAACCAATAGACCGCGATGGTCGCCGCCATGATGCCCAAAAGCGAGCCTGGAATGCGCGGGTTGATCCATTCCGCACAAACTGTCACGGCGAAGACAGTGAGCCCCAGCAAGAGCGAAACGCGATTGGTCTCGCCAAGCCTGCCCGCGATCGTGGAGGCTTGGCGCAACAGGCTACCTTGGGGAGGCGGTATTCCAAGAAGGGATGGAAGCTGCGAGATAACAATATGACAGGCGATGCCGGCCAAAAACCCTATTGTGACGGGCTTCGACACGAGGTCGGCGATCCATCCGAGCCGGAATAGGCCGCAGCAGAGAAGAATGGTTCCGGATAAAAGCGCGAAACTCGCGCAAAGAGCGTGATAGTCGGGGCTTCCGGCCGCTGCCAACGTGGCGAGGCCACCGGCGAAAATCGGCGCAATGGTTGAGTCCGCGCATGCCACAACGAAGTAATTGGCTCCGATGGTAGCGAAGCCGATCGATGCGGCCGCAAAAGCGATGAAGCCAGTGACGGGCGGAAAGCCGGCAAGATGCGCGGTTGCCATTTGCGAGGGAAGGGCGACAGCAGCGAGCGCCAGCCCGGCGACGAGATCCGCGCGCAAATCCTGTGCCGCATAGTGCGCAGCGGATCGAAGGAAATCAGTGGCCGGCAAGGTCGGCCTTTGTGCTGCGGGCGGCTTTCAACCTGGTGTGGTCCTGCTTCGTCTGCGCGGCATAGGTCATCGCGAATGAGCCGAGCGCATCGTCGAATGCCTCCGATTTTCCCATATAGCCGGCAAGTAGCGCGGGGTCGCCGCCGCGAGCATGCGCCCGGGCAAGCGTCCTGCCACAGAGGTTCGCATAGACATCGAGCGCCTTAACTTCGATGACCTCGCCGATGGAACCGAGATGGCGGTTCTTGAGCTGGCGGACATAGAATTGCCGGTTGGTTTTCGGGTCTTCCGTAACGCCCAGAAAAATATCGCTCGCGGCTTGCATCGCGCGCTGCCCGTCGACCATGCGGCGGCCTTGGTGGACGAAGCCTGGCGGTGGCGCGGCGATCTTTTCTAGAACCGATGCGAGCGCCTGCTTGACCTGCAAGAACAAAGGCTCGCCATCCGCCGTCATGAAAAGCCCAATGGCGCAAAACGTGCCGACGCTGCCGACGCCGACGACCTTGAAGGCAATGTCGGTAAGCGCGTAGCGCTCGACAAGAGCGCGCCGTTCCGGAAGCAGGGAGGATTGGTAATTGGCGAACGCGGAATGCGCATGAATCTTATAGTCCTTGGTTGCCGGGGTATCAAAATGATAGATCAAGGGCGGCCGGTCCTCGATGTGTGCAACACCTGCTTTCGTCGTTGCGAGATGCGGAAAATTATCGTCCGCCGCCAAATCTTTTTTGGCTTTAACCAAGATCGAAAAGATAGTTTCGCGCAGTTTGACATCGGCAATCCGCTTGACCTCTTGGTCAATCTCCATGCGAGTGTACCAAACTTCGAGCGGCGTCTTGGTGGCAAGTTCAAGGATGAATTCGCGATAGGATCTTACGGTGGCTTTTGCGAGCGCGTGCGCCTTCTTCTCGGGCATGTTCGCGTCGAGCGCGGCAACTGCGACACTGGCCGCGAGCCGCTTCAAATCCACCGTAAAATCGATGCCGGGCAAAGTCTCGTCGAAATCGTTGATGTCGAAGAGGATGCGTCCTTCCGGTGTGTTGAAAGCACCGAAATTCATCAAATGGCAGTCGCCGCAGGCCTGCACATGCGCGCCGACTTGGGGAACAGCCGCGAGATCATGGGCCATCACGGCGGCGGCGCCTCGCAGGAAGGTGAAGGGCGATTGCAGAATGCGTCCGTAGCGGATCGGCAACAGTTCCGGAATGCGGGCGCCGTCGGTCTCGGCGAGAATAGCGACGGGGTCGCGGCCGGATGCTGGCGGGCACGCCGCATGCGATTCCCGAGCGACGCGGTTGCGCAGCACCCGGCCTGCTTCGTAGCGTTTCGATCGCGGCAAATTCTTGGCCGGAATACCGTTCGGGGATGAATCTGCCATGCCTGCGCTCCAAAGCGAAGAGCTGAAATGCAAAGTATCGCATTCTCGCGGCTGTGGAAATATCCTCCGCGCCGTTGCAACCTAAGCAAGGATTGTTGGCCTAGGTAAGACCAGCTGCAAGCGCGGCGATCCGGATCAGAATAAGCCCGGCCGCGAGGACGAGATAGGCACGTAAGGCAAACATCCAAATCTTGACCGCCACCGACAGGTGCAGCGGAGGTAAATGGCTGAGCGGCGGCATTCGCCAGGACTGCTGCTCGATGGCGCGGATCTTGCTGAGGGCGCCGCCGTCGCTGCTGCTCGCGTTTCGGCCGGGTCTTTTGGCAAGGAGCGCGCCGAGTGCGATCAGTATTCCAAGACTGCCTCCTCCGAAAAGAATGGCAAGAATAACGGTTTCATTGGGGGCTTCCGGAAACAGGACCGACACGGTCAAGATTATCGAAAGCAAGACTAGAACCACTATGACGCTTCCGGTGAAGAGATTGAGCTCGCGCGAATTGGTCCAGGGACCAAGAACCGCCTTGTCATTGCACAGAAGAAGCAGAAAGACTGTGGCGCTCGGCAAAAGGATGCCGGCAAGCGTCTGCACGGCATTGGTCAAGAGCCCAAGCGGCGCGCCGGGGGTCAATACGAGGCCGGCGGCAATGATGATCAAGCCGCAGTAGACCGCGTAAAAGCCCTTTGCATCGGAGGGCTTCCGATGCAAAGAGTGCTTCAGCGACAACACGTCGCCGATTGCGTAAGCCGTCGACAGGGACACGGCGGAAGCGCCGATGATGCTGGCATCGATGAGAGCAATCGCGAACATGATACCCCCAGCCCGGCCGGCGTACTTGCCTATGCCGCTCGCGACCGCGCCGGCATCGGTGAAATTGCCGAATTCCGGTGTGCCATCGAAAACCGCGGCCGTGAAGGCCATCATCGCGACTGCGCCTACGATGACAAGTGCGATGCCAAGCCAGAGATCGGCTCTCTCGTAATTGATGAACCGCGGCGTAATGCGCTTGTCGATGACATAGCTCTGCTGAAAGAAGAGCTGCCAAGGCGCAATCGTCGTGCCGACGATCGCAATAATGAGGAGCATCACTTCGTTGAGCTTGGCCCCCTCGGGAAGCCGCGGCACGACGAAATCGTGCGCGATTTGCGCAACCGGCGGATGCGCCATCAGAAAAACCGGCACGAGCAAGAGGCTGCCGAAGACCAGCGCCATCGAGAAGCGCTCGAAACGGCGGAAATTTCCAGTGCTTGTGGCGGCCATGATCAAAACGGCGGCGAGCGCCACGCCAAGTTCCTTGGAAACGCCCAGATAGCTGAGTGCGAGGGCTATTCCAATAAACTCGGTGACGATGGTTAAGGCATTGAGCAGGACTAGGTCGATCACACTGAAGGCGCCCCAGAACTTGCCGAAGCGCTCGAGAATGAGACGGGCATGGCCTACTCCAGTTACCGCGCCGAGACGTAGGACCATTTCCTGGTTCACATAAAGAACCGGAACCAGGAGAAGCAGTGTCCACAAGAGCGTTGTGCCGTAATTCTGCCCAGCCTGGGTATAGGTGCCAAAAGCGCCGGCATCATTATCGCCGACCATGACGATGAGACCTGGACCGAGAATGGCGAGAAGGGTCTGGAGCCGGTGCTTCCAGCTTTCGCGCGGACAAATGTCGCCATGCAGGATCGTGCCGAAGGCGCCTTGGATGTGGCCGATATGGGCTTCGTCGAGGACGGCAACGGGCACCGCCGTTTCGACATTGGGGTGAAATGTCATTGGCTCTCTCCATCTCCCGCATCAAGGAAACGGAAAAGCCACGCCCCTAAAAGGTCATGGTCTCCGCATCGCTTGCGGGGTTGACTTGCGCAAAGACTTCAAAACGGAACCCACGCTCATGCTGAAATGGCCGAGGGCGGGGCAACTAGGGCCGTCGTTCAACTGATCCTCCTTGTTCAAGCCGCTCGCCGCGCGGCGACGTGGCTGCGCACGGTTCGGCCGCGCGCAGCGTGGCACGATTGGCGGAAACATCGTCGGGCGTCGATGATTTCCGACTCGGAAACCGATTTTGTGCCGGTATGTGCGGATGGGTCCAGCCAGATAGCCGACAAGGCGCCGGTTAGCGGGTCGATCCGCCACCTACATTCGAGTAGCGCTCGCAAATGAGGAACGAATCGGATGTTCGGGGCGGACAAGAATCGTTCCGCGCGGGCACGAGAATAAGCACCGACGCGGGCGCCCGTTGGGGCGCCAAGCCGTGCGACGTCAAAAAACGTGAGGAGCTTTGTAGTCATCGCTCACCTCCAACCGTCCTGTCGCGGCGGAAGGTGAGCCTTAGGCCAACCCTAAACCTCTCAGGCGATCACAACCGCGTGCATCTTCATTCATTGACACTAGCCTGGACAGTACCGGGTTCGTGCCGCCTATAAACCTACTGCCCATTGTCCTTAACGAGGTTGTGCGAGTCTGGACCAGACCGCTAAGATTGAAATGCGCCTCACGCCCTGACGTGTCAACCCTCAAAGGTGATTTCAATCTGACAAAGTCTACTGAGTGTGAAGGCTCATAGCATCGGCAAAGGTCGAAGAGCGTCGTCGCGCGGTTGGTCATCCAATTGTCATATGGCGCAGCTATCGCCCGAGCTCATGGGTGAGAGCGCAAATTCACTGCGAGATTTTTCTTTGCATGCTCATTGTTCCGACGCGTAATCGTCGCGCGAAATATCCAGAGAAGCTAAAAGGTCCGCTAATGCCGATAATCGATCCGGCGTTCGAGAAGGACGCGCTCGACCTGATCATGGCCGTCCTGCTTGGCGGCGTCATCGGCTTCGAGCGCCAGTGGCGCCAGCGTCTGGCGGGATTGCGGACCAATACGCTAGTCTCCCTTGGCGCCGCGATTTTCGTGGTTTTCGCTGGGCAATTCACCGATTCCAGTCCAACACGGGTCGCCGCGCAGGTCGTCACCGGCATCGGTTTTCTCGGCGCCGGGGTGATTTGGAAGGAAGGCGTCAATGTACGCGGCCTGAACACCGCGGCGACGCTTTGGTGTTCGGCCGCTGTCGGTCTGTTGGCCGGCTCCGGCTATTGGCGCCACGCCATCCTCGCCGCCGGTCTCGTTGTCGGCGTCAATCTCGTGCTGCGGCCCCTGGTCGGAGTGATCAACCGCCAGCCGATCGAGTCCGCCGAGATCGAAACCTCCTATGTCGTCAATGTCACTTGCCTGGGCGCCGACGAGGCGCAAATCCGCGCGCTTCTGGTGCAAGGTTTTGGGGTCAGCGATTTGCATCTGCGCGAACTCGAAAGCATCGACATGGAAGGCACCAACCGGGTTGCGGTGACCGCCACGCTCACATCGGAAAAGCGGCGCGAGATCGCGCTCGAATATATCGTCGGGCGCTTGAGCTTGGAGCCGAGCGTGACGGCGGCGCGCTGGCGGACGGTGAATACAATCGTTTGACGTTCCCCGCGTTCGCTATTCCGCCGCGAGTTTTACAGGCGCGGGGCCCGCGCGGAATTGTTCCAATAGACCTTGCTCCTCGGCTTTTGCGGCTTTCAAATGCTGCATTTTCACATGGCCGTAACCGCGGATTTTTTCCGGAATGGAGGCCAGCGCGACCGCGATCGCATGATTGGCTGGAGAAAGATTAGCCAAAACGTCCTCGATCAAAATTTCATAGTCCATGATCAATTTGCGCTCGATGCGGCGATCCTTCGTGTAGCCGAAAATATCGAAAATCGTTCCCCGCAGCTCTTTCAGCCCGGCGAGAAAACGGAAGAGGGGCATGACCCAGGGCCCAAAACTGGATTTTACCGCCTCGCCCTTCTCGTTCTTGCGGCCAAGAACCGGCGGTGCAAGATGGAACTCGAGGCGCGGCTCCCCTTCGAAAGCCGCCGCGATCTGCTGTGCGAAAGAGCCGTCGCTGTAAAGTCTCGCGACCTCATATTCGTCCTTGATCGCGAGCAGCTTGAAATAATAGCGAGCCGCCGCCTCCGCGAGATCGTGCCGGCCCGGCATCCTCGCCCGCTCGGTTTCATCAATGTGCTTCACCAAATTCAAATAGCGCTTGGCATAGGCTTCGTCTTGATAGGCGGTCAGAAAGGCGGTGCGCTTATCAATCAATTCGTCGAGGGACCGCGATTGCGCTTGTGTCGCGGTGCTCCGGCGGAGAGGCGCGGCAACAGCTTCTACAGCGGCGGAATTGGCGGCCTCGCGGCGGCCCCACAAAAACGCTGCTTGGTTCATCGGAACGGCTTCGCCATTGAGGGCGATGGCGTGCAGGAGCGATGAATCATCAAGCGGCACGAGGCCCTTCTGCCAGGCGTAGCCGAGCATGAACATATTCGCGGCGATGGAATTGCCGAGCAGCGCAGTCGCGATGCCGGTCGCGTCGAGGAAGCTGACGCCAGCCCCAGCGGTTTCCCGGATCGCTTGTTTGATGCGCTCCGGGTGGAGCGAAAAATCGGGATTATGGGTGAAGTCGCCCGGAAAGATTTCCGCCGTGTTGACGACAAATCCCGTCTCGTTCCGGCGCACGGCGGCAAGCACTTTCTTCGTGCCGGAGACGACGAGATCGCAGCCCAGCACCAGATCGGCTTCCCCGGCCGCGACCCGGATCGCGTGAATATCCTCAGGTCTTGCGCCAATCTTGACATGGCTATAAACGGCGCCGCCTTTCTGCGCGAGACCAGCCATGTCGATCGAGCCGCAGCCCTTGCCTTCAAGATGCGACGCCATGCCCAAAATGGCGCCTATGGTGACGACGCCGGTGCCGCCAACCCCGGTCACGAGAATCCCATAGGGTTTGCCGCCGATCGCCGGGACAAGGGGCCGTGCGAGGTCAGGGAAATCCTGCTCGCGTTTGATCTCGGCCTTCCTTGGGCGGGCGTCATGCACCGTGACCAAGGCGGGACAGAAACCATCGAGGCAGGAAAAGTCCTTGTTGCAGCTCGATTGGTCGATCACCCGCTTGCGGCCGAATTCGGTTTCGAGCGGCTGCACCGAAACGCAATTGGACTTCACCCCGCAATCGCCGCAGCCTTCGCAGACGAGTTCGTTGATGAAGACGCGCTTGGCCGGATCCGGCATCTCTTTTTTCTTGCGGCGGCGGCGTTTTTCGGCCGCGCAGGTCTGATCGTAAATGAGCACGGTGACGCCGGGGATCGCCGCAAGCTCGCGCTGCACGCGATCGAGCGCGTGGCGGTCCTTGATGGTGAGCCCCTTTGGCCATTGCATGGAGGAGGGATATTTGCGAGGCTCGTCGGAGACGACGACGACGCGCTTCACATTTTCGGCGGCGACCTGGCGCGCGATCATGTCCACGGTGAGGTTGCCCTCGAGGTGCTGACCGCCGGTCATCGCCACGGCGTCGTTGAAAAGAATCTTGTAGGTGATGTTGACGCCAGAGGCGACGGCGAAGCGGATTGCGAGCGTGCCGGAATGATCGTAGGTGCCGTCGCCAAGGTTCTGGAAAACATGCCCGCGTTTCGAGAAAGGCGCCTCGCCGATCCAGTTCGCGCCTTCGCCGCCCATATGGGTGAAGCCCTCGGTCGCACGGTCCATCCATTGAACCATGTAATGGCAGCCGATCCCGGCATAGGCGCGCATGCCATCCGGCACTTTTGTCGAGATGTTATGCGGGCAGCCGGAGCAGAAATAGGGGGTGCGGACGCCCAGCTCCCCGGCGCTCGCGAGCGCCGCTTGCATGCGTTCAAGCTTGCGCACCCGCTGTTCGAGATCCTCGCTCGGCGCGAAACGCAACAGGCGGCGGCCGATCGCAATGGCAATGTCATTGGCATCGAGCGCGCCGGTGACCGGAAACAGCCAGTTCCCGTCTTCGTCTTTCTTGCCGACGCAAATGGGCTGGGAGGCAGACCCGTATAGCTCCTCGCGCAGCTGCACTTCGATCAGCGAACGCTTTTCCTCAACGACGATAATGAGCTCCAGCCCGCGCGCGAATTCGCGCAGACCCAAAGATTCGATCGGCCATGTGCAGGCAAGTTTCAGGAGCCGCAAGCCAAGCCTGTTCGCCGCGATCTCGTCGATGCCGAGGTCGTCCATCGCCTGACGCACGTCGAGATAGGATTTTCCCGCCGTGATCACGCCGATTTTCGCCTGCGGGCCGCCCGAGGTGATGATCTTGTTCAGCCGGTTGGCCTGGAGCCACGCTACCATGGCGTCGCGCTTATAATTCTGTAGGCGCTTTTCCTGATCGAGGACAGTGTCGCCCGCGCGAATATTGAGGCCGCCTGGCGGCATGACGAAAGCGGCTGGAACGATCGGCCTCACGCGATCGAGCGAGACGTCGATCGAGCCGGTCGATTCAACCGTGTCCTTCAAGCACTTGAGGCCGACCCAGGCGCCGGTGAAACGGCTCATCGCGTAGCCGTAGAGACCGTAATCAACGATCTCCTGCACCCCTGCCGGAGACAGCACCGGCATCATCACATTGACGAAATTGAATTCGGACTGATGCGCGGTCGTCGAGGATTCAGCGGTGTGATCGTCGCCCATCAGGGCAAGCACGCCGCCATATTTCGACGTGCCCGCGAGATTGGCATGGCGGAAGACATCGCCGCTGCGGTCGACACCCGGACCCTTGCCGTACCAGAGCGAGAAGACGCCGTCGTGCTTGCCTTCTCCGCGCATCTCGGCCTGTTGCGCCCCCCATATGGCGGTCGCGGCGAGATCCTCGTTGAGGCCAGGCTGAAACAGGATGCCGGCCGCGTCGAGCGGCTGCTTGGCGCGCTGGAACGTCAAGTCGAGACCGCCCAGCGGCGAGCCGCGATAACCCGAGATAAACCCCGCCGTGGCGAGGCCATTGCGCCGGTCGAGCTCTTTCTGCACGAGCAAGAGCCTGACAATGGCCTGCGGCCCGGAGACAAAGATCCGCCGCTTCGTCAGATCGTATTTGTCGTCGAGTGAGGTGGCTCGGAGATCCTGGGGCAATTCTTGGGGCAATTCTCGGGGCAAGTCGACCGGGCCTTTCACCGCGTCCGCCATCGCTTTCTCTCCTGCCGGACAGCCGCCGTCCAGCCATGCGGACTACCCCGCCGCAACTTTCCGAATATAGGCGGGAATGGCCGATTTTCCAAGGTTTGGCGGGCTTTTCCACCGGGGAAGTGGGTGTTGCACAAGCAAAAAGTGCTATTCTGCCGGTTCGCGCTGTTTCATGCGCCTGTAGCTATAGATGGGCGCGCCGCCCGCGTCTTCATTTTGCGCCGCGATTGCGGCGATCTTAGCATGGTAGGGCGAGAGGTGACACACGGGATCGGCTTCCCGAGCATCGCCGGTGAGCGCGAGCGCCTGGCAGCGGCAGCCGCCATAATCGATCGTCTTGCGCGGGCAGGAGCGGCAAGGCTCGCGTATCCAATCCTCCCCCCTGAAAGCATTGAAAGCGGGCGAGTTTGTCCAGATGTCCACGATCGCATGATCGCGCACATTCCAGAATTCGAGGTGAGGGATGGTTTCCGCCGCGTGGCATGGCAGTGCTTTGCCGGTTGGAGTGACATTGAGCCCGCGCTTGCCCCAGCCGCCCATGCAGGCCTTCGGGTAGCTGGCATGATAATCGGGGATCACATGATCGATAACGATGACCCCGGCGAGGGTCTTTTTAAGCGCTTCGACCTCGGCGATCGCCGCTTCCGCCGCGGCCCGCGAAGGCATCAGCGCGGCGCGATTGAGGAGCCCCCAGCCGTAATATTGCGTATGCGCGATTTCGACCCGGCGCGCGCCGAGGCGCACGGCAAGCTCGATCATTTTTCCCGCACGGCTGATATTGGCGCGGTGAATGACGGCATTCACAGTGAGCGGCAGGCCGGCCTGCACGATCCATTCCGCGACCGCTTGCTTCCGCGCGAAGGCGCCCTTGTAGCCAGCGATTCTGTCTGCCGATGGCGCGTCCGAATCCTGAATCGAAAGCTGCGCGTGATCGAGCCCGGCCTGCGCAAGCTCCCGGACGCGATCCTGCGTCAGACCGATCCCGGAGGTGATGAGGTTGGTATAAAGTCCCACTGACGCGCAATGGGTGATGATCAGGGCAAGATCCTGCCGTGCCGCCGGTTCGCCGCCGGACAGATGCGCATGCAAAACGCCGAGCTGAGCTGCTTGCGAAAAAACGCGGGTCCAGTCCGAGGTCGAAAGTTCCTCCTCGCGGGGGTCGAGCGCGAGCGGATTGGAACAATAGGGGCAGGCCAGAGGACAGCGATGCGTCAGCTCGGCGAGAATCGCGACCGGAGCGGCAAGTCTTTCCGGCGAGTCAAGTCTTTCCGGCAAAGAGGTCATAGATCTACCATGCGCTTGGCCGCGAGTTCGCCGAGAAGCGCCCGCACGTCCGCTTCTACCGTTGCGCGATCGGCGGAGAATTGTGCCGCGAGATCGTCGACGATCGCGCCGAAGGTGGCACTCCCGTCGCAGCGTTTCAAGATCTCGACCGCGATGGCATCCGCCTTGATAACGCGCTCTGGCGCAAGCAGAAGCCATTCACTCCGTGTCTCGTCATATTTCAGCCGGACGCCACGCGGCAGACGCGGTTTTGACAGGGTGTCTGGCAGGCTTGCTTCCATCATGCGGCTTGACCATGCGTCGTCTTTTCTCCCGGCACCCAGGCTCCGGGCGGGATGGCGCCATCGACATAAGCGCTCCAAAGCGCGTCGAGCTGCGCCCACAACACGGAGCATTTGAACTCCAAGGCGGCGATAACGGAATTCTGCTCCGCCCGCGTCGCAGCGTATTTTTTTACGTAGTCGAGGGCGAAGTCGCTGTCGCGCTTGGCTTGCACGGCACGCTGAGAAAAATAGGCGAGCGTCTCCTTGCTCACAAAATCATAATGCGCCAGCATGCCGGCGACTCGTTCGTTGATAATAGCGGGCGAAAACAATTCCGTAAGGGAAGAGGCGATCGCCTGCAAAAGGCTCCGGCTGCGGCAGAATTCCGTATAAGCCTCGACGGCGAAACGCGTACCAGGCAAAATGCCTTGCGCCGAGGTCACATAATCGCGGGGGAAACCAAGGCTGCCGGTGAGCTTCAGCCAGCGCTCGATGCCGCCGTCGCTTTCCTCCCGGCCGTCGTGATCCTCGATGCGCTTGCGCCACTGCCTGCGGTCCTCGGGATTTGGCATCCGGGTCAGGATTGTCGCGTCCTTGATCGGGATCATCGCTTGATAATAATAGCGATTGAGCGCCCAGGCCTGGACTTCTTCATAAGTGCATTGGCCGCCGTGCAACCGGTGATGGAAACGATGCAGATTATGGTAGCGATTGGCCCCAATCTGGCGCAAGCGGGCTTCGAGTTCGTCGCTGGTCAATTGCAGGGCGGCAACGCTCATAAGGAAATCTCCATGCCATCGTAGGCGATGTCCCAGCCGGCGCGCGCGGCTTCCGCGCGTTGCGGCGAATCTTCGATCAGCACCGGGTTCGTATTGTTGATATGAACATAAATCTTGCGGCCGATCCCGCAAGGGGCGAGCAGCTTGAGCGAGCCTTGGCCGCCACTCATCGCCACATGGCCCATGCGCCGCGCGGTTTTCTTGGACAAGCCCAGTTGAACCATCTCGTCATCCGTGAAAGTGGTGCCGTCGAAGAAGAGAAGCGCCGCCCCGGACAGCCTCTTTATCACGCCTTCATTGATCCCGGCGCAGCCCGGCACGTAAAAAAAGCTCTTGGCGCCGTCGCCGATCTCAAGCCCCACCGTCGTCTCGGTTTCCGCGCCGACCGCGACATTGTCGTCTTCGAGATAGAGCGCGACTTTACCGGGCACCACGAAAGGCGTGACAGTGATGCCGAGGCCGGTATCCACGGGCGTATCGAGTTCGGTCACGCGCGTATCGACGAGATCCTTGTTCAAAACGCCAAAAATCCCCGCGCCCGTCTGCGCCAAGGTCGCCCGGCTGCCAAACAGCGTGAAAGGCTGCTGCTCGCGCAGGGTCAAAAGCCCGGCGATATGATCGACATCGGCATTGGTGACGAACACGGCCCGGATGGGCGACTGCCGCTTCGCGCCGCGCGGGTGCAGGCAAGGCGACGCGATGATCTGCTGGCGGAGATCCGGCGACGCGTTGAGAAGCAGCCACCGCTCGCCGTCGGCGCTGACGGCAAGAGAGCATTGGCTGCGCGGTTTGACGCGCTTATCTCGGCTCCAGGCAAGCTGGCAGACGGGGCAGAGGCAATTCCATTGAGGAAAGCCGCCGCCCGCCGCCGAACCCAGGACGAAAATGCGCAAGGCGCGAGCCAATCATGAATTTTCGAAGAAAGTTATCGAGCGAGGCCGTCAGATTTCGGCGGAAAGATAGCTCGTCACTTCCATGCCGATGCAGATCTCAGTGATAACGGGGGTTGTCCAAGTCATGTCTGCTACTGCCTCCCTTTCAGCGCGGCTCTTAAAGCTTCGCGCTTCGTTGCCATACACTGAACAGGTTTCGATGCTGTCCTGACCCTTATTTAGCATCGGACGGCACCGATTGCCACCGGATTTTTTCCCGGGATTTTTCTAAAGAAAGCTCCGGGACGGGGAGCGCGATCAGAGCCAGGGGCGCTCCGCCGCCGATTTTTGTTCGAATGCCTCGATGTGAGTGGATTTCTTGAGCGTCAGGCCGATATCATCGAGACAGTTGAGAAGGCAATGCTTGCGGAAAGAATCGATTTCGAAGCGGATCACGCCGCCATCAGGGCCGCGTATTTCCTGGGCTTCGAGATCGACCGAGAGCGTTGCATTGGCGCCGCGCTTGGCGTCGTCCATGAGCTTGGCAAGATTTTCGGGCGAGACCGTGATCGGCAGAATGCCGTTCTTGAAGCAATTATTGTAAAAAATATCGGCGAAACTCGTCGAAATCACGCAGCTTATGCCGAAATCCAGCAGCGCCCAGGGCGCGTGCTCGCGCGACGAGCCGCAGCCGAAATTATCTTGCGCGACAAGAATTTTGGCCTTGCGATAGGCGGGCATGTTCAAGACGAAGTCGGGATTTTCGGTCCCGTTCTCCTTGTAGCGCAGTTCCGCGAAAAGGCCCTGGCCCAAGCCGGTGCGCCTGATGGTTTTCAGATATTGTTTCGGGATGATCATGTCGGTGTCGACATTGGTGATTTCGAGCGGCGCCGCGACACCGGTGAGGGAGGTGAATTTTTCCATTTTGCGTCCTGGCGGCTTTAGTTAGCGAAGCAAGTATCCCAAAGGATGAGAGCCCGGAATGTTCATCTGTCAGGGCGGGCTCTTATCAAAGCGCCGGCGCCGAAGCAACGACAGGCTGTGGCGCGTCATGGCTCAGCCGATACAGGGAGTGAAAGACAATTGAGAGCCTACGAGCCATCTTAAAGCAGATACTGGTTTCGCCGCATCAGCAGCAAAAGCCTGTTGGCGAACAGAAGCTGAGTCAGGAGAGCAGAAGGCTTGTGGAAAGGACGAATCCTCTCTTTGCGTTCATTTTGCCCGTTTGGCTCAACGAGATTGATGACACATGAGGCGCTTCCCCTCCGCGCTCTTAAGCGCGAGCGCAAAGCGCGAAGGAGGGGTGGCGCGGTTAAGTCACGGCTCAGTTTTGGGATGATCTCGGTTTTGGGATGATAAAGTCCATTCGGAACCGCCTTAACTTTGGGCAGGATCCTATTATGTGAGAACAGGACTGCTGCGCGTTTCGCAGAGGAGGGAAGGATGCTCGATTTTGTCTTTGTAATTCTCGGGCTGTTGCTCCTGGTGCCACTCTTGTCCACGGCTAAAGCACAACGAAAGAAAATCTTAGCGGGGGCGCTTCCCCGCGCCGTCGAGATTGCCACGTTTCATGGCTGGGTCTCTCCCGGGCGGCTGATGACGCAAGAGAATATGACAGAAAGAGACGCAAAAGCCGCGTTAGTGGAAGCATGCCGACAGGGACTGTTGTTTCAGGCAGAAGACGGACGGTTTTACCTGAAACAGGCATCTCTCAATTCAGAGGTGTCAAACCAACAAGATTGATGCGAAGATCGGTTTATCAAAAAGGATCGTTCCGGAGCGCAAACAATCCAAAGCCGGCTTCGACAGCAAGTCGGCCGGTCGGAGACACGAAATTGGCGCCAAAAAAACGAATGGGAAAAAGATAAACCCTATCGCGACAGTGCGCGGGCATGTCCCGGTGATTGTTGAAATAGGAGGAGCGGCGTTGTTCGCCTTG
>VDMG01000017.1 GCA_006514895.1 Beijerinckiaceae bacterium
TTTGCGAGCCGACCCCAATGTGGTGTCGCAATAGCAAAGGAGATCAGGTATGTTAAAGACGCTCGCCTTGTCCGCCTCGGTCCTCGCTTTCGCTGGCGGCCTCGCTCTCGCGGAGACCACGATAACCAGAGAACCATCGACCGGACACTCGGTCGTGACCAATCCTTCGTCTTCGCTTTCGACGGACCAATGGCTGGCCTCGGACGTCTATAAGGCGGATGTTTATGATCCTTCCGAACACAAGGTTGGCAAGGTCACCGATCTTATGATCGATAGCAACGGCACCGTCACGGGCGCGATCATCGGCGTCGGCGGGTTTCTTGGCGTTGGCCAGAAAGACGTCGTGATTCCCTTTAAAGAGCTGAAAGTCTCGACGCGCGACGGCAAGGATTGGCTAATCCTCAATCGCACCAAAGACGAACTAAAGCTGGTTCCCGCCTACAATAATACGGGATCCCCGAGCGAGTATCGGGGTCAGGGAGGCGATATTCGCTGACGGGCTGCTCCCGCGCCCGAATACACACGAACTCGATGCTGGGCGTGTTCAAGAACGCAATTGACTGGCCTCCCTTGTTCGACCAATTGGGGGCGGCTTGCGGCAGGGAGATGGTGTGATGAAAGCTGCTTTGCCACTTGTTCTCACGGCTTTGCTCGGATTAGGAAGCGGAGGAGGAGCCGTGGCGCAGATTGCGCCTGGTGATCCGGCTGGTAATCAGACAATTCCAGAGAAGGATTTGTCTCGCCCCGCCGAGGGAGGCACGCAGAATGGAAACATGCAACCGGCTCCGCACCGGAAGTGCCCCGAGCCAGGGTCAATCCCGGCAGGGCGTTCCCGCCACTATTTCTTCCGGCAGGACTTGCCACGTCGGGAGCCAGACCTTTTGCCGCCCCCATCGTCCTGTTTTACATGCCCAAGGCTCAAACACGCTTCCAGCGCATCGGGTCCAAGGCGCTCGCGCCGGTAGACGCGATGCGGCCGGGAACTTTTCCTGCCCGAATACAAGGCCGACGATCGCAATAGCGATGACCATCAAAGGGCCCAAGAGAGAAGATCGAATAATACGCAAGCGCCGCACCCAGCTGGGCGTCCTTGTGGTTCACCCTCGCCGCCGCTTCTTTGGTCAGGGCCCACCAGCTCGTCATGAAAGCCTTCGCGTTTTTAGCCTCAACATCGAGTGGTCGGCCGTTTCTGGCGCCGGCCCACGCCAATTCGCGAGAAGGAAAACCGGTGGGGCCGTGGTTGGTTCCGATCAATCGGGCCAACGCATGATTTTAAGGGAACCACGCGGTGTGTCGCCGGAAGCATCGCTTTCACGAACGCGACCATGGCGTTCTTCGAAAAGGTGGAGTGATCCGGCATCTTGCCCTCCAGATCGAGCCGACAAAACGAGCGGTAGGCCAAGATTGAGATGCACTGCTTGGCACAGCCGTTGCCGAGCGGCATGCGCAGGCGCGGCGAAGCGCCGCAGGGCCAATACCCGCGACACGCGTAGCGAACCGGTCTCCCTTGCCAAACCCTTCTCCCGAAGCGGGACGCGAACATTCCGAGCTCTCGGAGGCCAGCGAATATCTTGTCTCGCAAACGTCGACAACTAGAAATCCGTACTTATATCTCGGGGCGCCATCCAATACCGCTTTGCTTCGTTCAAGCGGTCAACATAGACGGCGAGAGGAGCAATCATATGAGTCCTGATACCTCGACACGACAGAATGACGTATCAAACGGGCGCGGATGAAAATTGACTTGCGAAGAACCACTGAGAAACGGACGAAGCATGGAACTCTAGGATGGTGCGAGCGTTTTGTCGTCATAGGGTACTTTGTGAAGGGACCGATAAAATGGGTAATCTTTTGCATTATGCAATCGTGTTTCTCGTTGTTGCATAGGTCGCAGCTCTTTTGGGCTTCGGGGGTGTAGCTGGCACCGCTATTGAAGGAGCGAAAATCCTGTTTTGGGTGGCGATCGTCCTGTTCGTTATCTCGCTAGTCGCAAGTCTGATACGGCGTGCGTGACGACAATGTTTCAGGGCAAATCATGTTCGCAATCGGAATTGCGGTCAGGAATAATTTTAACGTCAAGACTTCGTTAATTGAAACTGCCCGCAGCTTTTCCAGCTCCGACACTTCAATACTAACTGAAGCTGTCGTTCTTTCGTTCGTCCCTCGTGATTGTTTGATCCATGCCCAGTTATGAAGTGATCGGCAAGCATGTGTTCGTGCTTGGGCCCATCCGCAGGGCAACCAAGGAGGCTTTGTTTTTGCGCACGTCCGCAAGCATCCACGATCTTGCCAACCGAACGCACCCCCCAGATTAGCCTCGAAGACCGGGCCCTGATGAATGCTTCCGCAATTGACTGCGCTGACCCGCCGTTAAATGACCTCGAAATTGAAGGCGACGACATCAGTGCTGTTCTGGCCAACGGAAAGCGACACCACATCGCCGTCCCGCCATGACCACCAAGGTGAGATCGGATCCCATCAATCGACTGAATAGCAAACGCCCGTGAACAGTATTCAAGCTTCGTTCGGTTCCAAGCTGACCTCGTTATGGTCGTCGATCGATCGTTTTGGTTTTCAACAGGTCGTGGCTCTTTTCTGCGTTTCTAGCGCTTTTCTTTTCGCCCACTTTCTGGAGGAGGTGCGGGACGGTGACACCACCGCCTCTGACCGTGCGATCCTTCTCGCCTTTCGCCAGGTGGACGATCCTTCAACTCCGATCGGACCTCAGTGGCTGGTGCAATCGGCACTCGACGTTTCTGCGTTGGGGGAAGGACGTTTATTTGTCTGTTAACAGCCGCGGCGGCCCTATTCCTCGCCCTCCATAAGCGCTGGACGCGGATGATTATTTTAGTGACCGCGATCGGCGGCGCCGCGATTCTGAATAGCGTATTTAAGGTTGGCCTTCATCGCGAGCGCCCTTCGATCGCAACTCACCTAACGGAGGTCTGGAGCTCCAGTTTCCCAAGCGGCTATGCAATGATCTCTGCAGCCACTTATCTGACTGTTGGCATGATGCTGGCCGATACGCAGCAATCCAGACGCGTGAGGATTTACGTGGTCTCGCTCGTGTCACGCGGATTTATCTTGGTGTCCATTGGCCTTCGGATGTGGTTGGGGGCTGGTGCGCGGGCGCGGCGCGTGGGCGCTGTTGTTCTGGGTCTTCATGCGGCGGGGGGCGCCACGGGAA
>VDMG01000016.1 GCA_006514895.1 Beijerinckiaceae bacterium
CGCGGGGGAAAAACGCGCGGACCTTGGCCCCCGGCCGGACACAGGTCAATTATCTTGCGACGCGGAAGCGCGGGCACTCGCACAAGCCCGACGAGCAGTATGCGCTGATCGAGTCGTGCTCGCCTGGGCCTTTTATCGAACTCTTTGCCCGTGAGCGCCGCGACGGCTGGTTGAGTTGGGGCGACCAGACCGGCCGATTCAGCGAGGCGGCGGAGTATGCGCGCGGTCGTGCAGGCGGAGGCGCTGGCGAACGCAATTGGCGGAATCGTGCTGTCGCAGACTTTGCTCTGGATCTTCGGCATTGAGTTTAAAGAGGCGATCGCGCTGAACGCCGCTATGCTGATCGTATCCTATGCTAGATCATATACGCTAAGGCGGTTGTTCTCGACGTTTGAAACATCCCGCACTACCTTTGGAAAGCCACACACCGGCAGGAGATTCTTGAATGGTAAAGACAATACCGGCGACGAGATCAACCGCAATGGCTGCGGTAGCAAATGCCGAGATCGGCGAGGATCGCCGCGTCCATGACCTTCGGGCTGCGTCATTCAAATTGGAAAGGAGGCTCCACGACATCGGGCGTTCGAGGCTGAGGCAACCGCCGCGCGGACTACTTGGCGGAGGTCGGGACCGCTGGTCAGGGTGATGCAGAGGACTGATGCGGAGAGTGCCTCCGCCGTCCATTAAGGGGGGAATGGCATCAAATTGGCCACAGCCCCAGGCCCGTCCCTAGTGTGAAGCGCCGCGTGCGTGGTATAATCATGCCAGGCGAGGCGCCGGGGCGCCGGGTTTTTACCAAATAACGAGACTTAAGCTCCGAGAGAGAGAATCGGGTCACAAGGCTGCGGTTGCCCGCGAGAACGGCAAGAAGGGCGGTCGTCCTCCTGGCGCGAAGGACAACCTCGCCGGACGTGAGGAACTGCGCGCCGCAGCCCCTGCTATGGCTGCGGAGCTGATTAGGCTGGCGTTGCACGGAAAGACCGAGCAGATCCGGGCTGCCGCCATCCGTGACGGGCTCGCTTATGCGTGGGGCAGGCCTGCCGAGGTCGCAATTCCTCCCGTTCCACAAACGCAAACAGCGCTGGGCCTGCTTGATATGCCATAGACGATGCGGCAAGACTTTCGCACCATGCCCTGCGCAAACCGAGCGGGCGATATGCCTACATCGCACCATTATATAATCAGGCGAAGACCGTTGCCTGGAATGTGGTCAAGCAGTTCACCCGTCCAGTCTGGGCAAGTGCACCCAATGAGGCAGAACTTCGCGTCGATCTGATCGGCGGTCCAGACGCCATCAACAGCCGGCTGATTCTGATCGAGACGATCTCCTTCACGACAACGCCCGAGGATATGCTGGAGTCCTTGACCCGCATCATTTCCGATCGCTCGGTGGGCGCGTTGTTCTTTGGTAATTACTATCTGATGGACTACGAACTGATCGGAGGCAATGGACGCACCGCGATCAGCGCCGAAAGCGCCAAATGGGGAATGACGCCGTTCCTGCCTCCGCTCGTGCCGTTCGGCTCCCACCAATGGCCGGCGCTGATTACGCCGGGGTCGGGTCCCGGCTCCATCGAACAGCTTCCGTGAGCGTGGATGCGGAGCCTGCATGGACCTGAATACCATCATCGACGTGAAACGCCCCTCATCGGCGGACGAGATTACCCATTGGCGCAGCGGGTATGCATGGCTTGCAGGTGGAACCTGGCTGTTCTCGGAGCCGCAACTTTCGACCGATACGCTGATCGATCTCGACCAGTTGCAGTGGCCCGCGCTGCGTGCCTCGGCCGCCGGGCTCGATATCGCGGCGACCTGCCGCCTCTCTGAATTGTACCGATTTGTTAGTCCGGCAGATTGGTCCGCCGCGCCGCTCATACGCGAATGTTGCAACGCGTTGCTGGCATCATTCAAGATCTGGAACGCGGCAACGGTCGGCGGAAATATCTGTATGTCCCTGCCAGCAGGATCGATGATTTCGCTGACCGTGGCGCTGGAAGGCATCTATACGCTGTGGCCGCGGGACGCGCCGCCAAGGGATGTTCAGGCCGTCGATTTCGTCACGGGAAATCACGCGAACCTCCTGCGCCCGGGGGAATTGCTTCGGTGCATCCATCTTCCGGCCACCGCGCTATTGAAGCGCTTTGCGTTCCGCCGTTCGTCGCTTACCCATCTTGGGCGTTCGGCGGCGCTGGTGATCGGAACGCGGAACGAGGCTGACAACGACCTCATCATCACCATTACGGCGGCGACGCCCCGTCCCATCCAGCTCCGCTTCGCGCGCGCGCCTCCGCCGATGAGCTGCGTCAGGCGATCGAAGCGAGCATTCCCGCCGCCTCGTACTTTGACGACGTCCACGGGTCGGCGGCCTATAAGCGCCACCTGACCTCCTATTTCGCCGAGCAGATTCGCGCCGAGCTGGCGCAGCCAGGACGCGGGGGATGAACTACACGATCAATGGCAAGCTTTTTTCCGCCAAGCCGGAGCCCGGTCAATGCCTGCGGACCTTCTTGCGCGAGCGGGGATACTTCGGCGTCAAGAAGGGCTGCGATGCCGGGGATTGCGGCGCCTGCACGGTCTGGCTCGACGGCTCCCCCGTGCATTCCTGCCTGATGCCCGCCTTTCGTGCCGCCGAACGAAAGATCACCACCATCGAAGGCCTCGCGAAAGCCGACGGCACGCTGCATCCGATCCAGCAGGCCTTTCTCGACGCCCAGGCATTCCAATGCGGCTTCTGCGCCGCTGGCATGATCATGACGGTGGCCTCGCTCGATAACGCGCGCCGTGCCGACCTGCCGCACGCGCTCAAGGGCAATTTGTGCCGGTGCACGGGATATCGCTCCATCCATGACGCCGTCCACGGCATTGTCTCCGCCGAGGAGGACGTCGCGGGCAAGGCCGGCGGCGCCAGCCTGCGCAACCCCTTCAGCGAAGGGATCGTGACCGGTGCGGCGCGCTATACCCTGGACGTTGCCATGGATGGATTGCTGCACCTCAAGGTGCTGCGCTCGCCCCATGCGCATGCAAAGGTTCTCAGCATCGGCCGCGAGAAAGCCATGGCCGTTCCGGGCGTCGCCGCGATCTTCACCTGGGAAGACGTCCCGCGCCGGCTTTACAGCACGGCGACCCATGAAGACCACCTCGTGGACCCGGACGACACATACATGCTGGACAACGTGGTCCGGTT
>VDMG01000136.1 GCA_006514895.1 Beijerinckiaceae bacterium
AGTTCACCCGAGATCGGAAATCGGAGCTTGACTTCAATGCCCTCATACGAGGTGGAAACCGGTACCCCCGATAGCTGATTTTCTTCAACAATCCTGGTCGAGCGTTCCCGCGCTCGGCCACCGCGCTGATTATTCCTCGCCGTTCAGTTCGTCGACGGTGGACAAATATTCCTCTCTCAGCTCTCTTGCCTTCGCATCGAATTGCCGTTCAAGCTCGCGAAGCTGCGCTTCGAACCTGTAGCCCACCTCGCGAATCCGCGCGGCCTTGGCGCTGGCGTCGATCCGTTCCATCACCTCTTGCGACGGCAAGCCAAAAACTGTCTTTCTAAGTAGTTTCGTCATTTGGTTATCCCCCAATGAGTTCTTCGAGATGACCAACACGGATGCGGTTCAGCTTTTCATGCAGAGCTATTATTTCAACTTCGGCCTTGAGGTTGATCTCATAATCGAGGACGGCGGCCAACGCGGTCTCTCATCGCCTGACGTTTCTGCGATATGAGAATGATAGGAGCCTACAAAGCGGCCAACCATTGAAAGGATGAGATTCAAAAAAATGGAAAGATATGGATCAAATGCTTCGAAATAGCGCGAGGGTTTTCCGTCCGGGGTCCTGGACCGGACTTTGGGAGATGCGGGCACGTTTAAGACGCCCGGGGTTGCGCAGATTAGGCAGTGTCGCGCGGGGCGTCTGAGCAAAATTGAACACTCTCGCCGACCAGGCATGAGGTCCAAGATCGCAAGGAACGAAGCACGCAGCCGCGACGCCGGCATTGTCACATTGGCAAGAACCAAGTGGATGTCGGATAAAGTTCTTTGTTTTCGCGTGATCTTATTCGCGAAATCGGTGCCCACTTTTCGCGGATCATGGTCTAGGGGCGAAGGAGCAGAGCCATGAAGCTCATGGACGGCCGCCAAGCGGCTGGCGCGGCATTCGGTTTCGCCGTGATTCTTTCCCAATCCCCCGCGCAAGCACAATTCTACGGCAATTGGGGACCTTATCCTTTTCCCATGCCGCCCATGCCGCCGCCGGTTATCTATCCAAGGGCAGCGCAGCCGGGCTATCAGCCAATTCCGCCTGGCACCATCCGCCGGATGGTCGCAAACATGGGGCTACGCCTGGTGGCGGCGCCCCGCCAAAATGGCCGCATCTATCTTGCGGAAACCGAAGACCCGCACGGCCAGCGTCGCAGGCTCGTGTTCGACGCCTATGATGGAACCGTGGTCCAAAATGCTCCGCTCGGAGCCGCATTGGGCGTCGATGTCGCGCATGGAACGACGCAAGGCCCGCTAGACCCTGGCGAGGCACCTCGGAAGTTTGATACAGGGGAGGCCTTTCCGTCGCCTACGATCGGCCAACCTTAGACATCGTCTACCTTACCGGTAGATCATGGGAAAACTCTGGCGCTCCGTCGACCAGGTGCAGGCGTCCATCGGCCAAAAACGGCCGAGCGGTGCCTTTTCGAAAATATCCGCAGCCGCCGACGGTGAGAATATATGTGAGCGCTAAGGGGCCGAGCGAAATCGAAACGGGAGGGGCTGCTTAGGCCCGGAAAGGCTGCCTGATGATTTGCTGCGAAGGCCGGCCCCCAATCCACGTAGACATATTGCTCGGGGCTCAACACACGATCCGACGCAGTAGCAACCATGATGAGTTTTTCCTCGACAAGTAGGTCGGCGATCAGGTCCGGCCGCTGCGGCGGATTGTAGAGGACGGCGAGGTCGAGCGAGCCATCCTGCACGCGATCAAGCAGCCGCGCGGGTGTGTCCACTTCTGCACGAAGCGCGATCTTTGGGAATTCTATGGTGCATCCAGATGAGCCAGTCGGCCAGGAGCGGACGCCAAAGACTGAACTCTCCACCCACGCTCACTCCATCCTCTCGTCCGGGCGGAAGCGCGACATGCTGCCGAGCGCGCTCCCAGACCTGGATCAGAGTTGTTGCGTGACGTATCAAGCGCTCGCCAGCGGGCGTAAGGCGTGCCCCCGCCTTGTTCCGGACCCGCAATCGTCAAAAGACGTGGGCCAGGATACTTCGAGCGGCGCGCCATATGTCAGGGGCCCTAGTTCACCCAGCCCACTCTTGGTTATTCATGTGGCAAAATCCGACGAGGAGATCATCATAAGAAAGGCGGCCGCCTCAAAGTGAGCGCACGCAAGAATTTGGCGCCTCGATACAAAGACCAGAGTCGTCCATCTGTAGCCTTGCGGTCGTCCATGGAAATATTTTACCCCGAGTTGATTCAGTTTAACCGCAAATCTCCTGAAATTTACCGCACTGCTGTTGTAAGCGCAAATGAGGCAGACCACCTCTCCCTGGAGTTCAGGCTGGATACTTGGAGGGGACTCTTCACGACGAACGGTCTTCGACCGTAGACGGCAGGCGTCCTGAACACTGGTGTTGAGCTATGAGGAAGAGCGTCGGCCCATCGCGGCGGGCATGCTCGGTCTCGCCACCAAGCTCCTCGACGCCGCCAAGCGCGGCGAGATGCGCCGTGGCCGCGAAGTCCACCAGCTCGACCTCGGCTATCCGGACTTGTCCCTGGCGTTGGAGAAGCCCGGACGAGCGGGCGGCCTGCTTGCCGGGGACCGGGCTAGCGACGCGCCGCTGCGCGGCGCGGCAGGTCAGGCGCGGCGACTGTTCGACCTGTTCCAGGGATCGCACTGGACACTGCTCGGATATGAGGTCGGCCGCCACTCCATATCACCGCGCCTGAACCTGCATATCCACATGATCGGGACGCAGGCGGAGCTTAACGACGATGCCGGGCATTTCACGGCCGCCTATGCGCCATCGCCCGGCGACTGGTTCCTGATCCGACCCAACGGCTATATCGGCGCGATCATCGGTGCGCACGAACTTGGCGTGATCGATAGCTATTTGGCGGATGTCGGAGTCGTGCCGCGGGAGTTTTAGCACAGCCTGCCCCGCAACGCCCCGAGAGTGAGAGTGCGGACGGGTTTTCCGTGACGGGTTAATCGCTTGGAGAGAGGCTCCCGGCGCCCGTCGCGGAGATCCGCGATGTCCAGACACACCGCTCGCGCCCGTTCCGGTTCCGGCCGGACGAGCCTTTACGACGAAATCACCGACAAGATCATCGCCGAGCTGGAGGCCGGCCGCGTGCCCTGGGTTCAGCCCTGGGGGACCGCGGCGGCGA
>VDMG01000183.1 GCA_006514895.1 Beijerinckiaceae bacterium
ATCTCGAACGCTGGCCGGTCAGTGTCGGCGCCGAACTGTCCCCAATAAAGGGCCGGATGCGCCATAAAAATCTGCAGCCCGCTCATCAGCAGCACGGTCACGCAGAGCAGATTGATCCAATGGGTCAAGCGGGTAATGCGAGCATGCCGGTAGACGAGCAGCCGGCGCGGTCTCGAAATGAGCCGTGCCGCGTGTGGGTCTCGAATTTCTCTCATCGCCGGCTCTCTCGTCTCTTCGCTCATCTAGTCTCTGCGAACCCGCTCCGACGCAAGCCCCGGAGCGGATCCGTCTTCGTACGCGGAATTATTTTTGTGGCTCGTCCGTCGCGCCGCCTTTCATGGCATCGCCTTTCATGTGGTCGCCCTTCATGTGGTCGCCTTTCATGGTATCGCCCGTCATGGCATCGCCCTTCATGGCGTCGCCCTTCATTGTGTCGCCCTTCATATGGTCCTGTGCCGGGGTTTCCGACTTCATCGTGTCCTCGGCGGACGCGGTGCCGGCATACATCGCGCCCGCGACAACAAAGGCTAAGGCGGCAAAACGAGTGATGAGGTATTTCGTATTCATTGGCATTTACTCCTCTACATGGTTGGCGCCGGGTTGGGCGCACTCTGGTTCACCGCCCGGAGCTCACTGCCTGGGTGGCGTCTTGGGACCACGCGACTCACGGCCGAAGCAGGATCGCGGGCCCCGAAGCTCACAAGGAAGGTCCGGCCGGTAAGGCCGAACCGTTAGCTCTCTTCCGCTATGAATTTCAGGGCAACGCCGTTCATGCAGTAGCGCAGGCCGGTGGGTGGCGGGCCGTCGTTAAAGAGGTGGCCGAGATGCCCGCCGCAGCGCCGGCAATGCACTTCGTTGCGTTTCACCCCGAAACTCCAATCGGCTTTGGTGCCAAGCGCGCCTTCGACCGGACTCCAGAAACTCGGCCAGCCGGTCCCGCTCTCGAACTTGGTCTCCGACGTGAAGAGCGGCAGTTCGCAGCCGGCGCAGACGAAGACGCCCTTGCGATGCTCGTCAACCAGCGGGCTGCTGCCAGCCGGTTCCGTGTCCTCATGCCGAAGCACCCGATACTGAGCCGGTGTGAGAAGGCGCCGCCATTCCTCGTCGGTCTTCGTCACCTCCAGCTCCTCCGCTTCGGCGAGGAGCCAAGTGGGGAAGACGAAACCGCCGGCCGCCGTCAATGCCAACATCGACAATAGATCGCGCCGCAACATTTTCGAGATACTCTCAATCATGATCGGCTCCAATCATACCCCAAGGCTAGAAAACTGTTCCAATCTCCTAAACTAGCTCACTCGGCGGCGTGCTCGCGCCTCGGCCAGCGATGTACCGAGCACCCATAGGCACGCCCCAAACGAGATCAGATCCTTGAGCAGGAATTGGCCGGGCATCGGCGAAAGCGCGAACGGCCCTTCAAAACCGGGCTGAATGACGCCGGGCGTGCTCAGCATCAGCGTCGGGGTGATGAAGAAGGTGATCATGCCCATGGCGCCGCCGATGATCGATAGACGCGGGTCGATTACGCGCGCCGCGATCAATAAGCCGGTCAGTATTTCGAAGACGCCCAGAAACTTTGCTCCACCCGCAATTCCAAAGACACCGTGCAACCACCCGATGAGGGGGCTGTTCATGATGAAGCCGGCAACACCGGACTCTTCATACGCAGTAAATTTCAAGCTGCCGAACCAGAGGAAGACGATCGCGAGGGCAAACGTAATCCACCAGCCGCCGAGCATCGCCAGCCGGCCGTGCTCGACAATACCGCCGCGTGGCCAGCGATCGGCCGCCACAGGTGCGTCTTTTTCCATCTCAGCCTCGCTCAATATGTTGGTTGCAGCGGCATCGGCGGCACCAGCACGGTGTCGATGACGTAGACCAGGCCGTTATCGACCCGCATCGGCGGCTTGATGATGTGCGCCCCATTGACGGTGGTCATTCCGCCCTCGTGCTTGAATACGAGCGGCATGTTGTTGACTGTGGAGACTACTACCGCGTCATTGTCGACGAGCCCCTTCTCGATCGCCTGCATTGAGAGGATGCCGGTAACGAGATGGCTACCAAGCGTGGCCTTGAGCATTTCACGATTGGCCGGCTTCATCAGTTCGTCGAGCTCCGGCACTTTGGCGAAAGCCGTGTCGTTCGGCGCGAACAGCGTGAATGGTCCGGGGCCCTCCAGCGCCTTGTCGACTCCTGCCGCCTTGCTGGCCATCAGCAGCGTTGTGAAATCGCCCGCCTGCTGGGCCGCGCCGACGATGGTGGCCGCATTCGCGGAGACCCCCGTCAAGCCTATGGCTCCTAAAAGAAGTGTCATCGCTCGTTTCATCGCGCCTCTCCATTCCGTGGGACTCGCTCACCTGCGCCTCGGCGGCGGAGGCCTACGCGGCGGTTAGCGCAGCAAGCACATGTTAGCATGTTAGTCTCCATCAGATTCCCGCGAACCACTGGTAGGCAGCTGAGTCCTCCCAGTATCCGCCGTTCCCCTGGCCGATGTGCGCGAGGCTCTCGACTGCTTCGACGCGCATCACGAACTTCGCCATCTTGTAGCCGAGCTGGCGCTCGATCCGGAGGCGCAAGGGCGCTCCATGGCCTATCGGGAGCAGTTGGTCGTTCATACCCCAAGCGAGGATGGTCTGGGGATGGTAAGCGTCGATGAGGTCGATGCTCTCATAATAGGGCGTGCCATCGAAATCGTCCGCACAATGGAAGACGATGTAACGCGTGTTTGGACGAACGCCGGCGTTATCGAGCAGGAGCTTGAGTGGCACGCCGGTCCATTTTCCGATCGCGCTCCAACCTTCGACGCAGTCATGCCGCGTGATCTGCGTGCGCGTCGGCAAGCGGCGAATTTGGGCGAGCGACAAAGCAAGCGGCTGCCGGACTTGCCCGTCGACTATCAGCCGCCAGGCGGCAAAGCCAGTGGCGGCGTGCGCTTGGTAAGCCTTGTCCGCCGGCAGCGTGTTGCCGTTAGTACGGAACACGGGCGACATGTCCGCAGCGGTGAACTCGGGGGCTAGCGCAGTGCGGTCAGTGACGATCCGTTGCGCGCGCATCGTCAAACCCTGTCCGGCTCCAAGCAGGCGCTGCACCGCCGGCGACTCGTTGATCCGGTCGCAGCCCGCGAG
>VDMG01000015.1 GCA_006514895.1 Beijerinckiaceae bacterium
CACCAAGCCCCTCGCCCTCGCCCACACCCAGCCCACGTGAGCCTCACGAGAGCGAGCCATAGGAAGAGCCAGGGAAAGAGCCCGCGCCCGAGAGCCACACCCCGCCAGAGAGCCCCACCCCGCCCCCCACCCAGCACAAGGTTCCAGGTCCAAGGGCGAGGCATGAGGGCGAGGCATAAGGGCGAGGACCGGACATGGGTCTAAGGGCGAGATTTGGGTCTGGGTTTTTGGACTGGCGATGGGCTCATATTTGAACATCAATTGCTATGATGTAAATTCGTCTTTTCCTTTGCCAATTTTGGCCTCTTTTCCACACACCAAATCGGGCAGTCTGGGATCGCGTTTTTGACATGAATGTGGAGCCGTGGCTCTCACTCAAGCGAGTTTATTTCACGTGATCGGAAAGTTCTAGTCGAGTTGGAAAGTGCTCTTGTAGTCACGGGCAAGTTCGGGTTCTTGCTGTTCCTTGCGGAGAATGCAGTTTCCGACCGCGAGGAATTCGATTCCGCTGCCCATGAAACAGGAAAACGCGTCCTCAGGCGTGCAAACGATGGGTTCGCCGCGCACATTGAAGCTTGTGTTCACAAGCACTGGACATCCTGTCAATTGCCCGAACCTCGTGATCAAGGCATGGTAGCGGGGGTTCGTCTCCTTATGAACCGTCTGAATGCGAGCCGAATAATCGACATGGGTGACGGCGGGAATATCCGAGCGCACGACATTCAATTTGTTGATGCCAAAGAGGGCATGTTCGTCCGCCGACATTTTGCGGCAGCGCGCGGGTTTCACATTTGCGACGAACAACATATAGGGCGAATCCGTGTCAATCTCGAACCAGTCCGCGACGCGTTCGCGCAACACCGAAGGCGCGAAGGGGCGGAAGCTCTCGCGGAATTTCACCTTAAGGTTCAGCACTTTCTGCATCGTTGGTGAACGAGGATCACCAAGGATCGAGCGATTGCCGAGCGCGCGCGGACCAAATTCCATCCGGCCTTGATGCCAGCCAACTGCTTTTCCGGAGGCAAGCGCGGCAGCCGTTTGTGCGATCAGTTCTTGGTCGCCGGCGGTACAAAAAATCCCGCCCACCGACCTCAGACGTTCCTCGATCTCAGATTGCTCAAAATGTGGACCGAGATAAGCGCCTTGCATGGCATCCAGTTGCGACGTCGTGATTGCGCGGCTCTCCTGCTGATTTTCGTCGTAATAGGTGGCGAACGCCGCTCCGAGCGCGCCCCCGGCGTCGCCTGCCGCCGGTTGGACGAATATCTTCTTGAACCGACCATCGCGGAGCACTTTGCCATTGGCGACGCAGTTCAGGGCGACGCCTCCAGCAAGGCAGAGATTTTGCAGCCCGGTTTGCGACGCAAGAGAGCGCGTCAGGCGCAGGATGACCTCGTCCATCACCGCCTGGATCGAGGCCGCAAGATCCATGTGACGCTGATCGAGAGGCTGATCGTCGCGGCGTGCAGGACCGCCAAAAATCGCGTCGAAGCGATGGTCGGTCATTGTGAGGCCCGTGCAGAAGGAAAAATAATCCAGGTTCAGTCTGAACGAACCGTCCGCTTTCACATCAATCAAGCGGTCCAGAATCGCATTTTTATACTTTGGTTCGCCGTAGGGAGCGAGCCCCATGACTTTATATTCACCGGAATTGACTTTGAATCCGGTGTAATAAGTAAATGCCGAATAGAGAAGCCCAAGCGAGTGCGGGAAATGAATCTCCTTGCTGATGGTCAAGTCTTTGCCTTGCCCGACCGCCGTAGAAGTGGTCGCCCATTCGCCAACGCCATCCATGGTCAAGACAAGCGCGGCCTCAAACGGAGACGGATAATAGGCCGAGGCCGCATGGGAAAAATGATGCTCGCAAAAGCGCAATTTCGCTGTATCGCCAAGCGCGGGAGCGACCGCCGCAAGCTCGCGCAAGAGCAGATCACGCTGGAAGACCTTTTCCCCAATCCACAGAGGCATGGCTTTGCGAAACGAAGCAAAGCCGCGCGGCGCGAAGGCAAGATAGGTTTCGATCAGCCGCTCGAACTTCAGAAATGGCTTCTCATAGAAGACGACGCGATCGATGCCATGGGCGTCAACCTTGGCCTCCTTGAGGCAATAGGCAATGGCGTTAGCTGGAAAACTGGGGTCGTGCTTCTTGCGGGTGAACCGTTCTTCCTGCACTGCGGCGATGACCTCTCCATCGCGGATGAGTGCGGCGGCGCTGTCGTGGTAGAAAGCCGAAAGACCAAGAACCAGCATCAGCGTCCAATTAAAACAGCGTGTAGATGAAAGGGGCGACAACGGAACCCTGGCTCAGGACGAATAAGCCTCCGAAAATCAGGAAAAGGACCAGCAGGGGCAGGAGCCAGAGCTTCTTCCGTACGCTAAGGAATTCCAAAAGCTCGACAAGAATGGACATCGATTGCTCCACTAATATTGCTTCGTCAAGGTTCCGCGGACCGGACCCGGAGGGTGCCGTTCGATCCAATAGGTGGTGGCATCAGGCCTCATTTTCAGGCGTAGAAGGTCTTCGCCTCTCTTTCGCAGGTACCAGCCGAGCGGGACGACCGCCCCGAAGAACAAGATTCCCATTACGACTGGGTTGACGATCCTGTTCAAGGCGATTCCGAGCTTGAACCAGCCGCGGTTCAGCGGCGTCAACAAACGGGGGAAAAGGAGAGCAACAGTCAGCAAGGACAACGAAATGATGATCATTGACCATCTCGGCGAACCTGCGTGGCGAAACAATGGCCAAAGGCCCAAAATCATGAAAAGAGCACTGAAGGCGAAGCCAAACTTCCGATTCGACCCGAGGGTAACTTTGCGGAAACTCAAAACCGTTTCATGGGTTTTCATGTGACATCCATTTTTGAATTAGGCTTACGCTTGTGTCAATCGGCGCCAGTTGTATACTTGACAACGGCATTGTCACGGCGATTCGAGCTTGCGGTTCGCTAGCCAAGGGGATAACAAAAATCAGCTACAAAGGGTACCGGTTTCCACCTCGTATGAGGGCATTGAAGTCAAGCTCCGATTTCCGATCTCGGGTGAACTCCGATTTTCGAGACAGG
>VDMG01000053.1 GCA_006514895.1 Beijerinckiaceae bacterium
CCGGCTGACGCCGGTAAGTTCATATCCAAAAAACGGACAATCAAGTTGCAAAGCAAATATTAGTCGATATTTGCGAGCCAGGACACTAGATATTATGCTGAACTCTTGTAATTCGCAGAAACGACCGGCACGTTAGGCCCCGCAGGCTGACCAATTTCCATCCGCCCCACAACCGGCTATTAGGGACAAATGAAACCCTTTGACCCCCGCCTCACCCCCGCCCGCCCCGATCTCGCAGCCGCGCATCTGCGTGGCCAAGTTGCCGCCGACGCTTACGTCGGGGGCCGCGCAATGTATGTCAGCTCCGGCATCGCCGATGTGCGGCATGCGCCATCCCACGAAGCCCTGCTCGATACCCAGGCGCTCTTCGGCGAAGAGGTGATGCTTCACGAGGATCACGAAGGCTGGGGCTGGGTCCAGCTCACGCGGGACGGTTACGTCGGCTATATCGCCATGGCCGCGCTTAACGAAGGCCACATACGGCCAACCCACTGTGTCAAAGTCATCCGGACCTTGGTCTATCCATGTCCGGATCTGAAACTGCCCGCGCGCCGTGCCTCGCCGCTCGGCGCCGCCGTTTGTGTCCGCGCCACGCGAGGCGCCTTCGCGCAAATCGGCGATAACGCTTTTGTCTTCGCCGATCACCTTGCCCCCATCGACATGACAGAAGCGGACTTCGTCGAAGTCGCCGAGCGGTTTTTGCATGTGCCCTATCTCTGGGGCGGCAAGACCAGCCTTGGCATCGATTGCTCGGGGCTCGTCCAGGTTTCGCTGAACGCTGCCGGGATCACGGCGCCGCGCGACACCGATTTGCAGGAGCAAGCGCTTGGCGCGCCGCTCGCCTTGGACGCGGATCTTACGCTCAAGCGCGGCGATCTCGTCTTTTGGCGCGGCCATGTCGGCATCATGCGGGATGAAACCACGCTGCTGCACGCCAACGCCCATCATATGCTGGTCGCGAGCGAACCTCTGTCTGATGCGCGGGAAAGAATCCTCGCCAAGACTTCGCAGCCGGTCACCGCGATCAAGCGGCTCAGCTGAAAGCTCACGCCCACCATTTCTCCGGCGCCGCGATTTTCGGCGCCGCTTGGTCGATGACGTGCGCCACGGAAAAAAGAGTTTCTTCGTCGAAGGCGCGGCCGATCACTTGCAGCCCCAAGGGCAAGCCATCCGTGGAAACGCCCGCCGGGACCGAAATGCCCGGCAGGCCCGCCATGTTCACGGTCACCGTGAAAATATCGTTGAGATACATTTCCACCGGATCGGCGGACCCCTTTTCGCCAAGACCAAAAGCGGCGGATGGCGTCGCCGGAGTCAGGATCGCATCGATGCCGTCGTTGAAGGCCGTCTCGAAATCGCGCTTGATGAGCGTTCTGATCTTTTGCGCCCGCACATAATAGGCGTCGTAATAGCCGGCCGAGAGCACGTAAGTGCCGATCATGATGCGCCGCCTGACCTCCTTGCCAAAACCCGCCGCGCGGGTCTTTTCATACATGTCGGCGATGTCCCTGCCGGGGACTCTCAGGCCGTAGCGCACGCCATCGTAGCGCGCGAGGTTCGACGACGCCTCGGCCGGCGCCACGATGTAATAGGCGGGCAAGGCGTGGCGCGTGTGCGGCAGCGAGATGTCGGTGACCGTCGCGCCCGCCGCCTGCATCCACGCGATGCCTTGCGCCCAAAGTCTTTCGATTTCGGCCGCCATTCCATCGCGGCGGTATTCCTTCGGAATGCCGATTTTCAGGCCCTTGACGCCGCGCCCGACCGAAGCCTCGAAATCTGGCACCGGCATATCGACGGAGGTCGTGTCCTTGGGGTCGTGGCCCGCCATCGAGCGCAAGAGGATCGCCGCGTCGCGCACGCTGCGGGCGATGGGACCGGCTTGATCGAGCGAAGATGCGAAAGCCACCATGCCCCAGCGCGAGCAGCGCCCATAGGTCGGCTTGATGCCGACGGTTCCGGTAAAAGCAGCGGGCTGGCGGATCGAGCCGCCGGTGTCGGATGCGGTCGCGCCAAAACAGAGCCGCGCGGCGACCGCCGCCGCCGAGCCGCCCGACGAGCCGCCGGGAACGAGCGCGGTATTCGATCCATGCCGCCGCCAGGGGGAAATCACCGGGCCGAAATAAGAGGTCTCGTTCGACGAGCCCATCGCGAATTCGTCGAGATTGAGCTTTCCCAGCATCACCGCGCCGTCGCGCCAGAGATTGGCAGTGACGGTCGATTCATAGGGCGGCACGAAGCCTTCGAGGATGTGGCTGCCCGCCGTGGTCTGCACGCCCTCGGTGCAATAAAGATCCTTGATGCCGAGCGGAATACCTTCGAGCGGCCCGGCCTCGCCCCTGGCGATCCGCGCGTCCGATTGGCGGGCCATGGCCAGCGCCTTCTCCGGCGTCTCGACAATGAAAGCATTTAACGCACGCGCTTTTTCGATTGCGCGGATATGCGCCCTGGCGAGTTCGACGGCGGAACATTTCTTTTGGGCAAGAGCACTGTTCGCTTCGGCGAGCGTCAGCTCGGTAAGGCCGGTCATGGGATGCGCTCACTCCACCACTTTGGGGACGACAAAAAAATGATCGTCGGAGACCGGCGCATTGGCGACAATCTCGTCCGGGATGGCGCCGTCCGTCACAACATCGGCACGCTTTTTCATCCACATGGGCAAGACGGACGTCATCGGCTCGACGCCTTCGACATCGACGCTCGCCAATTCCTCGACGAAGGCGAGGATGGCGTTGAGTTCGCCTTGCAGGTGCGGCACGTCGGCCTCGCTGACCTTGATCCGCGCCAAATGCGCGATGCGCCGCACGTTCGCCTGATCGACGGACATGGATTTTCCTTCGGTTGGCTGAAACAAGGGGAGCCTATAGCACCGGGTGCATGGCGCAAGCAATGCGCAAGGCCAAGCCAAATTATGTACGAAATTTTCGCCCAATCGGACAAAAGTGTTTCACGTGAAACGTTTTGGGGGCTAGAATAGTAGGAGGGGGGACGCGGCAAAACACCGTTACATACCCAGTTT
>VDMG01000014.1 GCA_006514895.1 Beijerinckiaceae bacterium
GCTCTGAGTCTGTTATGAGGGGCAAAGCGGACGTGACGCGGACATTGCTGGATGTCCGTTGCTGACCGATGCTGTTGAAAAAGGCAAAAATGAACTGACCGAAATTTTTCCCTGTGTGCCCGTCGAAACCGGTATTTCGTAAACCAACGTCTCACAGAGAACTTACGAAGGCTGCCGGTTGGAAATCGGACTGATCATGTGTCCCCCTACATCATTTTCGGACCGCCGCACCAGCGCCTCTGTAAAAATTTGCTCGTACCCCCAAAAAGACTTTTTCAACAGCATCGACCCATAGGCGACATCAGTTTCAGTGGAAGACTCGCAGCGTCGGTTTCTCAGATCGAACAATTTCTATGTCAGTAACGTTTTCACCGCGTGACCGAAACAGGTTTTCTGCTTCATTTTTAAGCCGGTCGAGCAAGGCTTCGTAATTAGGACCCAAAACCCCGAGCTCCGGCACTTCGTCCACGAAAATGAACCACCATCCGTCGAGCTTGGATTGCTGGATTCGCAACGGGTATCGGTGTGATTCTGCCATGACACCAACCTCACCACGCTCTTCCTATCGTCAAACCCTGCCGCCTATTCCTACTTGGCGGGTGCGTTCATTTTTCAAACGACCGAGCTAAATTCAAACGGTCGTTTAAGTCAATTGGACGCAAAGATCAAGGAATTTTCGTGATTTTTTGCCTACGGTTGGCTGTGGTGCCGCCGTCAGGGCCGTTTTACGCGCCGCAATTTGGGATGTGTCCAGGGGACTGCGGCTGGCCAGAAGCAAGCCGGAGGGCTTGACAGGTTTGCCTTATCCCCGTCATATTAAGTTGGTCGACTGACATACTGCACAAACATGGCTAGGACACATATCGATAAACGATCGCGGCTGGTTAGTGCGGCAGTGGGCTTGGCGTACCAGAACGGGTTCGGCGCCACCTCGCTTGCCGACATCGCGCGCGAAGCCAAGGTTCCTCTGGGCAACGTCTATTATTACTTCAAGACCAAGGACGAGATTGGCGAGGCGATCGTCGAGCTGAGGCTAGCGGAGCTGTCCGCGCAGCGGCAGCGATGGAACGAAGCTGGATCGCCCAAGGATCGGCTTTGCGCCTGCGTCCAAGACGTCTTCGAGAACAAGGATTTCTTGGCACAGCGCGGCTGCGCGGTCGGGACGTTTTGCTCCGAGCTCCACAAGGCGGGCGGCTCGGTCGCCACCAGAGCGACCGAGATCTTCGCTCAACACCTGGCCTGGATCGAGAGCCAGTTTCGGGCACTCGGGAAGGGGAAAGACTCCAAGGGCCTTGCCGTGCACCTGCTTTCCGCCATGCAAGGCGTTTCGATCCTGGCTCATGCCTTTCATGACTCCGGTCTTGTGGCGACGGAGACCAAGCGCCTCAAGAGTTGGATTCAAAGCTTGTGAGACACCAGGCGGGCTGAACCCGCAGGCCCGCACGGCGAAGCCTGAAGCGGGCCGAGCAAAATGTGCATTGCAATTCATACAATCGGAGTGGCGAGGTGATCGGATGACACAACGAGCCCTAAGCAGGCAGAATGGAGTTTTTATGAAAATTGTTTTGATTGGCGCAAACGGAACGATCGGCGAACTGGTTCAAAAGGCATTGGCGGGTGCTGGCCATGAGATAGTCAAGGTCGGACGCAAATCAGGCGATTTCCAAGTCGAGATCGAGAACCGCGAAAGTGTCAGGAAGCTTTATCAAGCCGTCGGCTCGTTTGATGCCGTGGCCATTGCAGCAGGCGAAATCGTATTTGCTCCGCTTTCGGAACTCACCGCTGAACAGTGGCAGTTTTCGTTGGGAAGCAAGCTCATGGGTCAGATCAATCTGGTTCAGGAGGCGATCCCGTTCATCAAAGAAAAAGGATCCTTCACTTTGATTTCGGGCGTTCTTAACGACGAACCGATCTTCGCCGGCGTCGCGGCTTCAGCCGTCTCGGGCGCGTTGGAAGGTTTTGTTCGGGCTGCCGCAATTGAACTTCCTAAGGGATTGCGTATCAATGTGGTGAGTCCTACGATCCTAAAAGAATCCGAAGCTCATTTTGGTCCGTTCTTTCCCGGCATGATTCCGGTCGAAGGATGGAAAGTTGGACAAGCCTACAAACGCGCTATCTTGGGGGCGCAAACCGGCCGCGTTTACAAAGTTGATTGAGCTTACCCAGCGTTTATTCGAAGACCGCCCGGCAACATCACAAGAATCCGGGTTGACAAAAGAATCGACCTGTTGCAATGTTTCAGTCAGCTGACTGACTTATAATCCACGGCCATTGGCTGCCGAATAATTTATGACACAACAAACACAACAAGCCCTAAGCAGGCAGAACGGAGCAAAAAGATGAGAGCCGCACTCGATAAAAAAAGGTTCGGCCCCTGGGCACTCGTCACGGGTGCCTCGTCCGGAATAGGCAAGGAATTTGCGCGGCAAATCGCAGCTTCAGGAATCAACATTGTCCTCGTTGCGCGGCGGGAGGACTTGCTTAAGGAAGTAGGCGTTGAATTTAGCAAGCGTTACGGTGTGGAGCATCGAGTCGTCGTGCTTGATGTCTCTCGGGAGGATTTCATCGGGCAACTCGCCTCCGCCACTGACGATCTCGACATCGGCCTTGTCGTCTCCAATGCCGGCACCGGAAATCCCGGCGAGTTCTTGAAGCTTGATCGGCAGTTGCTTCAGGCGACTTTGCGGCTCAGTACGATGGCGCATCTGGACATCACCCACCATTTCGGCGCGAAACTTGCCAAGCGGAGGCGGGGCGGCTTGATCCTCGCGGGGGCAATGGGTGCGGAAAACGGCGTTCCCTGTATGGCGAATGACGGAGCCGCGAAGGCGTATGTACACAGCCTTGGCGAGGCGCTTCACTATGAGTTCAAACCTCTAGGTGTCTACGTCACTGTACTGGCAGCCGGGTTTACGAACACAGCGGTGCTCGAAAAGTTCGGCCTCGATCTGAAGACCATGCCGATGAAACCGATGAGCGTCGAGCAGTGCGTATTTGAGGGCCTCAGCGG
>VDMG01000013.1 GCA_006514895.1 Beijerinckiaceae bacterium
CTCCCTATCGGCTCAGGCGCCAATCAATCGCGGGATCGAAAAACCAGCGGGATTTAGCCATTCGCGAAGCTTCGACCAGCGCCGCCTGCCCGAGACGTTCTTGACGGCGATCGCCACCGCTTTCTTCTGCCCGAGCAGAATGACGAGCCGCTTGCCGCGGGTGACCCCGGTGTAAAGCAGATTGCGTTGCAGCATCATATAGTGCTGTGTCGTGACGGGAATGACGACAGCGGGATATTCCGAGCCTTGCGATTTATGGATCGTCGTCGCGTAAGCGAGGACGATCTGGTCGAGTTCGCCGAAGGCATAGGTGACTGGCCGTCCGTCGAAAGCGATCATCATCTCGCCGAGTTCGAGATCGATGGCTTCGACGTAGCCGATGTCGCCATTATAGACCTCTTTGTCATAGTCATTTTCGATCTGCATGACCTTGTCGCCGATGGCAAAGGTCATCCCGAATTTCTCGACCTTTGGGTCTCCTCTCGGATTGAGAGCCCGCTGCAGCTCGATATTCAGCGAACGGGCTCCGAGCCCGCCGCGGTTCATCGGGCAGAGCACCTGGATGTCGCGCATGGGATCGAAGCCGAAGCGGCGGGGGATACGTTCCTTGACGAGCTCAATGAGCCGCTTGACAGCAATGTCCGGCCCGGATGCCTCAACGAAATAAAAATCCGTTGCGTCCCGTGGAGCCGACAGATCGGGCATCTGCCCAGAATTGATCCTGTGGGCGCTCTGAACAATCTGGCTTAGGGCCGCCTGCCGGAAGACCTCGGTAAGTTTCACAACTGGCACGGCGCCGCTTGCGATGATGTCGGCAAGGGCCTGGCCAGGGCCGACCGGTGGTAGCTGATCGATGTCGCCGACGAAGAGCACCGCGGTATAATCCGCGACGGCCTTCAGGAGCGAATTCATCAGTACCACGTCGACCATCGACGTCTCATCGACCACGAGGAGATCACAGTTGAGCGGACTTTCTTCGTTTTTGCGGAATCCTCCCGTCTTAGGGTTGATCTCAAGAAGCCGATGGATCGTCTTGGCCTCGTGTCCTGTCGTCTCGGTCATCCGTTTGGCCGCGCGTCCGGTCGGCGCGCACAAGAGGAGGCGGACATTTTTCGCGGCTAGGATGCGCAGGATGGAATTCACCAGAGTGGTCTTGCCGACACCAGGGCCGCCGGTGATCACCATCACTTTCGAGCGCAGCGCGGCGTGGATCGCCGTCTTCTGGCTGTCGGCAAGCGCCAGGCCAGTGCGTGCTTCCACCCACGGGATGGCCTTCTCGGCATCGATTGTTTTCCAAGGCATCGATCCACGCAAGAGAATGCGCAGCCGATCGGCGATCGAGCGCTCGGCGTGATAGAGGCCGCCGAGGAAGACGCAGTCGCGCCCTTCGACCTGATCGGCGATCACCTGCCCGGCATCGAGCTCAAGCCGCAAGGCGTCGAGGACAATCGTGCCCGGGATTTCCAAGAGCTCGACCGCGAGTGGCAACAGATCGTCGCGCGGCAAGCCGCAATGGCCTTCGTCGAGAGCTTCGGTCAATGCAAACGAGATCCCGGCACGCGCCCGGATCATGGCCGTTTTTTCGATGCCGAGTTTCATCGCGAGGGCATCGGCCGTCTTAAAGCCGATGCCCCGAATGTCGCGTGCGAGTCTATAGGGATCTTCCGAAATCACCTGGATCGCACCGGCGCCATAGGTCTTGTAAATCCGCACCGCGCGCGATGTCCCGACCCCATTGGCATGCAGGAAGATCATGATCTCGCGGATGGCCCGCTGCTCGGCCCAACCCGTGGCGATGCCATCGGCGCGCTTCGGACCAATGCCGGCAACTTCCCGCAGCCGATGCGGCTCTACTTCGATGACGTCGAACACTTGGCTGCCGAAGGCCCGGACGAGTTTGCGGGCATAAGCAGGACCAATGCCACGAATCATTCCGGAGCCAAGATATTTTTCGATTCCCTCTGTCGTGGTGGGCGGCATCGTTTTCAGAAACCGCGCGCGGAACTGCACGCCATGCGTGCGATCATTGTTCCACTCGCCGCTCGCTTGGATGAACTCGCCGGCGGAGATCACCGCGGCATGACCGACGACGGTGATGGGTTCACGCTTGCCGCGCGCCTTCACGCGCAAAACGCAAAAGCCGTTGTCTTCGTTATGAAATGTTACACGCTCGACGAGGCCAGCTAAGACTTCCGTCGTTGGGTTATTGTTTGCCGCCATCGATTGTCTAACTCGCTCCTCTCCTGAGCACCTATGTTTAAGTATATTCTTTCACAATAGGGACCGGCCCTGCTTTAATCCGGCAATGAGCAGCATTTCGGAAGGGTTCGTCCTGCGCAAAGTCACTGGTTTCGCGGCTACAGTGGGGCTGATCCTCGCCACTGTCGCGAATCTGCCTAATTCTGCCTCTGCCGCCAGCCGGGGTGGGTTATGGGCCGTCGTCCACGACATCTGTGTGCCAGCCTACCAAAGCATCGGCGTGGGGTTTCCTTGTGCCGAGGTCAGCATAGCCGATGGTCTTGAGCGAGGCTTTGCCGTGCTCCGGGCGCCTTCGAGCGCTACGCATGTTATCGTTGTCCCTACCGCTCCTATTTCCGGCATCGAAAGCCCGGCGTTGCTGAGGGAAAATGCGCCAAACTATTGGGAGGCAGCATGGGACGCCCGCCGTTTCGTCGAGGAAGGGGCGCGCCGTCAACTGCCGCGTGACAAGATCGGAATGGCGATTAATTCGGCAGCTAGCCGCAGCCAGGACCAGCTGCATATTCATGTTGCCTGCATCGCCCCGAAGGTCGCAGAGTTCCTGCGCCGCCACCAAGCGGAAATTCACGAATCTTGGTCTTTTCTTACCTCGGCTCTTCTCGGGCACAGATTTGCGGCGATGAAGGTCGAGACGGATAGCTTGGCCCACGTGTGTCCGGCGTCAGCGCCTGTGAGACAGATTAAGCGGGTTGAAGAACGGAGGATT
>VDMG01000267.1 GCA_006514895.1 Beijerinckiaceae bacterium
CCGCAGGAGCGGATCGTGCGGCGGGCCTTCACTGAGCGCCACGGCGCGCCGCAGCCTCGCCGGATTTGGCGCTAAGCCGATAAGCGGGTGCAGCAGCCCATCGGCGCAGAATTCCGCGCAGACTTCCACGGCTCTGCGCGCGCGAAGCAACTTCAGAAGCTCGGCGCGGATTCTTTCGCGCGAGAGGCGGGCAAGGCCCTTCCTTTGACGGATAGCCGCCGAACGTCCGGCGGAATCGAGCGGGCCTTCGCCGAAATCGGCCGAAAAGCGAAAGAAGCGCAGGATGCGCAGATAGTCCTCCTTGATGCGCCGCGCGGGCTCGCCGATGAAACGCACTTTTCGCGCCGCGATGTCGGCAAGGCCGCCGGTGTAATCGAAGAGCCGTCCATCGCATGTCATCGAAAGCGCGTTCATTGTAAAATCGCGGCGCAGGGCATCCGCCTTGAAATCACGGCCGAAGCGAACGGTCGCATGACGGCCATCGGCTTCTATGTCCTCACGCAAGGTTGTCACTTCAAAAGTCTTTTCCCCCGCAAGCAGGGTTACGGTGCCATGTTGAAAGCCGGTCGGAATGGCGCGAATGCCCGCCGCTTTCGCCCGCGCCATGACCGCCTCCGGCAAAAGCGTGGTCGCCAGATCGATCTCGCCGGCTGTCCTGCCGAAGAGAGAATCGCGCAGGGCGCCGCCGACAATGCGGGTTTCCTCGCCTGCATGATCCAGCGCGGCCAAAACGGCGCGCAAGGCTTGATCGCCGAACAGGGCCGAAAGCGCATTGGGCGCCGCGATGCCCCGGTCTTCCGCCGGGCTCATTGCAAACGCCCTGGCACCAGCCGGCCATTCTCTATATGGGCCGGTATGTAAGCGCCCTCGTGGCGCGGCGCGAGAATGCCGAAGGCAAGCATGCCCGTGACGGCGATCGCAAGACCCGCCAAGGTCAGCGTCGAGACGGCGCCCTTGGTCCAATGCTCGATCGTGAAAGGATATTTTTGACGCAAAGCAAGATAGACCGCGTAGGCGGCGAAGGGGGAGGCAAACAGCAGAACTGGGTCGAGGACGGCACGCCACATCAGCCATAAAGCCTTTCGTAGAGATTGCGCAAAATGCCCGCGGTTACGCCCCAAATATTCCGGCCGCCATAGGGCATCGCATGGAAACGGCGGATTTTTCCTTCAACCTCCTTATGGTGCAGCGCGTGATTGGCGGTGTCCATGAGAAAAGCGAAAGGCACCTCGAAGGCCTCTCCGGCCGAGGCCGCGCAGCTCCACGGCAAGGAAAGGGCGTCCTCGACCTTTACGCCGGCTTTCTCGACAGGGGTAACGAGAACATAGCCGTCGGGGTCTTTCCGCAAAATGGTCGAAAAGAGCCGCACGAGGGCGGGCCGGGCGATCGGGGTACCGCAGTAAAACCAAGTCCCGTCGCGGGCAATCCGCATCTCGATATCGCCGCAAAAGGGCGGATTCCATTGCTCCACCGGCGGCATGGCCGTGGCCAAGCTTTCCGTATCCAACTCCGAGCTCGTCGCGCCAATTCCGGCCTGCTGTTTACATTTGGCGAGAAACTCTTCGGCCATAATCTCCGCCCCATTGCCGTGGGATGATTGAAATGTCGGTTCGGAGGTGCAAAAAGCATTGCTCCGGATCGCCAAGGTGGTTTTGATCGTCACCTCGCCGGCTATACAGCTATCATGGTAATGCAAGCCAGTTCCGCGCAGGCGGCGTTGAAACTGCGGTTCATTGATGCAAATTGATGCAACAAGCCAAAAGGCCAATAAACCCATGCCGGAAATAATCACGGCTTCGCTCGAAGCCGCCATGGCGCGCACAGCCGAGTCCACGCTGGAACGGATCGCCGCGGCGCGGAGTTCGATCGAGACCGTCATCTTCGGTCAGACGGAAGTCATCGAACAGACCCTGGTCACGCTCCTTTCGGGCGGCCACGGCTTGCTCGTCGGCGTGCCGGGTCTCGCCAAAACCAAGCTTGTCGAAACGCTTGGCGCCGTCCTCGGCTTGGATACGCGCCGCGTCCAGTTCACACCGGATTTGATGCCCGCGGATATTCTGGGCTCCGAAGTCCTCGAGGAAGCCGCCGGCGGGCGCCGAAGTTTCCGCTTCGTCCGGGGACCCGTATTCGCCCAATTGCTCATGGCCGACGAAATCAACCGGGCAAGTCCCAGGACCCAATCGGCGCTGCTCCAGGCGATGCAGGAATACCACGTCTCCGTCGCCGGCGAACGGCACGATCTGCCGCGCCCCTTTCATGTGCTCGCAACGCAAAATCCGCTTGAGCAGGAGGGCACCTATCCCCTGCCCGAGGCCCAGCTCGATCGCTTTCTCATGCAAATCGACGTCGCCTATCCCGATCGCGCGGCTGAGCGCCGGATTCTAATCGAGACGACGGGCGACACGAGTGTCGAAGCAAAATCCGCGATGAGCGCCGAGGATCTCATGGCGGCACAGCGGCTCGTGCGCCGGCTTCCGGCCGGAGAAAGCGTGGTCGAAGCCATTCTCGATCTTGTCCGGCAAGCGCGCCCCGGCGAGGGAGACCCAAAGGTCACCCAGCATATCGCCTGGGGTCCAGGACCCCGCGCGGCACAGGCCTTGATGCTCGCGACCCGCGCCCGCGCCCTTCTCGGCGGCCGGCTTTCGCCTTCCCTCGACGATGTCGCGGCGCTCGCCGTCCCGGTGCTCAAGCATCGCATGGCGCTCACTTTCGCCGCGCGCGCCGAGGGCCTCAGCGTGAGCGATCTTGTCGCCCAGCTGGCCGGCCGGGCCGGTTGACCGATGCCCACGGTCCGGCTTCTTGAGAAAAATGAAAGCCGCGCCGGGCGCCGCCACCAGAATCATGCGCTTGAATTGGCGCGGCGTTTCCCCGGCCTCTGCGCGAGCGCGAAAGAGGCCGCCGCGAGCGTCATGCATGGCGTCCATGGAAGAAGGCGCGCGGGCGCCGGCGAGAACTTCTGGCAATTTCGCCCCTTCGTCGCAGGCGAGGCGGCGAGCCGCATCGATTGGCGCCGATCGGCAAAGGACGATCGCCTCTATGTGCGCGAGCGGGAATGGGAGGCGGCGCATACGGTTTACATCTGGATCGACCGCTCCGCCTCCATGTGGTTTGCCTCCGAGCTCGCGTTGCAGCCAAAAATCGATCGCGCGCTCGTTCTCGGCCTCGCGAGCGCCGATCTTCTCGTGCGCGGCGGCGAACGCGTTGGACTTCTTGGCCTCACCCCCGCTTTCGCCGTCAGGCATATCGTCGAACGCTTCGCGGAAGTTTTGCTGGCGCAGGAGAGCGCAGCCGGTTACGTGCCGGAAGAGCTTCCCGCGCGAATAAACCTTCCGCGCGGTGCGAAGGCTATTCTGATCGGCGACTTTCTTTCCGATCCGGCGGAAATTTCGGCCACGATCGCGGGCATTTCCGCGCGCGGCGCGCGTGGACACCTCGTCATGATCGCCGATCCGGTCGAGGAGACTTTTCCTTTTGCCGGCAATACCGAATTCGCCGATGTCGATTCGCCGGCGCGGTTACGCGTGGGCAAGGCGGAGACGTTTCGCGAAGAGTACATTCGCCGCCTCGCCTTGCATCGCGATGCCATTGCCGCATCCGTGCGTGCGCGCGACTGGACTTTGACGGTGCACCGGACCGACCGGCCCGCCACCTTGGCCTTGCTCGCCCTGCGAGTCCAGCTCGACGCCTATCCTGGTTTCAACCCGCAGGCAGAGCGAGGCGCCGCCCGCTGATGTCCGGCATTCCGCTCGCTTTCACTTATCCTTTTGTCCTCGCCGCGCTCGCGGGCCTGCCGCTCTTGTATTTTCTGTTGCGGATCACGCCGCCGCGCCCGGCGCTCGTGCCGTTTCCGCCGCTGCGGCTCATCTTAAATCTTCGCCCGAGGGACGAGACCGCGTCGCGCACGCCTTGGTGGCTACTCCTTTTGCGCCTCACCATCGCGGCCTGCCTCATTTTCGCGATGGCGGGACCGGTCTTAAACCCGCTGGCCGCGGGGACACAAGCGGGGCCCTTGCTCATCGTGTTGGACAATGGCTGGCCTTCGGCGCCAAGCTGGGAGCGCCGAATCGCCGCCGCGGCACGCCGAATCGAAGCGGCCAGGCAAAGTTCGCAGCTCGCCGCCGTTGTTGCGACATCGGAGGGCTCCCGCGACATCGGGCCTCTCGATGCGGCCAAGGCGCAAGATCGCCTGCGGGTGCTGAAACCCGTACCGTTTGTCCCCGGCCGGCTGCCGGTTCTCGCCGCGATCGAAAAATATGCCGCGACGCATCCAAAGCCTGCCATTGTCTGGATCGCCGATGGAGTTGATCGCGGCGACGCGCGGGAGTTCGCGGGCAAGCTTGCGGATGTTTCCAGTAAACTTACTCTCGTGACGGATAGAACCTCCGTGCGCGCGCTCGCGGGCGCACAAAACCAAACCGGCAGTCTCGATGTGCGCGTGCTCCGCGCGGGCACTTTCAGTCCCGAACAGGGAGTTGTCCGCGCGCTCGACCGCAAGGGGCTCGCGCTTGGCGACGCTTCTTTCGATTTCGCCGGGGCAAACGAGGCGCAAGCCAAATTCGAGATGCCGGTCGAATTGCGCAACGAAATCGCCCGTCTCGAAATCGCCGGCGAACATTCGGCAGCGGCGGTTTACCTTCTCGACGAGCGCTGGCGCCGCCGTCGCGCCGGCCTTGTCAGCGGCGAAACCTCGGACGTCGCGCAGCCGCTGCTCGCGCCGACCTATTATCTCACCAAGGCTCTCGCCCCTTTCGCCGACGTGCGCGAGGCAAGCCCTTCCGCCACCGATCCGGTGCGATCGCTCCTCGACGATCATGTCGCAATCATGATCCTGGCCGATGTCGGCATGGTTCCCGGGGAGGCGCATGACGCTCTCGCCCGTTTTGTCGAGGACGGCGGCATCCTCGTGCGGTTTGCCGGAACCCATCTCGCAGCGGCCTCCGGCGATCTCGTCCCGGTGAGGCTGCGCCGGGGCGGCCGCGTGCTGGGCGGGGCGATGTCGTGGGATACGCCAAAACAACTTGCGCCTTTCAACAGGGAGAGTCCATTCTACGGCTTGGCGGTCCCCGCCGAGGTCACCGTGACGCGTCAGGTTCTGGCCGAGCCGGACCCCGGCCTCTCGGCCAAGACCTGGGCGCGGCTTTCGGATGGAACCCCGCTCGTGACCGCCACGCGGCAAGGCAAGGGAATGATCATTTTGTTCCATGTCACGGCGGACACGACCTGGTCGAACCTGCCGCTCTCGGGATTGTTCGTCGATATGCTACGCAAAATCATTGCCCTGTCGGGGGAAACAGCAAAGGAAACGGACGCGCAAGCTCCTGCCGGAACGAAAGACCAGCAAGCGGCCGTCCTCGCACCGGAGCGGACCCTCGACGGTTTCGGCGTTCTCGGGGCGCCGCCGCCGGACGCGACCGCCATCCCCGCCGGGTTCGAAGGCACTGCCTTGCCCGAACATCCGCCGGGCTTTTATGGTCCGGCTGATGGGCTTGTCGCCGTCAATGCCTTGGGACCGCAGGACACGCTCAAGGAGGCGGATTATTCCGGCTTTGGTTTTGTCAACGAGCCTTTGGGCGAAAAAGGCCCGGCCGATCTGAAACCCTGGCTCATCGCCGCCGCGTTTCTTCTATTCGCCGCCGATGGTCTGGCCTCGCTGTGGCTCTCTGGCGGTTTGCGCAAAGCCGCGCGGAGTGCCCCCGCCTGTCTCGCTCTCTTTGCCCTTGGCACCTTGCTGGTGCTGGCCACGCCAACGCGGCTTGCGGCCGAGCCCGCCGCAGCAAACGCCCCGCCGGTGGATTTGGCCTCCGTGCTCAGGACACGGCTCGCTTATGTGGCGAGCGGCGATGCAAGGGTCGACGAGGTGAGCCGGCAGGGCTTGGCCAGCCTATCGCGGGTGCTGGCGCGGCGGACGTCATTGTCGCCCGGCGAGCCGGCCGCGATCGATCCCGCCCGCGACGAATTAAGTTTTTATCCGCTTCTCTATTGGCCGGTCGTCGCGACAAGACCGCAGCCGCCGCGCGAGGCCGTCGCCAAGGCCGCCGCTTTCATGAAGCAAGGCGGCACGATTATTTTCGATACGCGCGACGCGCTCACCGCCCGCCCCGGCGGGCCGCCGACGCCGGAAGGAAAATGGCTGCGCACCCTGCTCGATGGCGTCGATGTGCCGGAGCTCGAAGCCGTTCCGGCCGATCATGTGGTGACGAAAACCTTCTATCTCCTCGATGGTTTTGTCGGCCGCTACACGAGCGGCACGACCTGGATCGAGGCGCTGCCGCCGCCGCCCGCTGATGGCAGCCCGCGCCCGGCCAGAGCCGGCGACAGCGTCTCGCCGATCATCATCACATCCAACGATCTCGCGGCAGGCTGGGCGAGCGACCCTGACGGCGACAGCCTCTATTCGCTGGTGCCGGGCGGCGAGCGCCAGCACGAACTCGCGCTGCGCGGCGGCGTCAATTTCGTGATGTACACGCTCACCGGCAATTACAAATCCGACCAGGTCCATGTGCGGGATCTTTTGGAGCGGCTGGCGCATTGAATAGGAGGTTCTGCAAATTTGGTAGGTTAGTTTGAAATTACCGCAGAGTTACGCCAGACGCTGCCATCATGTCGCTATTGGTCCTTTCAATTCAATTCCCTTAGTTGGTGGCTCGCGCAGAAGCCCCCCTGAAAGATACTTACGCAATTCCAGTATCTTTGCGGGATCAACCACGTACCCTTTTTTCTTAAGCCCTTCAATGACGCTATTCGAAAATGCCTCAGCGAGCGCGTCACTGGTTTGGGGCAAATCGAGATCGAAGCGGTGGCCAGAAAATCGAATTCCCTTCAGAACAAAATCGATTGCACTCCTCCCAATATTCGTCCCCTTACGCTGACTTTTATCGCGCACCGCCTTGGAGATAATATTGGGATCAACCACGGAGTCTTGAACTTCATCAGAGATTTTCTCCAGGATGACCCAAAAAGTTCGGTAGAAAGCATCGGGAGCCCCAAAACATCGTGCGCCGACTGTATTATACCAGAAACTGCGGGCGGCTTCTTGCAACTGTGTCCGAGCCATCATCTCCGCGACCGCAGTTACGAAGCCGATCTCGATTCTACGCTTGTCCCGCTCGCCTATGGGCCCGACTCTATCGGTGCGCGCGCCTCGTGCTACGACGTTGCGTGCTTCCGCGCAAACCACCTCGTCTCAAGCCGCCGGACGTATGAGGCCTTGTAAGGTTTTCGGCCCCAATCGGACAAAAATGTTTCAAGTGAACCTGCTGCGGCAATCGCGGCTGCTGAACCTGCTGCGGCAATCGCTGCTGCTGGGGGTGGGATGGTTTCGGCATCATGGCGGGGCCAGCCCCGCGTCACAGGCCTGCCGTTGACATTTGATGGCGCGAGACGGTTGTGTGGCGGCACCTGTCCCGTGGGCGGTTTTTCAATGATTGCTGCCCCGCCGGTGAAAGCGTTCCGGACGGCGTGACCCGGCCCGTCTTTGCACCTTTTGTGGCGCCCGTCCCACCAGTCACTGGGGAAAGCCCCTGGCCGCCGGGTAAGGCATGACCCGCGGGTGTTTTGTTCTGCGATGCTGCGCCCCCCGGCAATGGCTTGCCGTTCGCGCCAGGGGCCTGGCCACGGGCGGCGCCACCACATAGGCGGGTGGATTGATCCAAACCGGGACCGGCACGAACACCGGAACCGGCAACAGAAAGAGTCCATCCGGCGGCGGTGGCGGAATGACGAGATAGGCCGGCGGCGGCGCCAGGAAGACGATCGGCGGCGGCGGCACGAAACCGAACACCGGATCACTGAAGACAAGCAGCGGACGATCGACGTAAACGATCTCCGCCGGCGGCGGTGGCGGAACGTCGTAGACGATTGGAACAAAAGACGGCGGCGGCTCCACGGCGGCTGCCAGAGCGTCGAGCTGCCAGCGCGCCTCATCCCCATGCGGGCCGCGCGGATAGCGGCTCAGATAGGACCAATAGGCGTCCGGCGTACCGATGCGGCAGGTGTGCCGCCAAGTGAGAGCTTCGCGGCGGGCGGCCAGCAGGGCACGGACGCGATTTGCCAAGGGATCGTCTGAGTAAGCGGCGAGAAAGTCCTCATAGCCTTGCAGCGTATCCCGCTCGATCGCGGCGGCGTATGCGTCCTGCGCGCTGAGTTCGCGGAGAGGCTGCGACCGCATCGCGGTGACTCGGTCCGCCGCAAGGGCCGGGGGTTGCGCGTCCGGCGCCCGCTCGAAGTAGACGAGCGGCACTGCGATTCTTGACGTGTCCCAGGGCACCTGCGCGCCCTTTGTCTCTTCGTTGACGCGCAGACGCACGCCGTCGAAAACGTCCGAAGGCGGCAGGCCGCCTTCCCCGGATCATTTCGGTACGCGCCCGTGCATAGGCGCCATAGGGCCCGCTTTCGGGGGCGCGACCGTGCCTGGCGTCGCATTGAAAGCCAGGAGCATGTTCGGCTCGGCGTCAGTGAGCGCCAGTCCGCCGGCCAGGGGCGGACCCGACTTCGCGAAAGGCGAAACTCTCGCTAGTGGAAGCCCGGCGAGCCGCTTTGTATAATCGGAGACGCGTAGCGCTTCGACCCCCACGTCCTGGGCCGACACGATCTTCGCGTCCACCGGCACGAAATAGTTTTCGCCTTCGAACTGCAGGCCGTAACCGGCGAGATACACGAACGCCACAGTATCCGGTCCCGATGCCTGCGCCTTATCAAGAAAATCCCGGAATGCCGCGCGCAAGGATTCGCCATCGAGGTCGCGCGCGCCGGTGACGTCGAATCCCGCCGCTTGCAAGGTCTGGGCGATGACGCCTGCGTCATTGGCCGGCGTGGCGAGCGGCCCCGCCTGATAGGCTGCGTTGCCAACCACGAAGGCGATACGTTTTTCGGTTTCCGCCCGCGAAGGCGATGCGAAAGCCAGCAACACGAGCGCAAAGCAAGCAGGCAACAGTTTGGATTTGATTTTCATGATGATCTCGTACTGGAAGAGCCAATTTCGAGCGCCATGCTACGGTTTGGCGCTGAACGAGACTTGAATGAAACAAGGCGGACCGAAGGCGAATCTAAAAAGACCAAAGAGCCTATCGCAGAGGATCTTGGCGTGATTCTGGCCTAAACGGATATCTCAATATAAGTTGCCCTTGCTATTGCTGCGTTGCAGCTATAAATTGTTGCATAGCAGTAACGCTTTATGGAGGTTGACATGCCGCATCTGGCCCGCACGGCATTGGTCCTGCAAGGCGGTGGTGCTCTTGGCGCCTACGAGCTGGGCGCGGCGCGTCGGCTCTATAAGGACGAAGCTTGCGCACCCGATGTGATCGCCGGGGTCTCGATCGGCGCGATTACCGCGGTACTTCTGGCGCGGCCAGCCCCAGGACTAAAGCCGCTCGAAGCTCTGGAAGCGTTTTGGCAAAAGATCACCGTGTCAGGACTTTTTCTGCCGCCGCCTTTGCGGCCCTACGCGTCGGCTCTCGGCAACCCGAATTTCTTCGTGCCGCGAATTGACTACTACGCCCTTGCGAGCTGGACCAATTTCTATGACACGGAGCCGCTCCGTGGTCGACCTCAAGGCTCTGGCCGATCCGAAAGCGAACCAGGATTGCTGGTGAGTGCGACCGATGTGGAAGCTGGCCAGATCGAATATTTCTACAGCGGTGATAAGGGACTGTCCCTGGACCACATCGTCGCGAGCGGCAGCTTGCCGCCGTCGTTTCCGATGACGGTAATCAACGATAAATTCTACTGGGACGGAGGCATATTCGACAATACGCCGCTCGGCGCCGTGCTCGACGGGCTCGATACCTCGGTGGGCGCGGACCGGACCATCTATGTCGTCAATCTATTTCCGAATAAGGCACCAGTCCCCCACAATATGCAGGAAGTCACGGCGAGGACCCAAAATTTCCAAATCGCCAACAAGAAATTGGAAGATGTGAATATGTTGGGCCGGATCAACGAGGTCGCCGTATTGATGGAGGCGCTCGAAAGTCTCCCCGAATGCAATCCGCTCAAGGACAACCCAGCCTATCAGGCGGTGGCGAAGCGCCCATTACGATCGTGTCCCGAAAATCGTTTCAATTACGCGTCCGGAGGAGGTTTTGGGCTTTGGCGGCAGCGATTTCTCGCCCGAGACAATCGAGCAGCGTGCGAACGAAGGCTACAAACAGACCGAGCAGGCGCTGCACGCGTAGCAAGCCGGATATTTATCAACGATGCCGCAAAACCGCGAAGAGCGAATTTGCTCCCGGTGGTTCGCCGCGCACATCCGTCGCGTCGAACGACACGCCCGGCTTGCGCGGGTAAACATCGAGGTTCAGAACCAGGAATTCCGCGGCCAAGGCGCCAAGATCGATCTTGCCGCCGATAATCGGATCGGGGGGGTCTTCTCCCCCACGAAAAGCGGCCGCCGGGCCGCGGCCGGACACGCCGGAAGGCGCGAAATCCACATCAATATCGGCGTGGACGAGGGTCTCAAAGGGCTCAAGACTGACGACGCAGGTTTGCGTTACGCGGGCGCACAAACTCCCCGTAACCTTGAATCTTGTCCGGTCCAGTTTCCGAACCTGAAAACCGGCCTCGAATTCGTGAACGGCGACTAGGCCGCAGGCTTGCGCGAGCATGGCGCGTTCCGCCTGGCTGGCGGCCACTTCCACGTCAAGACCGGTATCCGGCACGCTATCGACGACAAGCTCGCGTGAGAAACTTTCAGATTCGGGCTCGGATCCCTTGGTGCCTAAGCCGGACTTGCGGGATTTCGGAAGGGGAACGGTTCTCGTTGCCATCGCTGCCACCTATCGCGGATGATTAGAACAGGATCGCCGGCAGTTTGAAATATTTCGCGGACCATGATTGTTCTCAAGCATGATCTTACCCAAAAGATCGCGCAACTTTTTTAAGGATGTGCTCTAGCGAATAGCGGAAGGGCGTGGAAATGGAACCGGACCCGTCATAAATGCCGCGAGCGAGGCATTGGCCAAGGCTTGGCTGGCGGCTTCCACATAGCGCGCAAGCCTCTCCGGGTTTCCGTGGCCATCATAGACATTTCGGGCAAGCGCGGCGGTGAGTTGCGGCGTGCCGCCGCTGAGGGCAAGGTCATAGGCCGTGGCGCGGCCCCGAAAAGCCTCGGCGATGGTTCGCATGCGCGTGCGCAAGCCGGTGTCGCCAACTCCCATTTCCTGCAAGGCGGTGTCGAAGGAGAGGAAAATGGCGTCCGTGAGATCCTGCGCCATTTCGGGCGCCGGCGGCTTGCTGCGATTGAGCTGGCGCAGAATAAGCGCCGCGTGCAAAGCAAGTGCCTCGAAACGGCCTTGCAAACTGTCCTCGATGCCATACTCCGTGAAAAGCACGGGATCGCGGGCCGCCGCCACGATCTCGCCACGAAGCCGGTCGATCAGGTCCCGATTGGCCGACCGCCGGAAGAGCCGGAAAACCATGTTGTTTCCATCGGAAGGCTGCCGCCCTGCCCGACACCGGGCGAACGGCGAACCTTGCTTTTCACTGACGCGAAGGCTAGAGCGCTTGCCTGCGCGTAAAATTGCGTGATCGAAAAGGAAGCGCTCAAATTCAAAGGCTCGGAGCGTGTCCTACTCAAAAGGGCGATCAATTTTTTCGGGACATGCTCTACGCATCGCGCGGCCAAGCGCAAGGGCTTTATGTCGCCGGGATCATACCACGATGCTGGCCCATGACCCGTTTGGGCATCTCGCCAATATCCATCCGAAAAGCAATCGTTCATTGTTTTATGGAAATTTCATGCTTCGTAAAATTGTCCGGCCCGGTGAGGGTCTCTTTTTCCAATTTGCTCAACCCGGAGGCTTGTAGAATGGCGTTTGTAAGAGCGCGGAGAGGGCATGGAAACCGCCGGGCAACGGGCGGCGCTAGATTAGCTTTCCTAGCGGCGCTTGCGCTGGGGCTCGGTGGCTGCCTCGGCTACGACGGCCAGGTCGTCCATGGGTATCAGCTCAACCCCAAAACGGCGGAAGATGTCAAGGTTGGGTCTTCCGCGGAGCAGATCCTGGTTCTTTTGGGATCTCCAACGACGACATCCACCGTCGGCGGCGACGCCTGGTATTACATCTCCCAAACCACCGATCGCGGCCTTGGGTTCATGGTGCCCAAGGTCACCGATCAGCGGGTCTTTGCGGTCTATTTCACCAAGGACAAGAAGGTCGAGCGCGTCGCCAATTACGGCATGGAGGACGGCAAGCTCATCGATTTTGTGTCACGCACAACACCGACGGCCGGCGCCGAATCGACCTTCCTCAAGGGCATGTTCATCAACCTTCTGCATTTCTAAGCCGCATAATCCCAAAAAGCCGCAGACTTTTTGGATCGATCATGCGCCACAATAAAGAGTTAGAGAGCACGGGCGCCGCAACCTGAAGCGCCCGTGATCTCGACTCGAAAGCATTTTCAAGCGAAGTGGATACCGCGCGCGCTCCATGCCATCTCAATGGGCGAGAATGGCGAGCAGCAAGAGCGCGACGATATTGGTGATCTTGATCGCCGGATTGACGGCGGGACCGGCGGTATCCTTGTAAGGATCGCCGACGGTGTCGCCGGTCACGGAGGCTTTATGCGCGTCGCCGCCCTTGAAGTGCTTGACGCCGTCCAAGTCGACGAAACCATCCTCGAAACTTTTCTTGGCATTGTCCCAGGCGCCACCGCCCGATGTCATCGCAACGGCGACGAAAAGCCCGTTGACGATGACGCCGAGGAGCGACGCGCCCAAAGCCGCGAAGGCCGACGATTTCGAGCCGGAAATCAGCTTGACGCCAAAATAGACGACCAGCGGCGCCAGAACCGGCAGAAGCGACGGCACGATCATTTCCTTGATGGCCGCCTTGGTCAGCATGTCGACGGCGCGGCCATAGTCCGGACGCTCGGTTCCTTGCATGATGCCCGGCTTATCGCGGAATTGGCGCCGCACTTCCTGGACGACGGAGCCCGCCGCCCGGCCGACAGCGGTCATTGCGATGCCGCCGAAGAGATAGGGGATCATGCCGCCAAAAATCAGCCCGGCCACGACATAAGGATTGGATATGTCGAAAGATACTGTGCCCATTCCCTTGAAATAGGGAAATTGATCGGGGTTCGCGGCGAAAAAGCTGAGATCGTGGCTATAGGCATTGAAGAGCACCAAGGCGCCGAGCCCCGCCGATCCGATCGCATAGCCTTTGGTCACCGCCTTCGTCGTATTGCCAACCGCGTCAAGCGCATCGGTCACGTGCCGGACATCCTTGGGCAGACCCGCCATTTCGGCGATGCCGCCGGCATTGTCTGTCACCGGTCCGAAGGCGTCGAGCGCGACGATCATGCCGGCGAGACCGAGCATGGTGGTCACCGCGATCGCCGTGCCGAAGAGTCCAGCGAGCTGACTGGTAAAAATAATGCCGCCGATGATGACCAGCGCCGGCAGCGCCGTCGATTCAAGCGAGACCGCGAGCCCTTGGATGACGTTGGTGCCATGTCCGGTGACGGAGGCCTGGGCGATCGAGACCACCGGACGCTTTCCAGTGCCGGTGTAATATTCGGTGATGACAACAATGAGACCCGTCACCACAAGCCCAATGAGGCCGCAGAGGAAAAGACGCCAGCCTTCGATCGCAGTACCGCCGTCCGCCGTGCCGATGGTCCCGAAGCCCACCGTGAGAAAGGTCGCGATGGCAAGACCCACGATCGACAGAAGCCCGGCGGCGATGAGGCCTCTGTACAGAGCCCCCATGATCGAATTGTCGGGGCCGAGCTTCACAAAATAGGTCCCGGCGATGGACGTAACGATGCAGGTCGCGCAGATCGCCAGCGGATAGAGCATGGCGGCATAAAGCACCGGCTGGCCGGTGAAGAAAATCGCAGCGAGCACCATGGTGGCGACGACGGTCACCACATAGGTTTCGAACAAATCAGCGGCCATTCCGGCGCAATCACCGACATTGTCGCCGACATTGTCGGCGATCGTCGCCGGATTACGGGGATCGTCCTCGGGGATCCCGGCTTCGACCTTGCCGACGAGATCGGCGCCGACGTCGGCACCTTTGGTGAATATACCGCCGCCGAGACGGGCGAAGATCGAGATGAGCGAGGCGCCGAAACCGAGCGCGACCAGCGCGTCAATCGTCGCGCGGCTCTCCGGCGCATGGCCAAGTGGTCCGGTGAGAATGTAAAAATAGACGGCGACGCCAAGGAGGGCGAGGCCCGCGACCAAAAGCCCGGTGACGGCGCCCGCCTTGAACGAAATGTCGAGCCCGGCGCCGAGCGATTGCGACGCCGCCTGCGCGGTCCGGACATTGGCGCGCACCGAGACATTCATGCCGATGAATCCGGCGGCGCCCGACAGAACCGCACCGATCAGAAATCCGGCCGCGAGCGGCCAGGAAACGAAGAACCCGAAGGCCGCGAAAATAACGATGCCGACCCCGGCGATGGTCGTATATTGGCGTTTCAAATAGGCTTGCGCGCCTTCCGCGATCGCCCCCGCGATCTCCTGCATTTTCGCCGAGCCGGGATCGGCAGCCAACAATTTCAAAGATGTTATTACACCATAGACGATAGACAAAAGACCGGCGAAAATCACAACCCAGAGGGAAATCATGTGTTGCCACCTTGAAGGTTAGTTTAAAGGAAATTGACGAAGCCTCGAGCTCGCGTTCTTTGCATGACCTATACAGAATCCATTGCACCGCGCAATTACGCTTTGCGCAGCCTTGGTAATCATCTCGCGCCTAACCGTTAAAAATGCCGGAAGGAGGGCTGCGCGAAAACCAAATTCCGCCCTTCCGTATCCTTGAGCACAGGCGGCGCGTTGCCTGGCTTGGCCGTGCCGATCGGGCTCACCGTGATCCCCGCGGCAATAGCGCGCGCCTCGAACGCGGCGCTTTGGGAGGGTGGCACGGCACAAAGCAGTTCATAGTCGTCGCCCCCGGTCAAAAGCGTTTCGAGGAGGGATGGCGCATGACGCACAACTTTCCGCGCCGCCTTGGAAAGCGGAACATCGGCGGCCGTAATCTCGGCTGTCATTCCAGTTAGGTGCAATATTTTCGCAAGATCGCCCGCAAGTCCATCCGAAATGTCCATGGCCGCATGTGCATGGGCACGAAGCGCCTCGCGCAAACAAAGACGTGGCTGCGGCAGAAGGTAGCGGCCGGCGAGATAGGCGGCGTCCGCTTGGGCAAGCCATTTCGTCCATTCGGCGTCTCGTGCCGCATCGACGCGGTATCGCAAGCCCAACGCCGCGTCCCCGATCGTCCCGGTCACATAAAGGAGGTCGCCCGCCGCGACGCCTTCGCGCAAAACCATTTTTCCCGCCGGAACAGCGCCGAGCGCGGTGATCGATATGGCGAGCGGACCAAGGTTCTTCACGGTGTCGCCGCCCAGAAGCGGACAATTGTAAGCCAGAGCATCCTCGCCGAGCCCTTGCGCGAAGCCCGCGAGCCACTCGGCCGTCCAATCCCCGGGCAAGGCAAGGCCCAGGAGAAACCCGCGCGGCTCGGCACCCTTGGCCGCAAGATCGGAGAGATTGACCCGCAAGGCCTTTCGCGCGACCGCGCCCGCCGGATCAGCTTCGAAAAAATGCACGCCAGCGGTCAGCAAATCCTTGGTCGCGACGATATCCTGGCCTGGCGTTTGGGCGACAATCGCGGCATCGTCGCGCAGGCCAAATGCGCCCGGCCCCGCGAGCGGCGCGAAATAGGTGGCGATCAATTTGTCTTCCGAAGGACGCGGCATCGATGTCCAATCTTAACCGCGCGGTTCGAATTCCGCCGCGCGGCACTGGCGAGCCACGGCGTCCAACACCGCATTGATCATTCCGGCTTCTTCGGCGCCAAAAAACGCGCCGGCGACATCGACATACTCCTTGATGGAGACACGCGCGGGAATATCGCCGCGCTGCTTTAATTCATAAGCGCCCGCGCGCAGAATTGCCCGCATGACGGAATCGATCCGCGCCAAGGGCCAGTCCGCCGCTAAGGTTTTGTCGATAATTCTGTCGATTGGACCCTGGGCGGAGACAACGCCGGACAGAATATCGTCGAAGAACGCGATTTCCGCGTCCTTGTAACTCGCGCCTTCAATTTCATGACCGATCCAGAACAATTCGAACTCGTTGCGAGTCTCCTTCAGGCCGTTCCCGGTAACCTCCATTTTATAGAGAGCCTGAACGGCGGCGAGGCGGGCGGCGGAACGCCGGCCGGCACTGGCCATCAGGGTGCCCCTGTGTCAAGATTCAGGCCAAGCGTCAGGCCAAGCTTTAGGCGATGAATCGAAAGAGCCGCCCGCGCCGCGTCGCCGCCCTTGTCGCCTTGCCGGGGATCGGCGCGCACCAAAGCCTGCGCCTCGTCCTCGACGGTCAAAACGCCATTGCCAAACGCAAGTTTGCGGTCAAGCGCGAGTTGCATCAACGCGCGCGCGCTTTCGTTTGCGACGATCTCGAAATGATGGGTCTCACCGCGAATGACGCAACCAAGCGCGACCGCCCCGTCGAAAGGGCATTGCGCGGCATCGGCATGATCGAGAGCGATCGCCATGGCGAGCGGGATTTCGAGCGCGCCGGGCACTTCGACGAGATCGAAAGAGGCCGCCGCCTTGGCGAAGGCAAGTTTCGCGCCTTCCAGCAGCATCGCGGCAATATCCTGGTAAAAGCGCGCCTCGACAATGAGGAAGCGTCCACCCTTATGATCCGAATCAAGAAATGCCGGAGACTGGCGTGGCAAGGCCATCATGCTTTCTCGAACAGTTTTCTTGCTCGAACAGATTTCTTGTTCGGACAAATTTCTCGAAGCGGCGAAAAGCGGGAGCAAAACGGCTTCGGGAAGAGAGCGAAACCCGCTGGCGCCAAATTGAGGCCGCGGGTTTGCCGGGATTGCCGTGTCCCCGAAGCCCGGCCTTCCTCCAGCCGGATCTTGGGCCTTCACGATTAGACTTTTGCGACGGCCACCGGGATCGGCCGGCATCACGCATTGGCGTGGACTGCGCGATCAAGCGTGATAACCGTGCTTCAATTTTGCCGACCGGATCATGGCACGCGCTTCGCTGTCCTTGCCAGCCGCGCACGCATCCGCGGCGGGAACCAGTTCGGTCTCGATCTCATCATAGATCGATCGGTTGACATTTCCAGTGCCGACGTCGGCGTCAAGAACGGTTTGATAATGGGTGAGCTCATTGGTGCAGGCGGCGCCGTCGGGCAATTTTGGCCAGTTCGGCGGAGCCGGGGCTTGAGGCGCCGCCGTCGCGACCGGCGCGGAAGAGCCAGCGGTTTGATTGCAGCCGCCAAGCGCTAGCGCGGCGAGCAGAACAGAGGCCGAAAGGCACGGGGCACTGAACATTGATCCAACGGAAATTATTCGCATCGCAAACTCCGCGAGAGGCGCCGAGCTTTAATTTCATCGGCTGATTTGCCTTTTGTCAGTACACATGCGGGCCAGGATAATCAATGGGAATGGTTTGCCGCCGGCCGTGCGGCCTACAGCATTTTCAAGCAAAGTGGATACCGGTTCGCGTCAAGAAAATGCGATAAAACAAAGATCTAGAGTGCTTTCTGATTCTACGGAATCTGAAAGCACTCTAATGGAACGAAAGCCGGGTCCATCTCATTACATTCAGAAGCCGGGCTTGACAATGCCTTACGCAAGCAACGAAGACCTTCCGCCATCCGTGCGCGCCCATCTGCCGCCGCATGCGCAGGATATTTTCCGGGCGGCTTTTAACAGCGCTTATGACGAACGTCGCGGCAATCCGCGCCGAAATCGCCTTCCGTATCGCTTGGGCGGCGGTCAAGAGGAGTTATCATAAGGTTGGCGAGCGTTGGCTGCCAAGCGAGTGATGCGGATATCGCCATGCCTTACATATGGATCACCCTTCCATAGGCATCGAGAACGCTCTCATGCATCGTTTCCGATAACGTCGGATGCGGGAAGATCGAATTGATCAGTTCCGCCTCGGTCGTCTCGCAATTCATGGCGATGACGAAGCCCTGGATCAGCTCGGTCACCTCGGCCCCAACCATATGGGCGCCGAGAAGTTTTCCGGTTTTGGCGTCGAAAATGGTTTTCATGAGCCCATCCGGTTCGCCCAGCGCGATTGCCTTGCCATTGCCGATGAAAGGAAAGCGGCCAATCCTGGCTTCAAAACCCAGCTCCTTGGCTTTCGTCTCCGTGAGGCCAACGGAAGCCACTTGTGGATTGCAATACGTGCAACCGGGAATCATTGTCTTGTCCAGGGGATGCGGGTCAAGTCCCTTGATCGCCTCGACGCAGATCACCCCTTCGTGCTCGGCCTTATGGGCGAGCATGGGAGGGCCAGCGACATCGCCAATCGCAAAGAGCCCGGAGACATTGGTGCGCCCCCTTCCATCCGTGGCAATCATTCCATGTTCGACTTTAACGCCAAGCGCCTCAAGCCCAAGATTTTCCACATTGCCGGTAACGCCGACGGCAGAAATCATGCGCTCAGCCTCAATAATTCGTGCCACGCCATTGGCGTCTTCGAGCGTGGCGGCAACGCTATTCTGCTTTTTCGCGACCTTTGTCACTTTGGCCGAGGTCAAAATTTCGATGCCTTGTTTTTCAAAACGTTTGCGGGCATGCGCCGCGATCTCCGCATCCTCTGCGGGAAGGATTTGGGGCAGGATTTCGACGACGGTCACTTGCGTGCCCATGCTGCGATAGAAAGAGGCGAATTCGATCCCGATCGCGCCCGAGCCCATGACGATGAGCGAGCTTGGAAATTTCTCCGGCACCATGGCCTCGAAATAGGTCCAGATGAGCTTTCCATCCGGCTCGATGCCCGGCAGGACGCGCGGCCGGGCACCCGTCGCAACAATGATGTTTTTGGCGAGATAGGTGCCCGTGCCCAGAATGCCTTTGGGAATCGGGTTCGGCGGTTGCATCGCCGGCTTTTTGGACGAGGCGGCCAACACCTCACCGGGTTTCGCGATCAAAGCCTCGCCCCAGATCACATCGACATTGTTCTTTTTAAGCAAAAAGCCGACGCCATTGTTTAATTGCGCCGAGACGGCCCTTGATCGTTTTACGACGGCGGCGGGGTCGAAACCGATCTTGCCGTCAATCTTAAGGCCATAATCCTTGGCGTGGTTAAGATAGTGAAAGATTTCCGCCGAGCGCAACAAGGCCTTGGTTGGAATGCAGCCCCAGTTGAGGCAGATGCCACCGAGATGCTCGCGCTCGACGACGGCCGTTTTGAAGCCAAGCTGCGCCGCGCGGATCGCCGCGACATAGCCGCCGGGGCCGCCACCGATGACCAGAATATCGTAAGCGTCAGCCATGGTTGCCTCGGGCTGCCCCTCCCCTTTGCGGGGAGAGGAAATAACGCCTGCCAGACGCCACCGTCATGCGAGCATCCCCGCCGGTTGTTCGATCAGAGTTTTGAACGCCGCGAGAAGCTCCGCGCCCAAAACGCCGTCGACTGCGCGGTGATCGCAGGACAGCGTCACGCTCATCACACTCGCGACAGCTGGCGCGCCATTCTTGACAATGACGCGTTGCGCGCCAGCGCCCACCGCGAGGATCGTTGCTTGCGGCGGATTGATGATGGCGGAAAAACTCTTGATGCCGAACATGCCGAGATTGGACACCGCCGTCGAGCCGCCCTGATATTCCTCCGGCTTAAGTTTTCGCGCGCGGGCGCGGGCGGAAAAATCCTTCATTTCGCGCGAGATCACGGACAGAGTTTTCGTTTCAGCGGCGCGGACAATGGGCGTGATCAGACCGCCAGGGATCGCCACGGCGACGCCGACATCGGCATGTTTGTGTTTCAGCATGGCGCTCTCGGTCCAGGTCACATTGGCGTCCGGGACGCGGATCAGCGCGATTGCGAGCGCCTTGACGATGAAATCATTGACCGAGATTTTGTAGGCAAGCTTGCCCTCCTTATCCTTGGGCGCGGCTTCATTCATCGCCTCTCGCAAACTCATGAGCGCGTCGAGGTTGCAATCGGCGGTCAGATAAAAATGTGGAATTGTCCGGCATGCCTCGACGAGCCTCCGCGCGATCGTCTTCCGCATCAAATCATGCGGCACTTCTTCGAACGAGCCGGCTACATAAGTTTGCCGGATAAGCTCGTCCGACGGCGCGGGCGCGGGCAATGGCGCTTTAGTGTTGCGTGGCGCGGCCGGGGCGTGCGCGAGCGCCGCCTTCACGTCCTGCTCGATGATCCGGCCATGCGGACCCGAGCCCGTGATGGCGGCAAGGTCGAGCCCCGACTCCTTTGCGATCCGCCGCGCGAGCGGCGAGGCAAAGATACGCGGGCCCGGTTGGCCATTGACAGAAGGAGGGGGGCGCGGCGCGGAGTTTTGGTGAGATGGCGCTTGCTCTTTTTCCTCCTCGGGGGTCTTTGGAGGTGCAGCGACCGAAGGCTGCGGTGCGTTTCCCTCGGCGACGGACTTTGCGTCCTCTCCCTCACCCGCGATCAACCCAATGACATTGTTGACCGGCACGTCGGCGGTACCTGCTGGCACGACGATCTTCGCCAGCACGCCTTCATCGATGGCTTCGACTTCCATGGTCGCCTTGTCGGTCTCGATCTCGGCGAGCACATCACCCGGCTTGATTGTGTCGCCCTCCTTCTTCAGCCAGCGGGAAAGATTGCCTTTTTCCATGGTCGGCGAAAGGGCAGGCATGAGAATGTCAATCGGCATGAACGGCTCATATCCTCTTGCGGCTCAACGATAGAGCACCGCTTTCGCCGCCGCGACAACCTCTTCCGCATTCGGCAAAGCAAGCTTCTCGAGATTTGCCGCATAAGGCATCGGCACATCCTTGCCGCAAATCCGCACAACCGGCGCGTCGAGATAATCGAAGGCCTCTTCCATGATTTTCGCGATGATCTCGGCGGAAACGCCGCTTTGCGGCCAGCCTTCCTCGACGGTGACGCAGTGGCCGGTTTTCTTGACCGATTGGATGATCGTTGCACTGTCCATCGGGCGGATCGTACGCAGATCGACGACTTCGGCACTGACGCCTTCGTGCTCCAGCTCCTCCGCCGCTTTCAGCGCGTAGACCATGCCGATGCCGAAAGAAACGATGGTTACATCCTTGCCGGCGCGGGCGATTCGCGCCTTGCCGATCGGAACGAGAAAATCTTCGAGCTTTGGCACTTCAAATTTGTGCCCATAGAGAATTTCATTTTCAAGAAAGATGACCGGGTTCGGGTCGCGGATCGCGCTCTTCAAAAGCCCTTTGGCGTCGGCCGCGGTATAGGGCACGACGACCTTGAGCCCCGGAATATGCGAATACCAAGCGGCATAATCCTGGCTGTGTTGGGCGGCCACCCGCGCCGCCGCGCCATTGGGGCCGCGAAACACGATCGGACACTCCATCTGGCCGCCGGACATATAGCGGGTCTTGGCGGCGGAATTGATGATCTGGTCCATCGCCTGCATCGCGAAGTTGAAGGTCATGAATTCGACAATAGGGCGAAGGCCCGCGAAGGCCGCCCCAATGCCGAGTCCCGCAAAACCATGTTCGGTGATCGGCGTATCCACAACCCTGTGAGGGCCGAATTCCTGAAGTAATCCTTGCGTGACTTTATAAGCGCCTTCATATTCCGCCACCTCCTCGCCGATGACGAAAACGCTTCCGTCGCGGCGCATCTCCTCGGCCATCGCGTCGCGCAAGGCTTCGCGCACGCTCTGCGTCACCATGGCCGTGCCCTCGGGAATTTCGGGCGGCAAATCTTTCGCGCGCAAATCTTTCGCGGGTTCGTTTATCACGGCGGTGGACACTGGGGGCGGAGTAGGCGCCGTTTCGGCGCGCGCCACGGGCGCCTCGCCGCCATTCGCACCGCCTCTTGCGGGTGTGGCTGCGGCAGGCGCCTTTACCGATCCGGCATCCTCGCCCTCCGCCGCGATCACCGCGATGGGCGTATTGACAGCGACATTGTCCGTTCCATCCGGCACCAAAATCTTGGCAAGCGTGCCATCGTCGATCGCCTCGACCTCCATGGTCGCCTTGTCGGTTTCGATCTCCGCGATGACATCGCCGGAGCGCACCGCGTCACCTTCCTTTTTCAGCCATTTCGCGAGCCTGCCTTGTTCCATCGTCGGCGAAAGCGCGGGCATGAGGATATTCGTCGCCATCACCTGTCCTTGTCTTGCCTGGCTTTTTGCCTGACTCTTGCATTCCCGATTATGCACAACACCAATTATGCCAAGACGTCCGTCCACAGTTCGGCAGGCTCCGGCTCCGGCTCATGCGGGGCAAATTCCGCGGCCTCGGCGACGATGGCGCGGACCTCCGCATCGATTTTCTTGAGATCGTCTTCGCTGGCTTGCTTGTTCGCCAAAAGACGCGCGCGGACCTGTTCGATCGGATCGTGCTCCTCGCGCATTTTTTGCACCTCGTCCTTCGAGCGGTATTTCGCCGGGTCCGACATCGAATGGCCGCGATAGCGGTAGGTTTGCATTTCGAGGATGATCGGACCCTTGCCTCCCCGGCACCATTCGGCGGCGCGGCCGGCGGCAGCTTTCACTGCGCGCACATCCATGCCATCGACCTGCTCGCCCGGAATGTTGAACGACTGGCCGCGCTTGGAAAAATCGGTCAACGCCGATGACCGGCTGACGGATGTGCCCATCGCGTAGCGGTTGTTTTCGATAATATAGACAACAGGCAGTTTCCAAAGTTCCGCCATGTTGAAACTCTCATAGACTTGGCCCTGGTTGGCGGCGCCGTCGCCCAAATAAGTGAAGCAAATTTTGCCATTGCCGCGATAAAGATTGGCGAAAGCCAAGCCGCTGCCGAGTGGCACTTGTGCGCCCACGATGCCATGACCGCCATAAAAATTGGCGGCCTTCGAAAACATATGCATGGAGCCGCCCTTGCCTTTCGATGCGCCGCTCTTGCGCCCGGTCAATTCCGCCATGACGGATTTGGGGTCCATGCCGCAAGCGAGCATATGGCCATGATCGCGGTAGCTGGCGATGGTCTGATCGCCTTCCACTGCTGCCATCCGGACGCCAGTCACGACTGCTTCCTGGCCGATGTAGAGATGGCAAAAGCCGCCGATGAGACCCATGCCGTACATCTGCCCCGCTTTTTCCTCGAAACGGCGGATAAGCAGCATGGTGCGAAGAGCGGCGAGTTCCTCTTCCGTGCTGAAAGAGGCGCCATTCGAGGGCGCGTTTTGCGCTTTCCCGGGCGCGGTTTTGCCACGGACGGGGGAAGATGCGGCGGCCATGGGAAGCCCTTTTGGAACGGCGGAGCCAACGAAGACACAAAATAGCGCGGCGCCAGGCGGAAAGCGAGCCCTTGGTGATTGTTCCCGAGGGCGCGGCGAAGTGCCGCCTTGCCATGATCCCCAATTACGCGAGCCACCAAGTGCCAAAGGCGAGGCTCGCAAGCGTCAACGGCAGGCCGATCCGCAAATAAGCGAGAAAAGAGATTGTCACCCCCTCCTTTTTGGCGCGTTCCGCGACAATCAGATTTGCGACGGATCCTATCAAGGTGAGGTTTCCGGCGAAGGTGGAACTCATCGCCACGATCCGCCAAGCCCTGCCTGGGTCCGGCAAGTTCATGATGAACGGTTTTAAGATCAAGACCGCCGGCACATTGCTAACGAGGTTTGAGAGAGCGGCCGTCACGCCAGCCAAAATCCAAGCATTTTCGAGTGAAGCCGGTTGACCGCCGCCGTGAGATTTGTCGTCAAAAGCACCTTTTCGGCACCCGCCACGACAATAAAAAGCCCAGCGAACATCAACAAAAACCCGCCATCTATTCCGGCATACAGTTTGTGCGGGCTCACGGCGCGTGACAGAAGAAGCAGCGAGCCGCCGATGAGCGCTGCTTCAGCGATTGGAACGCCGGCAAAAAAACCAGCGATGACTCCCAAGGTCACGAGCATCCATGGCGAGCTGCCGTGAATGCTGGCGCGGGCGCGGCTCCTTCGCGCTCAAACCAAAAGCGGTTGAGAATTCCTCACGATAAAATAGAAGGATGAATCCCGCCGTCAGCGCGAGGGCAACTGCCGCCGCCGGCGCGAGCTTGCCGGCGAAATCCGCGTAATCCAGATGCGACGAGACGCCGATGATCATGTTTTGCGGATTGCCGGTGAAGGTCGCGGTTGCTCATGAGCACGCTGAGACCAGACGGCTTTTCGTGCGACGTGGAAGGGCCGTCGTGAAGGCCACGGGCGCGGTCGTAATCTATGGCGTCTGCTCTAATCGTGAGGACGCTCACGATCGACAGTAAAGCCATGCCAGACAGGATATAGAAGACGGCGATCGGTCCTAGCCCCTGGCGCACATCCGCAAGGAAGAAATTCAAGGCATCAAGCGAATACTCGGGCGCATCAATCAGTCCGCGAGACAAAAGCGTCGCTCGCTTAAAGTCTCGCGATGCACCGAAAGTTCCCGGCTTGGCTGTAATGTGGAGTTCCGGCGATCCGCAACGCTCTCAAGGCGCGAGCCGGGCGTGCCCTCTCGCGCGATTCACTTTTGCGCTCGCGGCAAGAATACGACAAGATCGTTCCGGTTCACGCGGTCAAGCAGCACGCGCGCCTCTTCGTCGAGAAGATCGCGGTCGATCTCGCGGCCAGACAGCAAGGCGATCCGGTGATCCCACGAGGCATGCTCTAATTTGAGTTCTTCCAGCTCGCCGCGCAACGACGCGATCTTATGTTCGTATTCATCCTTGGTCTTGAGACCACGCTCGCCATTCACTGCATGCCAGACGAAATAGCCGCCGATCGCGCCGGAGACGCAATAAAGAGCCAAGGGATAGAGAGTCGCGCGCAGGCGCTTATAAATAACCATGCCGCTAGCTTGGTTGATCGCGGTAAGCGATTCGTTAATAGCGTATCCGAGTTTTCCCAAGTCGTCCTTCCGCAACTGTACCAAGGCGCGGTCGAGCAACAATGACCCCTAAACCGGAATGCTCTGGGCTTTCGCGAACTTGCGCAATTTGTCGCGCAACGATTGTCCCCCTCTCGTCTCTTCCATGAGGGCCGCGACAAAAGCTTCCGCCTCGCTAAGATTGGTCGCGAGCACCATGGACTTGACGGGACCGATCGCCGCGGCCGACATCGAGAGGCCGCGATAACCCAAAGCAAGCAAGACCATGGCTTCGAGCGGTTTGCCGCCCATTTCGCCGCAAAGTGTCAATGGCATGGTGGACGCGCGCGCCTTGTCGGCGATAAGCTTCAAAACATGCAGGACCGGCGCCGAGAGGGGATCGAACCGGGTCGCGACCCGCTTGTTGTCCCGATCGACGGCGTAAACATATTGGAAGAGGTCGTTCGAGCCGACCGAAAGGAAATCGACGCGCTTGCAGGCTTCGTCGAGTTGCCAGAGCATGGAAGGCACCTCGACCATGATGCCAAGCTTGAGACCGGAGGGCGGCGCCCGGCCATGCAGGCGCAAATGGGCGAGTTCGTTCTCGACAAAGGATTTCGCGGTTTCGAATTCCTCGAGCGTGGCGATCATCGGAAACATAATCCGCATTTCGCGTCCCGAGCCGGCCCGCAACAAGGCGCGCAACTGCGAACGCAAAAGCCCGGGCCGGTCGAGACCAATGCGGATGGCGCGCCAGCCAAGCGCCGGATTTTCCTCCTCGACCTTCGTCATGTAAGGCAGAACCTTGTCCGAGCCTATATCGAGGGTGCGGAAGGTGATGGATTTTCCATCAACCGAATCGAGGACGGTCCGGTAAAGAGCCTCCTGTTCGCTCATCTTTGGCAATCGCGAGGCGAGCATGAACTGGATTTCGGTCCGGAACAGCCCGACCGATACGGCACCCGTCTCCGCGACATGCTGGAGATCGACCACCATGCCGGCGTTCATATGCAGATCGATCGCAACCCCATCCTTGGTGACGGCGGGCACGTCGCGCAATTTGTGATATTGCGCCTGCTTGCGCGCGCGCAGCCGCGCCTTCTCGGCATAGGAATTCTCGACGTCCGGCGACGGGCGCAGATGAATGTCGCCAGAGAGGCCATCAACGATCAAGGCATCGCCGGGTTCAACCAAATCGACGATATTGGCGACGTCTCCAACGGCCGCGATGCCAAGCGCGCGAGCGACGATCGCGACATGGCTCAATGCGCCGGATTCCTCGAGGACCAGGCCGCGAATCTTGGCGCGATCATATTCCAGCAGCGCGGCCGGCCCCATGGAGCGCGCGACAATGACAGAATTATACGGCAATACCTCGTGCGCCCCCACGAAATCCTGACCGGTCAGCTGATGCAGCAAGCGGTTGGCGAGGTCGTCGAGATCGTGCAAACGCTCGCGTATATAAGGCTCGGTTTGGCGCTGCAATTTGGCGCGCGTGTCATTTTGCACCCGTTCGACCGCGGCTTCGGCGGTCAGACCCGTCGCCACAGCCTCGCGCAGGCGGCGCAGCCAGCCGCGGTCATGCGCGAAGAGCCTGAACGTTTCAAGCACATCGCGATGTTCGCCCGGTCCCATATTGCCGCTTTCGATCAGAAGATCGAGCGACTGGCGCATTGCGCCGATCGCGGTGTCGAGCCGCTCCATCTCCCGCTTGATATCTTCGGCGACGATCTGTTTGATGACGATGCGCGGTTCGTGCAGGACAACATGACCAAGTCCGACACCGTCGGCGATCGGAGTTCCCTTCAAGGCGAGCGGCCGCCGCAGCGCGATATCCCGGCCAGGCGGGGCCAGCGATTGCAGGTCGCCCGAAGCGATCATTTCGGCGAGCAGCATGGCCGTCGTCTGGAGTGCCTCGATCTCCTCTTCGGGATAGGTGCGGCGCGCCTTGTTTTGGACCACCAAAACGCCAAGCGTGTTGCCGCCGCGCAGGATTGGCACGCCGAGGAAGGAGGAATAGATTTCCTCGCCGGTCTCCGGCCGGTACATGAACGAGGGATGCAACTGCGCGTCGGCAAGCGCGAGCGGCTCGGCGGTCTCGGCAATCAGGCCGACCAGGCCTTCGCCCGTGCGCAGCGTGGTCAGGTGAACCGCTTCGCGGTTCAAACCTTCGGTCGCATAAAGTTCGAGCCGACCGTCGGCGCGCAGCACATAGACCGAACAGACTTCCGCGACCATGTTCGCCGCAATATGGACGACGATTTTGTCGAGCCGTGCTTGCGGGCTGACCGGCTCCGCCATGACTTCGCGAAGGCGGCGCAGCAGCAGACGGGGACCGCCGAGCGAGCCAAACATGGACGTTTCCTGTTCAGACTTCAGGTTTCACCAATCCGGCCCGGCAAGCCGGATCATCAGCCAAGGAGCAGGCCAGCCAATCCGGCAACGGTTCCGTCGACTCCATAGTTCCAGCGGCCGCGTCATGAACAAAAGCCAGCAAGCAGCCTGTCCCTACCTGGCGCGATCCGCCGGGCCGACCCGTGCGCCTAGCTCCCCGCGTTTCCTACGCTCTTCATCGCAAAACCGGCTTATGCTCGCGCGGATCGCCTCATCGAGCGCATTTTCATGTGTCGTTGAAGCATAGAAAGCTATATGCCATAATTGGCCGCTTATGGGCTTTATCTATTTTTTCTTCCCCGATCGCATCCAAAAAGTCTAAAACTTCTTTTCAGAGCCCGCTCCTTGCTATTGACTTAACGAATTCTGGCGATGCGAACCATCGCGTTGCACAAATATCCGTTTACGTGCCAATCCGTCTTCTGATTTGTCTCCAGCCCATTTATTAAGCAATCTCCAGACCACCAAGAGCGCTCGCCAACTTTTTTAAGGACACGCTCTAGATAACCGGAACATTTTGGCCGAGAAGACGGGCGGCGTCCGCTCAAGCTTTGTCCAAGCCATAGAGACTATGCAAGGTTCTCACCGCCAATTCCGTATAGGCGGCTTCGATCAGAACGGAGAATTTAATCTCGGAGGTCGTAATCGCCCTGATGTTGATCCCTTTTTCCGCCAGGGCCTTGAATGCCAGCGCGGCGACGCCGGCATGACTGCGCATGCCGACCCCGATCGCTGAAACTTTCACCACGTCGCTCGCACCGTGTAGACTAGAAAAACCAATTTGCGGCTGCAAATCGAACAATATCGTTCGAGTCCGCTCGAAATCGGCGGCGGAAACCGTAAAGGTGATATCCGTCACGCCCGAATCCTCGGACGCCACCTGAATGATCATGTCCACATTGATATTGGCTTCGGCGAGGGGCATGAAAATGGCGGCGGCGATGCCGGGGCTGTCGGCGACGCGACGCAGCGTAATCTGCGCCTCGTCCCGCGAGAAAGCGATGCCGGTAACCACTTGGTTTTCCACAATATCCTCCTCGCCGCAAATCAAGGTGCCTTGATTGCATTGGCCGGGATCGTCGAACGACGACCGGACGAATGACTTCACCTTTTGCGCCATGGCAAGTTCCACCGAGCGCACATGAAGAACCTTGGCGCCGAGCGAGGCCATTTCCAGCATTTCCTCGAAGGCGACGCGATCGAGCCGCCTGGCTTTCGGGACGATCCCGGGATCGGTGGTATAGACTCCATCGACATCGGTATAGATGTCGCAGCGGTCTGCTCCAATCGCCGCGGCGACCGCCACCGCGCTTGTATCGGACCCGCCCCGCCCAAGCGTGACAATGCGGCCGGTCTCCTTATGAAGGCCTTGGAAGCCGGTGATCACTGCCACCTCCCCCCGGCCGGCGAAACCATCGAGGATTGCCGCGGCGCCAATATGCTGAATGCGCCCCGAACCATGCTCGTTCGAGGTCAGGATCGGTATTTGCCAGCCTTGCCACGAGCGCGCCGGGATTCCTTGTTCCTGCAGAACGATGGCGAGGAGACCTGCGGTCACCTGCTCGCCCGAGGCGACGACGGCGTCATATTCGCGCCGGTCGCAAAGTTTTGAAGCCTCCTCGCACCAGCCGACGAGCTCATTGGTCTTCCCGGCCATCGCGGAGACCACCACGGCAATGTCATGGCCAGCCTGCCGCTCACGCGCGATGTGCCTTGCAACATTGCGAATGCGCCCTATGTTTGCGACCGACGTGCCGCCGAATTTCATCACAAGACGGGACATCCGGTCGAAAACGCCTCCTCCGGCACAGATTTTCGTTTACGAACTCAACAGCGCGATCGCGCCGCCGCCGCGCAACAATGCAAATGCCGGCACAGCAAGTCAATGGGATTCCGGCCGTGGAAAGCCAGCAAAAGCGCCGCCGCGATACGACGATAGACCCGGAGGAGGTCGCCCGTTTCGACCAGCTCGGTGCGCAATGGTGGGATTTCAATGGCCCCATGCAGGCCCTGCACAAATTCAACCCTGTCCGTGTCGCCTATTTGCGCGAGCTCCTGGGCCGGCATTTTTTGAGCGAAGTGCAACCGCGCGACTGGCGCTCGGAGACGGCGCTTCAAGGCCTGACGATCCTCGACATCGGCTGCGGCGCCGGCATTCTCGCAGAACCCCTGGCGCGGCTCGGCGCCCGCATGACCGCGATCGATCCCGCCCGCCGCAATATCGAGGTGGCGCGAGACCACGCCATCAAGGCCGGACTTGCCATTGATTACCGCTGCACGAGCGCGGAGGCGCTTGTCGCTGAGGGCGCCATCTTCGATGTTGTCTTGGCGATGGAAGTCATCGAGCATGTGAGCGATGTGGGAAAATTCCTTCGCCAGGCGAGTGTGATGGTGCGGCCTGGCGGAATGCTTGTCGCCGCGACGCTCAACCGGACCCTGAAGAGCTTCGCTTTCGCGATCGTCGGCGCCGAATATGTGTTGCGGTGGGTTCCCCCTGGAACCCATAAATGGAGCCAATTCGTCACGCCGCTCGAACTCACCAAGGCGTTGCGGGGCGCTGGCCTTCATATAAAGGACGAAACCGGAGTCGTCTATGATCCGATAGCCGCGAAATGGCGGCTTTCGCATGACATGGACGTCAATTACATCATGGCCGCCTATCGCCCGTCTTGACGCCAACCGAATGATAAGGAGCGACGGTTGCGTTATCATCCTCGCGAGTATCTGTTCGCTTACGGGACTCTCCGCCGGGAAAGCAACAGCGAAATGTTCCGCCTTTTGGCGCGTTACGGTCAGTTTGTGGATGATGCTACCTGCCAAGGTAAACTTTATATGGTGGACGACTATCCTGGTCTCGTCCCTTCAAATAACCCGCATGATTTTGTGTACGGCGAAGTTTACAAACTCAGTTGCCCAGATATCGTCTTATCCTGTCTTGATGACTATGAAGAATGTAGCCCTAAGTTTACCAAGCCGACTGCATATGTACGGCGCAAGGAAAATGTGCAAACCAAGAGTGGCGAAGTCGTTACCGCATGGGTCTACATTTACGATCGTCCTACCGAAGGGTTGCAACTTATTCAATCTGGAGACTTTTTGGAAAAAACCTGAATCCGCCTAAATATGGTGGAGGGGCAGCATATGGGTCGGCAAAGGCACGTTTGATACGTCACAGATTAAAGAAGTTTTGCAACGCCTGCGCGACGCGGTCAAAAACCTCCGCCCAATCACCGCGGTGCTTCTGCCGGAACAGCCGCATCGTCGGGTACCAGGGGCTATCCTCGCGGTCGAGAAGCCAACGCCAATCCGGTACTTGTTTTAGGAGGACAAAAACAGGCTGGCCGAGCGCGCCCGCGAGATGCGCGATCGACGTATCGCAGGTGATAATCAAATCCAAATTTTGCATGACCGCCGCGGTATCGATGAAAGCATCGGTGCCGGCATCGAAATCCTCGCCAAGCAGGATCAATCCGGGCAAGGTCTCCCCAGCCGCGCAAACCTCTATTTTCTGGATGCTGATGAGACGCACACCATCGATTTTGGGTAAGCTTCGTGAAACAAGCAAGAGGGATCGAGCGGGCCGGGTCCGCCTTGATGTTTGGATTCCCTCGCCAGCAAATGCCGATCGTGAAACCATGTGAGCCGATCGGCGCCGCCCATTTTTGCACCAAGAGCGCCTCGGCGCTTAAATAGGACAAAGTTGCAGGAATGGTCGCAAGCCGTGTCTTAAACGCGCGGGGAAGGCTCGAAAGCGCAGTCTGATAATCGAAGCGCTCGTTCGCATCGGCATCATTGGCGATCTTGATCTGCCCATCGAGCCCCTTGAAGAGCCGCCGCAAGCTTTTGCGGCAGAAGAAAGTGACATTGGCGCCCTGTCCGGCAAGGATAAGAAGATAGCGCGCGAATTGGATCGCGTCGCCGTGTCCCTGCTCGTCAAAAACGGCGATACTGCAACCGTCCGGATCGTCCCCTTGCCACTCCGGGACCGGATGATTGAGCGCATACTTCGGCATCCCGGAAAGGATCCAGCGATATTCGTAGAGTTCGAGGCCTCGCTCGAAATCCCCGCGAAGTAGCAGAAGTGCCGCTTTGTTGTTGTTGGCGTGAGCCGAGGCGGGATCGCACGCCAAGGCCGAGTCGAAACCCTCGAGAGCCGCCTCGAACCGGCCCAAATATTTGAGCGCGACGGCGCGCCCGCTGAGCGCCTCGACACAACCAGGCCGAAGCGCCATGGCTTTCTCAACAGCATCAAGGGCTGCTTCCGGCTGTTGAAGTTTTAGAAAAAGCTTGCCACGATTCGACCAAGCTTGCGGGAGTCGAGGTTCAATCCGCAAGGCCTTGGCGAGGTCGTGCCGGCCTCTGGCAGGCGCCCCAGCATAAGCAAGACGGCGCCGCGATTGTTCAGAATATCGGCCCCGGCCGTTGGAGGAGATTGCCACGATCGATCAAAGCTTCGATGAAAGAAGGCCGCAGCCGCAGCGCCTCATCGATAAATTTGAGGGCGCTCTCATACCGTCCGAGGTCGCTTAGAACAACGCCGCCGACGCGCAAGGCTTCCGGATAAGCAGGATCGAGCCGCAACGCGATACGAGCGTGTCCACTGTCCGTCCGAGTTCTTGCAAAGCGAGGCCACGGTTCGACAAAGCCTCTAAATTGGCGGGATCGAGCGCCAAGGCGCGATCGAACCATTCGAGTGCCGGCAGATTTTTATCGCGCTTCCGCGAGAGGTGCCGCTGATTTTCGTCGCGAATATCAAGAGCCGCAGGGCCTTGCCCGGGGCTGGACGTTACGAGCGCCTCAGAAATATTGCTGCCTAATGACAACGCGGCGTCACTTGGCCTATAAGCTCCCGAACCAGAGGCTCGAATCCGCGAACCCTCAACGTGGGGCGAGATTCGCTTCGTGGCGTTGGATTGAGCCTGCGGCCATATAACTACAAATTTAACAAGCCGATGGCGGATCTTTCCCTTACACTCAGCCCGCAAACGCCGGCCGATTTCGCGGCCATCGAAAAGCTCGACGAGCGCGCGTTTGGGCCGGGCCGGTTCGCCCGTTCGGCCTACCGGCTGCGCGAAGGGGTCGAGCCGGACTACAGCCTGTCGTTCGTCGCGCGGGTCGGCACCTTGCTGGTCGGCGCCAACCGGGTAACGCCAATTTTCTGCGGCGAGCGGCCGGCGCTGCTGTTTGGGCCGCTGACGGTCGATCCGCCGTTTCGCTCCGGCGGAATCGGCGAGGAACTGGTCATGAAGTCGCTCGACGCCGCGCGGGCCGCAGGTCACCGGCTGGTGCTGCTTGTCGGCGACATGTCTTATTATGGCAAAATGGGTTTTTTGCCGGTGCCGCCGGACAGGCTCGTTTTCGCCGGGCCCGTCGATCCGGAGAGGCTGCTCTATTGCGAACTCGCCGAAGGGGCGTTTGAAGGCGTCAAGGGCAAGTTGCGGCGGGCTTTGCGATAGGCTCGCGTGAGTGCTCGCTCGCTTGGGGCGCCGCACTTCGATGCGAGATTCGCATCGCCAAATCATTCGAGCGCCAAAGATCGATCAGGAGCGCTCCCGCCTCGCGCTACGCCCCCGTCCCTCGAAAACCCAAGCCGCCGTAATGCTCCCCAATAGTGCGGCGAGGCCCAGGAAGCCGATCGCGAGCGGCATCACGCTTACGCCCTTGACTTCGCTGGCGCCGATCCGCTTGATCGCCGCATAACCGGCGCCGCCATAGACGGGGCTCTCCCCAAGCGCAACGAGACGCGGCAAGGAGACGTCACTATTGTCCGCATTGCCGATTCGGCGCACGGTGCCCCCCGTCGCCTCCGCAAGGGGCTTGAGCTTCTTTTCCGTCGAGACGACTTCCTGGAATTCGCGTGGATTTTCCGGACCGGCGTTGGCGAGAACTGACAGATATCCGTCGCTCAAGCGATAGAGGCCGAACTCGGCAGCGGTCACGACTGCCCGCGAAATGCCGGGCTCAGCCGGCGTCAAACTCACGCTTTGCTCGGCGCCGGAAGGCGAGGTGACAACGACGGGCGGGATATCGGGCTTGAGGCTTTGCCGCTCGATTTCGATTGTCTGCCCGCGCACATTGGCGCGCAGCGCTTCCTCTTCCAATTCCGGCTCCTTCATCAGCCAGTGCGCGAGCCTGCGCAAAAGGTCGAGGTGCGGGCCGCCGCCTTCAAAACCGCGCGCCCAGAGCCACATCTGATCGGTGAGGAGCAGCGCTACCCGGCCCTTGCCCTCGCGCGAGAGAACAAGCAGCGGCTTTCCGGCGGCGCCGGACAAAATACTCGTGCCGTTCGTAACCTCGGCATTGACCTGACGGAACCATTCGCTCCATGCTGGCGGGCTTTGATCGGCACCCGGCAAGCCGCGAGTCACCGGATGTTTGGCGCCATCCTCCGTGACCGCGGCACGGAAGGCGTATTCGGTCAGAGTCCCATCCGGGCGCGCCGGCGCGATCCGCCCCAAGGGCGAATAATAGAGCCCTTCGGGCCGGGCGAAATCGGGGCCGGCTGCGAGCAGCAGTGCGCCGCCCTCGCGGACATAGCGGACGATGTTGTCGAAATAAATCAGCGGCAAAACGCTCTGATTCGAATAGCGGTCGAAGACGATGAGGTCGAATTCCTTGATCTTCCGGCCGAAAAGATCGCTGGTCGGAAAGGCGATCAGCGACAATTCGTTGATCGGCGTCCCATCCTGCTTTTCGGGCGGCCGTAAAATCGTGAAATGCACAAGATCCACGTTGGCGTCGGACTTTAAAAGATTGCGCCACATGCGCTCGCCCGCGTGCGGTTCCCCCGAAACGAGAAGAACCTTCAATTTGTCGCGCACGCCATCGATCGTCAGCACCGCCTTGTTGTTGATCGCGGTCAACTCGTCCGGCAAGGCGTCAACCTCGATCTCGATGACATTTGGGCCGCCGTGTTCAATTTTTACGGGGACGCGAATGCGTTCTCCCGGCGTCGCGGCGATGGTCGCGATTGGGTTGCCGTCGCGGCGAACCCTGAGCGCAACGGGATCGCCTTTGTCCGCTGTATCGAGCACCCGCAATTCGATCGTTTGATCCTTGCCGACGATGCCGAAACGCGGCGCCTCCAAAAGCTCAATTCGCCGGTCGCGCTCGCCTTCGTGGCCGGTGATGAGCGCATGCAGCGGCGCCTTGAAGCCGAGCGCGCCGGCGTCCGTCGGAATATCATCGACGACCCCGTCGGTAATCATTAAGACGCCGCCGACCCGGTCCGGAGGCACGTCGGCGAGCCCGGCATTCAACGCCGCGAAAAGCCGCGTGCCATCAGCCTCGCTCTCCGCGCGGCCGCTCTCGATCACGCGGACTTCGACATTGCCGAGCACGTTGAGGTTTTTCTCAAGCTCAGTGCGGGCCTTTTCGGTCTGCGCGGGGCGTTCGCCGATCGTCTGACTGCCGCTTTGGTCGACGACAACCGCGACAACTTCCTTCAATGGGTTGCGTTCCTCGCGCACCAGGGAGGGGCCAGTCATGGCCAATAAAAGCAAGCCAAGGCCAAGCGCGCGGAGAAAAATCCCGCTTTTGCGCGCATAAAAGCCCAAACCAACAAGCCCAAGCGCGATCACCCCCAGCCCGAGCAAAACGGGCCAGGGCAGGAGCGGGGCAAAAGAGAGATTAAAGTCGCTCATTCAGCCTCGACTGCTGGCGGGCACGCTTTAATGTGGACCTTTGCCAATATTCCACGGATAATCGGGACCGACTCGCCAGGGCTCACCCTTCAGGAAAAAGAGCTATCTTTAAAGAGCTATCTTTATGGCGTCGGACTTTTACACTTCGCACCAATTTCGGCAATGTCCGGCTTATGGCGGCGCTCACGATTACTTTTCGCGCGGAAAACTCGCCAAATACGCCCCGCTGGTCTAAATTGGCATACAAAGGCGGCCCAATGTCTCTCAAAACTCCCGAAACGGAAACCGGCATTCTGGTGGCCGGCGCCGGCGCCGCCGGTCTCTCCGCCGCGATCGCTCTCGCGCAAGCGGGATTTTCCGTAGTCTGCGTTGGCCATGTCGAGGGCCGCGCCAACGGGCGGACCGTTGCGCTTTTCGAGGCCTCGCTGCGCTTTTATAAAGCGCTTGGCGTATGGCCGCGTTTTCGCGGCAAGACCGCGCCGCTGGCCAGGATCACGATGATCGATGCCACGGGGGCGCGGCTTCCGGTGCCCTCGGTGTCCTTCGGGGCGAGCGAGATCGGCCTTGCCGCCTTCGGCGAAAATATCGAGAACAATGTCTTGGTCGAAGGCCTTGCGGACATCGCCTCGGCGACCGAAAACCTCATTCTTCACGAGGGGATGATCGGCGATATCCATTTCGGGCCGGATGCCATCCACGCCACGCTCGCCGATGGGCATCGCGTCACGGCAAAGCTCGCCGCCGCCGCCGACGGGCGCAAGTCCCTCCTCCGGACGAAGGCGGGGATCGGCACACGTAGCTGGACCTATCCGCAGATCGCCTTCACGTCTCTTCTTTCGCATGCCAAGCCGCACCGGAATATCTCAACGGAGTTCCACACGCGCTCGGGCCCCTGCACGCTGGTTCCGCTTTGCGCGGCGCCCGATAGGCCAAACCGGTCGAGCCTCGTATGGCTCATGTCCGCCGAGGAGGCCCAGCGCCGGCGCGAGTTGCCGCAGGCTTCGCTCAGCCAAGAGATCGAGACCCAAGTCGATTCTCTTTTGGGCAAGATCGAGGTCGAGGGTCCGGGCGGCTTTTTCCCCATGGCGGGGATGAGCGCCAACCGTCTCTTTGGCCATCGCGTCGTGCTCATTGGCGAGGCCGCGCATATCTTTCCGCCGCTGGCGGCGCAAGGCCTCAACCTCAGTCTGCGCGACAGCGCCGCCCTCGTCGAGGTTTTGGAGGACGCGCGGGCGCTTGGCCAGGACATCGGTTCCGCGCGGACGTTGAAAGCCTATGAGAACGCCCGGCGGAGCGACATTTTCTTACGCACGAATGGCGTCGACATCCTCAATCGCTCTCTGCTTTCAGATTTTTTCCCTGTCGATTTTTTGCGCGGCGCCGGCTTGCTTGCTTTCTCGGCGATCGGCCCTTTGCGTCGCGCGCTCATGCGGGAAGGCGTTCTCACGCATGGGACCTTGCCGCGTCTCATGCAAGAGCGGCCACTCAAGCGTTTGGCATACCGGCGCGCCTAGTGCGCTTTCAGAGTCAGCGGAATCGCATTTTCTCGACGCGAACCGGTATCCACTCGCTTGAAAATGCTCTAAGCACGCGAGTCGAGGAATATTTGCTGTGAAAATCGTCACCTGAAATCTTAATTGCCGTTTCAGGAAGTCTCACGCTGCTACACAAACCAAGAGAATTCCCAGAAAATACTGGTATTTTCGCATCAATTAACTTCACAACGCCTCACAACGTCCCATATGTTGTGGCCCGTGAGAAACAGAAAGCCAGCACCGAGCGGGCGGCGGGAAAGAGCCTCCGCCAGTTGGCGACCGACTACATGGAAAGGGCTTTCCCAGCCCTCGCCGCGAACACGATCAAGCAACGCCGCCATCATATCGAGGACATCATCATTCCGAAGCTGGGCGGTCTGGCGGCTCGCGACGTGACGACCGCCGATGTGGTGGCGCTGATCGAGGCCGTAGGGCAACGCTCCCAGAGCGTCGCGGCGCTTGTCTTTACTGCCATATCGGAAATCTTCAAGCATGGCGTGGCGCGTCATGCGGTGACGGCGAACCCCTGCGCCGGGATTTCCGTCGCAATCTGTGGCAAGCCGGAACCCAAGCGGCAACGCTTGAAGCTGACCGCTAACGAACTGCGGGCAATTCTTCCAGCACTGCCTTCCATCGGCGAGCAAACGCTCTGAGCGTGAAAATCCTGCTAGCGACCTGCACGCGCATAGGCGAACTGACGCGGGCGGAAGGGGCGCATGTAAATTTCGACCGCGCGGAAAGGTTCATCCCTGACGCCAACAGCAAGACCGGCCGGGGTTTTACTGTGCCGCGGTCTTCGGCGGCGGTCGGCTGGTTCAAGGAATTGCACGCCTTTTCATGCGGCTCGCCCTTCGTGCTACCGGCGAGGCAAATGCGGCGCAGGCGGAATCACGGCGGGGAAATACATTTCGAGCAACGCACCCTGAATTCCATGCTGCACAAGCTGTGTGGCAAGCTGGAACAGGCCCATGAGGAAGACAAAACCGCAACCAAGGTGCGCCGCTTCACTCCCCACGATCTGCGCTCTACGGCGCGCAGCCACCTAGCCGCGCTAGGAGTGCATGTGATCGTGGCGGAACGCTGCCTAAATCACACGCTGGGCGGCTTGATCGCCCTCTATGACCAGCACGACTACATGACCGAACGGTGGGCGGCGCTGGAACTGTGGGCGGATTTCATCCGAGCTTGCGAGGCTGGCCGAGAATGGATGCCAAAGGCGGAGAACGTGGTTCCGCTACGATCCACAGCGGCTTGAACGGTTGCCGCGCCTAGCCCGACGGGGCGACAACCGGGGGTTCCCCTCCCCCGGCTGGCGCGGCTCCAGAAACAAGGGAAGGCGTGAAGGGACGCAAGTATGGAGAATGGTCAAGATAGGACAGCAGTAGTCAGCAATTTGCAAGCCAGAATCGAGAATACTCCTGACAATGGAGACCTCGTACGCATTCCCCATTTTGGTATCTCGAATCCGAACATCAAGGAAGCCGCCGAACTTGTGGTGGTGGACATGTGGTTTTCCGGTGAGATTGAGGGCGTCAACGAGCCTGAAGATTTCGACGGAAGCGCTTGCGCACCATGGCTGAAACCAGCTCTGGCGGACGCCATCACGGCGTTCGAGGCGCGGCTGTCGTCGGCGATCGATAGCGGCAGGCTGAAAGCATCAGCAATACGGCGAGACCTCGATGATCGGCTGATCCCCGAAAAAACCCATGTCTCTTACGACCACCTAGTCGAATGGATGGACGAATGGGGCCTCGCCCGGGCGATCACATGGTAGATTGGGAGGACACCGAAGCAACGATTTCCAATCTGATCTGCGACGAAGTGGCCTTCCTTCGCAACGCGTGTATGAGCGGCAACGCGGAACTTAGGCTTATCGAAGTGCAAAGATCCAGGGCGAAGTATGGAATGCTGAATGAGGCCCAAGAACTCGTCGAGGTACAGGCGTCACTGAAGGCAAAGATTGCTGAAATCCACCGACTGGAAGGCCAGTTGGCGCTATTACGATCTGGGCAACCGGCAAAAGTAGATAGGCCCCTCCACACAAGGCAACGGCGGACGTTGTTGACAATCATCGCGGCGCTTTGCGCCCATGCCGGTATCGACTACAAAGCGCGAGGTGCGGCGCAGCGCATTAGGAGCGCAGCTGAACTTGTCGGTGCACCGATTGATGACGACACCATCGACAAGGTGCTCAAGGAAATCCCCGATGCGTTGGAAACCCGCATGAAATAGGAATGTTGCGCCGAATTCGGAAACAGCGATTCCGAATTCGGCCAACTGCTACGCCGCCTCATATTCGATCCATGTCGCTTCAACCCACTTCACAAGGTGCCGCGACATGGCAAAAACTACGTTCCCCGTCGGCGACCTCCCGGTAAACGGCTACGTTCGCCAATCCCGTTCTCGTCGGCAACGCTCTGGCGCAAGGTGAAGGCCAAGACGTTCCCTGCGCCCGTCAAGTTGTCGGATCGAGTGACCGCGTGGCGCGTGGAGGATATTCGCGCATGGATGCGGTCCCGTTCGGCTAATGCCTGGAGGGACGCACAATGGAACGCGCATACGTATCCACGGCACTCGTGCGCCGAGACAAGACCTTGATCGGCCGGGTCAGCACGGAAATCACGCGCAAGCGCCCCAAGGCGACGTGGCCATATTCGGTGCAGGAGATCGCCGAGTTGTTGTATTCACAAAAACGCCGTGCTGCGGTGGCTCCAGGACGCCTTGATCCGGCGTATGTTGTAGG
>VDMG01000236.1 GCA_006514895.1 Beijerinckiaceae bacterium
GCTTCGTGACAAGCCGCTAAACTTGAACCTCTCGTGACCGCGCTAGTTTAACGAAGGCTCGGATTCGGTCGTGTGCCGTAGACTATCGGCGTTCCGATTTGGTGACCTGCACACTACGCCTGGACGATTCCTGGCGCCGTGCACGGATGCCGTAAGCAACGGCCAGAGCGGACCAATGGAGCGGGAGAATTTGCTCCTGCAGCGTTTGTACCAGGCCGCTTTTTCCAAACCCGAGGGGCGTTGACTGTCCCGACCGTTCATGGGCGCATGCCAGCCGCCAGTGAATGTGACGATCTTAGCCGGGCCTTCTGAGGGCGGCCTCAGATGCGCGCCGTCTTCACCGGCTTGAAAGCAATGATTTCACCCATTTTTGTCTCCACATATACAATTGTAATTGCATGCCGAGAGAACATAGGAGCCCCTATTCCGGGCCGGCCGGGCAATTTTAAAAAATCAGAAGGTGACGACAAATGACATGAGTCAACTCAACGTGCATCCCCCAAACAGGCCAGCGGCCGATCGATTCACAAGGGATCGGAGTGGGTTGCACGCCAAGCTCTACCCGCAGCCTGGTGAATCAGGCCTCGGCCCGGCGATCCTCGCTTTTTCCATTAGGCCGGCGAAGCGGGCGAACAAATAATGGCTGTCGCGCGGGCCAGGCGACGCCTCGGGATGGTGCTGCACCGAAAAAGCGGGGCGATCGGTTAATTCGAGACCGCAATTCGAACCGTCGAAAAGCGATCTATGGGTTTCCCGCGCATTGGCGGGCAGACTCGTCGTATCGACCGAAAAGCCATGATTCATCGACACGATCTCGACCTTGCCAGTCGTGAAGTCCTGTACCGGATGATTGGCGCCATGATGGCCCTGGTGCATTTTTAATGTTTTCGCGCCGATCGCAAGCGCCAGCATCTGATGGCCAAGACATATGCCGAAAGTCGGCACGTTGCGCTCGATGAGATCCTTGATAACGGAAACCGCATATTTCCCGGTCTCGGCCGGATCGCCAGGGCCGTTCGAAAGGAAAACGCCATCCGGCCGCATCGCGAGGATGGCGTCCGCCGAAGTCTCCGCCGGCACCACGGTGACCGCGCAGCCGGCCTCCGTCAGAAGCCGCAGGATGTTGCGTTTGATCCCATAGTCGATGGCGACGACCTTATATGTCCCCGCAGTGCCGGTGCGAAATCCCTCCCCGGGTCTCCATGCCGCTTGCGTCCAGGCATAGCGTTGCGCGGCGGTGACGGCGGGCACGAGATCCATGCCTTCGAGACCCGGCCATTGCTGCGCCATTGTCCGCAAGGCGCCGATGTCGAATTCGCCATTGGGCGAATGGGCGATGACCGCGTTCGGCATGCCGTTTTCGCGAATGAGCGACGTCAGCGCGCGCGTATCGACGCCGCAAAGACCGATGATGCCACGCTCCTTGAGCCACGCATTGAAATCGCCCTGGGCCCGGTGATTGGACGGCGCCGTGACCGGCGCGTGAACGACGGCACCGCGCACTCCGGCGCTCGCCGCGAGATTGCTTGTCTCGATATCCTCGTCATTGGTGCCGACGTTGCCGATATGCGGAAAGGTGAAGGTAATGATCTGGCCCGTATAGGAAGGATCGGTGAGGATCTCCTGATAACCGGTCATCGCCGTGTTGAAACAGACTTCGCCAACCGCCGCGCCTGTGGCGCCGAAGCCGGCCCCTTCCAGAATCATGCCATTGGCCAAAACGAGAAGCGCGGTCGGACGCGGCTCCCGCCAAAAGGGAAGAGTGTGCCCTTGCTCCTGTGTCATGCTCACTTTAAATCCAACTCTTGCAGTGCGATAAAGCAGCCGGCCAGCGCCGTCAAATCCCGTCTATAGGCAAGGAGTTATATATGCGCGAAAAATTTTCGAGCGAGCTCAAGGCGGCGATGAAGGCTGGCGAAAAGCGCCGTGTCGATACGATTCGCATGATCATGGCCGCGCTCAAGGACAAGGATATCGAGGCGCGCGGGCAGGGGAAAGCCGTGTCCGGCGAGGACATTTTGGCGCTTCTCCAGAAGATGGTGAAAAGCCGGAAAGAATCTTTAGAGATCTACGAAAAGGCGGGCCGGGCTGATCTCGCAACGCAGGAAAGCGAGGAAATCGCCATTATCCAAAGTTTTCTGCCAAGTCAAATGAGCGAGGCGGAAGTGGAGCAGGCGATCGCCGCCGCTATCGCCGAGACTGGCGCCGCCTCGATCAAGGATATGGGACGCGTGGTCGGCGCGCTCAAGGGGAAATATGCGGGCCGCATGGATTTCGGCAGGGCCAGCGCGCTGGTGAAGGCAAAGCTCGGCGGGTAGGAAGGTTTACGCTTTTTCCTTCAGAAAGATCGCGAGTTCGTCCCTGTCCATGGAAAACACATTTTCCTCCGCCGGAAAATTCTTGGAGCGGACGTCACCGACATAGGCTTTTGCCGCTTCCCGCATGAGCCGGCCGATGTCCTCGTAGCGCTGGTTGTGCTGGAAATTCGCTTCGCCGTAGCCGAGCACGTCGGAAATGACAAGCACCTGCCCATCGGTTTTGCGTCCGGCGCCGATTCCAATGGTCGGCGCTTTGACCGATTTTGTCACGCGCTCGGCGACCTCCTCGGGCACCAGTTCGAGAACGAGCAGTGCCATTCCGGCTGCGTCGAGGGCTATGGCGTCGTGGAGCAGCCGCATCGCTTCCTTGGCCTTGCGTCCCTTGAGGCGTTTGTCGTCATGGTGCTGCGGCAGGAGCCCCAAGTGACAGCAGACCGCGATCGAGGCCCCTGCAAGGGCTTCGACGATCTCGGGCCGCGGGCCTTCGAATTTGACGATGTCGGCTCCAGCCACGATCAGCTTGCGGGAACTCGCCAGCGCGATCTCGGGCGTGTCATAGCTGCGAAAGGGCAGATCGGCGATAATGGTGGTTTTGGGCGCACCGCGGCGCACGGCGCCAACATGATGGCACATGTCGGCGAGGGTCACATCCCGCTCGCTGGCGTAGCCAAGCATGTTGGTCCCCACGCTGTCGCCGACGAGAATGATGTCGACGCCGCTGTCTTCCTCGGCCTTGGCAGTCGGCGCGTCATAGCCGGTCAGGACAGCGATCTTTTGGCCTTGCTGTTTCATGCCGAGAAACCGGGCGGTTTTGCTCATGCTTTCCTGTCCACTATGTTTGATTGACTCGATGATCACTTTCTTCCTCTTTCAGCTTGAAGCGCTATCTGTTTGCTTGCGATAAGAAGTATCATCCAAAGACGATTCGGCGCGAGCGGCATCGCTTGATGGCCAGGTGCCGAACCCGGGACACCGGCGATTGGGAGCGCCGGAACCAGCCTTATTTCACGGGAATATAGGGACGCCTTGCATAGTCCACGGGAGTGCTTTCGGCAATGAACGAAATGTCCGCCGAGGCGCCAGCGCGGCCCAAGCGCGACGCCAGCAAGGCTTTCGCCCAAATGGGCGTGCGGCGGCTCGCGCTGACCGATTTTCGCTCCTACGCCTCGCTCGATCTTCCCATTGATGCGCGCCTTGTCGTGCTGACCGGCGAGAACGGGGCTGGCAAGACCAATTTGCTCGAAGCCCTGTCGCTGCTTGCACCGGGACGCGGGCTGCGCTGGGCCGAGCTTGGTGATTTTGCGCGAAATGGCGGAGGCGGCGGCTTCGCAGTCTCGGCAGAAGTCGAAACGCGGATGGGCGGCGTCCAGCTTGGAACCGGCATCGAGCCGCAAACGGACGCGCCGATGCGCCGCAAATACCGGATCGACCGTGAACCCGCCCCATCCATACGCGCCTTTTGCGATCATGTCCGCGTGGTCTGGCTGACACCCGCGATGGATGGGCTCTTTGCTGGATCGGCGGGTGACCGGCGGCGGTTCCTCGACCGGCTTGTGCTCTCCGTCGACGCGGATCACGGGGCCCGGGTGAGCGCGTTTGAACGCGCGTTGCGCGGCCGCAACCGGCTGCTGGAGGAGGGATCTCGCGCCGACCGCGGCTGGCTCGACGCAATCGAGGAAGAAGCCGCCGGACTCGCGATCGCCATAGCCGCCGCGCGAATCGAGTCCGTGGCGCGCCTTTCGGCTCTTATTCTGAAGACGCGGGACAAGGATTCGCCGTTTCCATGGGCGGATCTCACTGTCCAAGGCGATGTCGAGAATTTGGTGGGGAACTGCCCGGCGCTCGAAGCCGAAGATATTTATCGTGGCATTTTGCGCGCCAACCGGTCCCGCGACGCCGCGGCCAGGCGGACCCTCATCGGCCCTCAGGCGAGCGATCTTTGCGTGCTGCATGGCCCGAAACAAGCCCCGGCGGCGCAGGCTTCGACCGGAGAGCAAAAAGCGCTCCTCGTCGGGCTGGTTCTGGCGCATGCGCGTCTCGTCTCAGTGATGAGCGGATTGCCGCCGCTGGTCCTCCTCGACGAGATTGCCGCGCATTTCGATCCGCTCCGGCGCGACGCTCTCTTTGACGTGCTGGAAACGTTGGACGGGCAGATCTGGCTTTCTGGCGCCGACAGGGAGATATTCGCGGCCATCGAAAAACGCGCTTTGATGCTGACGGTGGTGCCAGGCTTTTGCATCGAGGAAGGCGGGGCACGATCTTATGAGATCGTGCCCTAAATCCAGCGCCGGACCTTGGCTTTGTAGCGCAAATATTCCTCGCCGAAGTGCCGTTCGAGATAGGCTTCTTCCGGTTCGAGCACGGCCAAGGCAGCGATGGCGACGGCGCCGAGGACGATAAGAATGCCAAGTGGCACGGCCAAGGCGCGGGGCAAGAATTTCGCTGGCCAGAAAAAATGTAAGATCAATCCGGCCGCGATCGCCGCCGCCAAAATCAAGGGGGGCAGGGCGATGACGCCGGGTCCGGCGGACGGTTTATCTTGCATGGTCTGTCCGCGTTATATCGCGATATCTCGCACCATGTAGGGAGCTAACAATTCAAATCCAGCGCCGGACGCTGGCTTTGTAGTCCAAATATCTTTTGCCGAATCGTCGTTCGAGATAGGCTTCTTCCGGTATGATGACGCCTATTTGAAGGACCACCGCAAGAGCGACGGTGGCAAGAAGGAACCACAAGGAGTTGACGAAAACCGCGACACCGCCACAAAGCAAAACCATGCCGAGATAGATCGGGTTGCGGCTCCACCGAAAGACGCCTTCCGTGGCGAGGTCGGTCGCCGGCTTTTGCAGGGAAAGTGTCGTTTTGATCCTGATCATCTCCCTTGCCGCAAAAGCCTTGAGGTTGACCGCGACAAAGATTAAGGCAAAGCCGGCCGGCAGCGTAAATGCCTCCGGCATAAAGCTTATTGGGTGAACCCAATCGAGGATAAATCCAGTGAGCAGGGCTCCCGCGAAGAGAGCCGCGGGCGGAGCAATCACCAGCGCATTGTAGCCCGATCCAAATGGCATGCCGGGCGGCTCCTTGCGTTCTGTCGCGCTTCTGGCTTGTAATCCGCAACCGCCGTCACAAATCTAGCACAGCATCGTTTCGTCCGTCTATCTCCCCGGCACGGAGTTTTTTGCTGCGCGCGGCCATCGCCGTTGCTATAGAGCCGGAGGCGCCCGGGTCTGCGCCGTGAATAGCGAGGCGCCGGCGGGCGTGGCGGAACTGGTAGACGCGCCGGATTTAGGTTCCGGTGGTGAAAATCGTGGGGGTTCGAGTCCCTCCGCCCGCACCAAATCTTGACCGGTGCGCTGCAGCATCCGCGTGAGACGATGGCCATGGTGAGGCGCAATAGCCATATTTGACGGACCGGCCATGTGTTAGGTGGAATGAGTTTCAGGTAGAAGAGCGAAGGGGCAAGGTTTTTTTCAAATGGAAGTCACGCAAACAAATGCGCAAGGCCTTAGGCGCGAATTCAAAGTGGTGCTTGCCGCCGCTGACATAGCCGAACGCGTCGAAGGCCAGCTCGCCGAGGTCCAGGCCAAGGCGCGCATCCCCGGATTCCGTCCAGGCAAGGTCCCTGTTTCGCACCTCAAGCGTCTATACGGCCGTTCGATCATGGCCGAAGTCGTCCAGGACGCCGTCAACGAGGCCAACCGCAAGATCGTCGAGGACAATCAATTGCGGCTCGCCATGGACCCCAAAATCGATTTTCCCAGGGATGCTGAAGAAATCGAGAAGGCTTTCGAAGCGCGAGCCGATTTCGCCTTTACCGTCGCGCTCGAAGTGTTGCCGAAGATCGAGGTTGGCGGCTTCGAGGATATTGAAATCGAACGGCTCATTGCCGACGTGTCCGGCGCCGACGTCGACCAGGTCTTGACCAGGCTCGCGGAGCAAAATCGCACCTATACACCTAAGGGAGACGAGGCCGCCGCCGAAAAAGGCGATAAGGCTACCTTGGATTTTGTTGGAAAAATAGATGGCGAGCCTTTTGAGGGCGGTTCTGGCGAAAATGTTGACGTTGTCCTCGGCTCGAACCGTTTCATTCCAGGCTTCGAAGAGCAAATCGAAGGGATGAAGTCGGGCGAAAGCCGGACAATTGCGGTGACCCTTCCGGAGAATTACAGCGCTGCCAAGCTCGCCGGCAAGGCAGCTACCTTCGACATTACGCTCAAGGGTGCGGCGGCCCCCGCCGAGGTCGAAATCGGCGATGAATTCGCCAAGGGCTTTGGCTTCGAGGATCTCGGCCAGCTCAAGGACAAGATCCGCGAGAATGTCGAGCGCGATCATCTGGCGGCCTCGCGCGGAAAATGGAAGCGCGATCTTCTCGACGCGCTCGACAAAAAATATGTGTTCGACGTGCCGGAAGGGATGGTGGCCCAAGAATTCGACGCGGTATGGCGCACGGTGGAGGCCGAGCAAAAGCGGAGCGGGCGCAGCTACGAAGATGACAACACGACCGAGGCGGCGGCGCGGGCGGACTACCTGAAGATAGCCGAACGCCGGGTGCGGCTTGGCCTCCTTTTGGCCGAAATCGGGCAAAAGGCTGAGATCAAGGTTTCCGACGAGGAGGTCAGCCAAGCTCTGGCTCAGCGGGCCCGCGCCTTTCCCGGCCAGGAAAAGACCGTGTGGGAGTATTACCGGAAAAATCCAAGCGCCCTAGCTGAGATCCGGGCCCCCCTTTTCGAGGAAAAAGTCGTCGATTACGTCATTTCCCAAGTTAAGCTATCCGACAAAAAGATTTCGAAGGACGAACTTTTCAAGGCGAATGGCGAAGACGCAAACGAGACAATCAGCGAGGCCATGCCCGAGTGATTCGGGACGGCAGGAATGCCGGGACGAAGGTTTTTCGTCTCTCTGCGTCAATATGCTATGTTTGATGCTATGCTTGCCGGTTCGGCAGGTCTTCTTGCCGTTCGGACAAGTTCATTTTCTTCAGGGAAGACTCCGCCATGCGTGATCGCAGTCCAATTGAAATCTACGACAACTACCTTATTCCTCAGGTCATCGAGAATACGAGCCGCGGCGAGCGCGGGTTCGACATTTATTCAAGGCTTTTGCGCGAGCGGATCATTTTTCTGACGGGCCCGATCGAGGATCACATGGCTTCGGTGATCATCGCCGAATTGCTGTTCCTCGAAGCGGAAAATCCGAAGAAGGAAATTTCGATGTACATCAATTCGCCGGGCGGCGTGGTGACGGCGGGCCTTGCGATCTACGATACGATGCAGTTCATTAAGCCCAAGGTCTCGACGCTTTGCGTCGGGCAGGCCGCCTCCATGGGGTCGCTTCTGCTTTGCGCTGGAGAGGCGAACGCCCGCTACGCGCTGCCGAATGCGCGAATCATGGTCCATCAGCCGTCCGGCGGCTTCCAAGGTCAAGCTTCGGATATTGTTCGTCACGCCGAAGATATTATGAAGGTCAAGAAGCGGCTGAACGATATTTACGCCCAGCATACCGGGCGGGATTATGACTCGATCGAAAAAACCTTGGATCGCGATCACTTCATGTCGGCCGATGAATCGAAAGAATTCGGTATCGTCGACCATGTCATCGTTAAGCGTCCGGAAGAATTGCCGCTGGCGGAGATCAAATAGGGCTTTTGGGATTAATCCATGTTTTTTTATTAATGTTCGCGGCTTATCGATAAGGGTGACGCGGTCTCCCTTCCTGGAGGGGAGTGCCCGGCGGCGGCAGGCGTCCGGCTGCCGCTGGATGCTGAGCGGAACGGCAACCTTGGAGGCGGGGCATGCAGGCGGGACACAAGGAATATTGATTGTTTGGTATAAATATTGCTTATACAGGAATTTCGCGTGAATCGCCCGTGTAATCCACTCCATCTCCATGTGCGATTTGTCGCAACAAATAGAAAGAAATAGCATTTAGGTTGATGGAAAACGTTGCATGGATATGATGCGGGTGTCGTGGCAAGAACAAGACGGGTTTTCAAAAGTTTCGGCGGTGCCGAGTATAACGGGTGGGAGAGTCTGGGCTAGAAGTAAACTGGGCTGGTTCGTGTGCTGATCCGCCAGCCGGTGGGCGAGCTATCACCGTCCGCCGCCTTTCACATAGCGTGACCGGAGTTCGCACATGACTCCGGCCGGTACGGAGACGTTTGATGACCAAGGTCGGCGGCAGCGACTCGAAAAACACCCTTTATTGCTCGTTTTGCGGCAAGAGCCAGCACGAGGTGCGCAAGCTCATCGCGGGACCGACGGTTTTTATCTGCGATGAATGCGTCGAACTTTGCATGGATATCATCCGCGAGGAGAACAAGTCCTCGCTGGTCAAAAGCCGCGACGGCGTTCCGACCCCCAAGGAAATCTGCAAGGTTCTGGACGATTATGTCATCGGGCAGCCGCAAGCCAAGCGGGTGTTGTCGGTCGCCGTCCACAATCATTACAAGCGCCTCAATCATGCCGCCAAGCACAATGATGTCGAGCTTGCCAAATCGAATATTCTGTTGATCGGGCCCACCGGTTCGGGCAAGACCTTGCTCGCGCAGACCTTGGCGCGAATTCTCGACGTGCCCTTCACGATGGCCGACGCCACGACGCTGACCGAGGCCGGGTATGTCGGCGAGGATGTCGAAAATATCATTTTGAAGCTTCTTCAGGCCTCCGACTATAATGTCGAGCGGGCGCAGCGCGGGATCGTCTATATCGACGAAATCGACAAGATTTCGCGCAAATCCGACAATCCATCGATCACTCGCGATGTGTCGGGCGAGGGCGTCCAGCAGGCACTCTTGAAAATCATGGAAGGCACTGTCGCATCGGTGCCGCCGCAGGGCGGACGCAAGCACCCGCAGCAAGAATTTTTGCAGGTCGATACGACCAATATTTTGTTTATTTGCGGCGGCGCCTTCGCCGGCCTCGAAAAAATCATCTCGACACGCGGCAAGAGCACGTCGATCGGATTTGGCGCGACTGTCCAGTCGCCAGACGACCGCAGAACCGGCGAGGTTCTCCGAAGAGTCGAACCGGAGGATTTGCTGAAGTTTGGACTGATCCCGGAATTTGTCGGCAGATTGCCGGTCATCGCGACACTCGACGATCTCGATGAAGACGCCCTGAAGAAAATCCTGACCGAGCCGAAGAATGCGCTGGTCAAGCAATATCAGCGCCTCTTCGAAATGGAAAACACGGAACTCACATTCCAGGACGAGGCCCTGAACGTCGTCGCCAAAAAAGCCATCGACAGGCGCACCGGCGCGCGTGGTTTGCGCTCGATCATGGAAGGCATCTTGCTCGATACGATGTTTGAGCTTCCGGGCCTTGAGAGCGTCGAACAGGTCGTCATTGGCCCCGACGTCGTTGAGGGAAAGTCGCGTCCTCTCTATATATATGCCGAACGCAATGAAAAAAGCGGCGTGAGCGCTTGAGTTCCGCGCCAGCTTCGAGACGCCGCGTCCAACGGCGCCTCGGTCGAGGCCTTCTTGAAACTGCGCTCCTTCGCCGCCATCTCTCCGGCATGGATTACCCGAATAGGATGCTGAAATGACCCAAACGCGCGAGCCTGCACGCCCCGGCACGGTAGAAAACTATCCGGTCCTGCCGCTGCGCGATATCGTGGTTTTCCCGCATATGATCGTGCCGCTTTTCGTCGGCCGCGAAAAATCGATTCGCGCTCTCGAAGAAGTCATGAAAGCCGACTCGCTCATTCTTCTCGCCACGCAGATGACGGCCGCCGACGACGATCCGGCGACGGAAGCGATTTTCACAACGGGCACGCTCGCTTCGGTTTTGCAGCTTCTGAAGCTTCCGGACGGTACGGTCAAGGTTTTGGTCGAGGGCCAGGTACGCGCCAAGGTGCAAGGATATTCGCGCACCGATGATTTTTATGAAGCCCGAGCCGAGGCAATTGCGGATGAGCCTTATGACAAGGTCGAGGTGGAAGCGCTCGCCCGGTCGGTGGCCGCCGAATTCGAAGGCTATGTCAAGCTCAACAAGAAGATCTCGCCGGAGGTCGTGGCCGCAATTGCCCAAATCGAGGATTATTCCAAGCTCGCCGACACGATCGCCTCCCATCTCGCGGTCAAGATAACGGAAAAGCAGGCCGTGCTCGAAACCATCTCGATCGCCAAGCGATTCGAAAAGTGCCTGACACTGATGGAGAGCGAGATTTCGGTGTTGCAGGTCGAGAAGCGCATCCGCACGCGCGTCAAACGCCAAATGGAGAAGACCCAGCGTGAATACTATCTGAACGAGCAGATGAAAGCCATTCAGAAGGAGCTCGGCGACGAAGATGGTAAGGACGATCTTGCCGAGATCGACGAACGCATCAAGACAACCAAACTGTCCAAGGAGGCGCGCGACAAGGCGACGGCCGAATTAAAGAAATTGCGCCAGATGTCGCCGATGTCGGCGGAAGCAACAGTCGTGCGCAATTATCTCGATTGGCTCTTATCGATTCCATGGAACAAGCGTTCCAAGATCAAGAAGGACTTGAACGTCGCCGAGAACGTTCTCGACAGCGAGCATTTTGGTCTTGAGAAAGTCAAGGAGCGCATTGTCGAATATCTTGCGGTCCAGAGCCGCGCGAACAAGCTGACCGGCCCCATCCTGTGCCTTGTCGGTCCTCCTGGAGTCGGCAAGACCTCGCTTGGCAAGTCGATCGCCAAGGCCACGGGCCGCGATTTCGTCCGCATGTCGCTTGGCGGCGTGCGCGACGAAGCTGAAATCCGTGGCCATAGGCGCACCTATATCGGTTCCATGCCGGGCAAGATCATCCAGTCGATGCGCAAGGCGAAGAGTTCGAACCCGCTCTTTTTGCTCGACGAAATCGACAAGATGGGAATGGACTTCCGCGGCGATCCGTCATCCGCCTTGCTCGAGGTTCTCGATCCGGAGCAGAATCATTGCTTCAACGATCACTATCTCGAAGTCGACTATGATTTGTCGAACGTCATGTTCGTCACGACGGCCAACACGTTGAATATACCGGCGCCACTAATGGACCGCATGGAAATCATCCGGATCGCCGGTTACACGGAGGATGAAAAGGTCGAGATCGCGCGCCGTCATTTGATCCCGGCCGGGCTCAAGAAGCACGGTCTTGCGTCCAAGGAATGGTCGATCGACGATAGTGGTCTCATCACCTTGATACGGCGCTATACCCGCGAGGCCGGGGTGCGAAATCTTGAACGCGAACTTGCAAAACTTGAGCGCAAGGCGGTCAAGCAGATTTTGACCGGCAAGGCGAAACAGATCACGATTACCGGCGAAAATATCCCGGATTTTCTCGGCGTGCCGAAATTCCGCTACGGCGAGGCGGAAACCGAGGATCAGGTCGGAGTCGTGACAGGCCTTGCGTGGACCGAGGCCGGCGGCGAATTGCTGACGATCGAAGGCGTGATGATGCCCGGCAAGGGGCGCATGACCGTGACCGGAAATCTGCGCGACGTCATGAAGGAGTCGATCTCGGCGGCGGCGTCCTATGTCCGCTCGCGCGCGGTCGATTTCGGCATCGAGCCGCCGGTGTTCGACCGGCGCGACATCCATGTGCATGTTCCAGAAGGGGCTACTCCCAAGGATGGTCCCTCGGCGGGCGTTGCCATGGCGACCGCGATCGTATCGATTATGACCGGAATCCCGATCCGGCGCGATATCGCGATGACCGGCGAGATCACGTTGCGGGGCAGAATTCTGCCAATCGGCGGGCTCAAGGAAAAATTGCTTGCTGCGTTGCGCGGCGGCTTAAAAAAGATTTTGATTCCCGAGGAAAACGCCAAGGATCTGGCTGAAATTCCAGATGCGGTTAAGAACACGCTCGAAATCGTGCCGGTCTCCCGCATGGAAGAAGTCTTGATTCACGCCCTGGTTCGCCAGCCGGTGCCAATCGTCTGGGAAGAGGAGGCGAAGCCGCTCGCTTCGCTTGCCTCCGAAGAGGATACCACCGGCGCCATCACGCATTAGAGACATTAGAGCATGTCCACTTTTTCGAGGACATGCTCCAACTATTCGAATTTGAGCGATTGCTTTTCGATCACGCAATTCCATGTGGTGGGCGAGCGCTCTGGAGTTTGTCTTACGGCAAACTCGAGACGGGGTACGTCGAGGAACACGCCCGAAGCCCGGAGGCCGCCATTCAGTGGCCGCCGTAAATCCAGCAAGCGTGCGACGGCTTCTTCCGTCAGCCCTAACAAGAGGAGGCGGCGGGATCAATTCGGGCTGGAAACGGCTTCAATCGTACTCCTGGCCGCTTCATCGAGCCAATATCCATTTGCCTTCAAGATTTCGACTTCGTGAAAAGGCGAGGCTGACTGGGTAAGCAGTTGGGAGGGCATGCCGCGAAGATAAGTGTCAAAAATGCGAGCAGGTAGGCATCGCGTATCGATTTGATCCGATAGGAGTTCACGAGCAGCCACGTCTTGAAAAAGCGGCGGCTGAAGATCTGATCGGAAAGATTTTCATGATAGGAATTGCGAATGCGAAAACCAAAGCCACCTGGCCGATTCGCTAGCCGTACTTCCTCGCGCAAATCCCGTTCCATCATCGTCGCGCAATATCGCTCACGTGGATCGGAGGACTGGAGCTTTCGCAACTCTGGAAAGATATTATCCTCGGTGAATATAACCATGTAAGGCTTTTCGAGCGCACCGGCAGCCGCGCGGCCGAACAACCAGCCATCGAGATTTGCCGCTGCAGCGACGCGCGGATCGACGGTGCTAGACTCAGCCGCCGTGGCGCCGCCAAAGGAAAAGCCGAAGAATCCCACCCCATCGAAGCGGACCCGCGCCCGCCAGTCCGCGTTGGCGCAGGCCGTGAGCCGGTCGAGCGCCACGAGGGCTTTTTTTGCCTGAAGGCGCACCTTGCGATCGCCGGTCCGCAGGGTTGTTATAAATGCCTCGGCGGACGAAAACTCGAAAGCCAAGGGTTGCAAGATTTCATCCGCCGTAACGGGCGGGCTTGGGTCGCGTTCAATGTCGTCGGCGCGACGGTCAATTCTTCATCTTCTGAAGAAGCGGACTTTTCAGAAAGGAGCTATGCCTCCGTCCGCGGCCGTTCACCGGCAGAGTGCCGCTTATCGCCACATATTGAGCTCGGCAGGCTATCATGGAAATGCTGCGTGCGCCGCCATGGCACGACGAAAAATCAGTGCTTCCCGTAGTCGAGCGCAACGCCCTTCCGTTGCGCGAGGATGTAGGCCTCGAGAGCTTTAAGCCTCGGATCGTCGTCCGCGAAGGGCTTGCCCCGGACAGGATTCTCGATGCACCAATTGATCATGTCGCGAAGCAGGGCGACGCGACCGAGCTGCACCTGGAACTTGGGATAGGTCTCAGGATGAGTATTGGAACCGTCCGGATGGCACATGTCGCAGGAGACGGCGTTGGTGCCGCCAAGCGCCTTGTCGTCATGAAAAATGCGCTTGCCTTCCGCCACGAGACGATCGGTCGACTCTTTCCAGATTTGCTGGTCGCGCTCGGTAAAGGCGCCGTAGGTCTGGAACTGATCTTGGCCAAGCGCCTTGACGCCGGGCAACTGCCCCGGGGCAGGTGGTTCCGCCGCCGCGACAACCCATTCGGCATCGGGATGCTTGCTCCGCCATTCCTTCATGAGCGTATCGGCGATTGCCTGGCCCTGCTCGCGCGTCAATTGATCGCCGGGCTTGACGCCCTTGACCTCGATCGAGGTCTCGCCATCGCAAAGACCGACAACCAAATTACCGTCCGGGGAAACAGGCAGCTGATGGCGCGGCGGATCGTTTCCGGCCAAGGCGGGCCCCGCAGCAAGGCAGAGAGCGAGAGCGAGTTGGGAAGGGCGCATGATCGTCTTCCTCAATAGCTGGAAAGCGTCGTCGCGGGCGGCCGATCCTTGGCGCCGCTCGACGAAAGATAGCTTGCCCGCACAGTCACGGGATTGCGGTTCCAAAGATTATAGACCTTATCGATCATGCCCGAGGCCAGCACGTTGAGCTGGCCGTCACCGCAGCCGTCAAAAGCATTGAAGGGATCCGCGCGGTTCATCTGCACGGTGAGCTTCGGCAATCCCTCGGGGGCGTAGGGCCAGGGCCAGGCGGTCGACAGCAGCCCATAGAAGTCGATATTGCCGATGTGGTTCAGGAGAAGCTGATGGGTGTGGCCGTGAATGACGGACACCGTATCGAATTTGGAAAGAATCGCCTGAACTTCGTCGGCGTCTTCGGTCCAAAAATTCCAATTGCGGTAATATTTGTAAAGCGGTGAGTGGGAGAAGATGACGATGGGCGTCGCTTTGTCCACTCCCGCGAGATCGTTCTGCAGCCATTGGCGCCCGTCCGGCCCGACCTCGAATCGCGACTGGATGCCGTTGTCGAGCCCGGCCACCGTATGCATCCGCTCCTCCGGAGTCATGCCGCGCGCGGTCCAAAAATCCTTTTCCTGGACGCTCATCAAGGTCACGAAATGCACGCCCTTGTGGTCGAAGGAGTATTGGGGGGGGCCGAACAAGGCCTGCCAATGTTCGCCCATGTCGAGGAACCAGTCGTGCTCACCGACCATCATCTTCACTGGGGCCTTGAGATCCTTCAAAATTTGAGCGCCGAGATCGAGTTCCTCCCGGCGGCCGAGCTGAGCCAGATCGCCGCCGAAGAGCACAAAGTCAGGCTGCGGGTCGAGTGCATTGACATCTTCAACCGCTTTCACGGCGGACCTTATGAAACGGTCGTTCACATTGCGCGTGTAAAGATGCGTGTCGGAAACATAGGCGATGGTGAAAGCGGGCGTGGCGGTCTCCGCCGCTTGCGCGATTTCGATGAGCTGAAAACTTTGCGGAACAATCAGTCCCTTCGCGGCGGCGATGCCGGCCGAAACACCAGCGATATGGAGAAACCCGCGCCGGGAAAGCTGCCCCATCCGCGTAAGGTCGTCGAAAAATGAGGCGCGTTCCTCGTAATGCTTGGTCTCGATGCTCTTGTGCGCCATGGCTTTGCTCCCCGGCGAAATTGTTTCACCTGAAACATTTTCGCCCTCTCTCTTTTGTTTTTACCGTGCGGCCACTTGGGGAAATCCCGGTTTGAAGATCCTGCTTTAGTAGGCGCCAATCGACGCCGGATTGCGCAGATCAGGGCTTACCCCAATATCTCCCAAGTCCCCCTTCCTGCCTTCGGCGATTTCGGTTTCGCGCTGCGGCCGGTTGGTCTTGAGTGCCGTTTGCCGGGCCATCTCCGCTTGGTTGAAATCGGCGAAACGGTCGTCCGTGAGTGTGAAGAGGAAAGCAACGAGATCATCGATTTCGGCTTCGCTCAGCGCGAGGCGCTGCATCCCGCCGTCGAGATAGGGATTTGGAACGCCGCCCTTATTGTAATGGTCCATCACATCCCAAAGGGTCGCGAGGGAACCATCGTGCATATAGGGCGCGGTCACTCCGATATTGCGGAGAGTCTCGCTCTTGAAGGCGCCAATATCGGCCGGGTTTTTGGTCACCAGGAAGCGGCCGAGTTCAGAATAGGACGTCTGCAAGGCGAGCTCGTCGATCTGCTTCGTATCGCCAGTCCTGAGGATAGCAAGCGCCTTGCGGGCCAGCTCGGCGAAGTTTTGCTTGTGCGCGGCGATCCCGATATTGTGAAATTTTTGGTCGGAGAAAAGCGGCGAGACCGCGTTGAATGCGTGGCAGGAGCTGCAACGCCCCTTGCCTTGGAACAGAGCCCAACCGCGTTTGGCCGATTCGCTGACGGCCTGCGGATCCCCCGCTAGGAAGCGATCAAACGGCGCGTTGCCGGAATATTGCGTCCGTTCGAAAGCAGCGATCGCGGAAGCGATATCCTCGTAAGTAGGATCACGCCCCAAGAGCGATTTGAACGCGTCCGAATATTCCGGGATCTTGGCGACCTTGGCAACGACATCGTCTGGTGTTTTTTGGCCCATTTCAACCGGATTGAGAATCGGCAACTTGGCCTGATCCTCGAGCTCTGGCGCGCGGCCATCCCAGAATTGCGATGCCTGAAACATTGCGTTCAAGACAGTTGGGGCATTGCGCTGGCCGTGCTGGTCTTGGACGCCCGCGGATGTCGCGCTGTTGCCGCGATGATCGGTAAATCCCTTGGTGGGATCGTGGCAGGTCGCGCAGGCAACCGTATCGTCGGCCGAAAGCCGCTTGTCGTTGAACAATTTTTTGCCAAGCGCAACAAGTTGCGCTGCCGGCTCGTGGCCTGGCGCCACGGCCAGGGCGTAAAGCTGCGGCAAAATGCCAAGGGGCAGGGCGGTTTTCGCCGACGCCGGTTTATCGGATGTAACAGGTGCCGGAGCAACAGGCACTTGAGCGATAGGCGCCTGAGCACTGGGGGCCAACGGCAGGGAAGTATCGGAGGAATTGAATGCTACCCCCAACACAGCGAACGCGGCCACAAACGTCACAGCCGCGAAGCTGGCTATCAACTTCCCGCGCGAAGTTTGCATTCTACCCTCCCAAGGTTCTTTTTGCCACGCTTACAGAAAGCACGAACCTTCTTTTAGCGCTACCATAATCAGAAAAATGCCGGACGTGAACCACCAAAATTCATAATGTTTCAATCGGCTCGCCGAGGGTTTGCGGCCGATGAAGGCACGCGCCGCCAAGGGCGGGGGAAAGGGGCGGTCGCACGGCGGATTGCATAGGGCAAGTCACGAGAAAGCGGCTTGACGCGCGCCAGCGCAACCGGCATGACGCTGCCACATATCCATGACGTTCTCATAAATTCACATGGCCGGACTTTGTCATGCCTCATGGCGGCCACAACCCAGGGTCTGATCGAAACGTGGGTCTTTCTTCTCTTCGGAAATCGCGAGAGCGCGCATGAGCAGGGTGGCTTATGCCAACGGCCGGTATGTTTTGCACCGCGATGCCATGGTTCACATCGAAGACCGCGGCTACCAATTCGCCGATGGAGTCTATGAAGTCTGCGAAATCTTTCGTGGCGCCCTCATTGACGAGAAACGCCATTTTGAGCGGCTCGCCTATTCGCTCACCGAATTGCAAATCGCCGCACCTCTGCGGACTGGGGCTCTCGCCGTGGTGGTCCGCGAAGTCATGGCCAGGAATAGGATCGTGAATGGCTTCATCTATGTACAGGTGACACGCGGCGTGGCGCCGCGCGATCATGTCTTTCCACCAAAGTCGGTGAGTCCGAGCCTGGTCGTGACGGCGCGCCATGTCGATCCCGAAAAAAACGAGATTAAAGCGCGCAAGGGCATAAGCGTCATCACCACCCCCGACCTGCGTTGGAAAAGGGTCGATATCAAGACGATCTCCCTGCTGCCCAACGTTCTTGCGCGCCAGCTCGCGCGGGAGCGCGGCGCCTATGAAGCTTGGCTTATCGATTCCGGGGGCATGGTCACCGAAGGGACGGCATCGAATGCGTGGATCGTCAGCGAAGCTGGAACGATTGTCACGCACCAGCTCGATCATTCCATCCTGCGCGGCATCACAAGGACGACGCTGATCGAAATCATCGCGGCGCAGGGGTTGAAGCTAGAAGAAAGAAAATTCAGCCTCGAAGAGGCTTTCGCCGCGCGGGAGGCCTTCATTACCGGAGCGACGACCCTCATCATGCCGGTTGTATGCATCGATGGTAGGCAAATCGGCACGGGCGCTCCTGGACAGGTCGCATCGAAATTACGCGCGATTTTTCATGACACTGCGGCGCGCTCCTCGTAGCTTGGTGCAGGATCCTTCGAGTTTTTAAATCTTGATGACAATGATTAAGGCGGGGCTTGCGGCGCTGCATATTCGTCTCATATGATCGGGTGCCGGGAATGGGGAATTGCGGCCTTTTTAATCGTCATGGGAAGGTCATTCTTAACTGGGTGGTGTTTGGCGAGCTTGTTTCCAAAGCTACAAAGAGCCCCAAAAGAAAGAGTTCGTGTCGAGGGACCTGCACTCCTTATATAGAGCGCTAGAGAGAGCACTGGTCCTTGAGGCACCGGCAGCCGAACGGCACCGTTGGTTTTTTAATGATCGATATGCGCTGGGCACGGCGCCAAGAACATAACAGGATTCTGAGATATGGGATCAGAGCGGCCACAAAATCTCCAGGACACTTTTCTCAATTTTGTCCGTAAGAACAAGGTTCCTCTCACGATCTTCCTGGTCAACGGCGTCAAGCTGCAAGGTGTCGTCACCTGGTTCGATAATTTCTGCGTCCTGCTGCGCCGCGACGGGCATTCCCAGCTTGTCTATAAGCACGCTATATCGACGATCATGCCTGGGCAGCCAATTCAAATGTTCGAGCCTGGCGATGAAGCCGGGCACAGCGGGCTTTAGGATTTATTTCACAAATCCTGGAACCGGTTCATTGAACGATTGATTTGGCAAGCATATCCTGAATATGCAATCGGGAGATTTTGATCTAATCATCGGGAGATCCGGCATCGAAGCTTATGCGAACAGTATAAAATTAGCCCTGAAAGTTGGCCACAATGGCGGCTCACGACAAAATTATCGAGACGCGCACGCGGACCCTCGTGGCCGGCCCTTATTTCAACGCCGGCGCACGCCGTAAAACCAGCCCAGGCGGGTCCCTTCAAGCGGCGCGCGGGCGTACGCACGAGGCACGTCTTTGCGAGGCTCTCGGGCTTGCCCAGGCGATCGGCCTTGAGGTTGTCGCGGAACAAATCGTCCCGCTCACGCAAATTCGTCCAGCTACCTTCCTCGGCAAAGGCAACGTCTTCGAGATTGCCGCTCTGGTAAGCGCCGAAAACATTGATCTCGTCGTCATGGACTGCGCCTTGTCGCCCGTGCAGCAGCGCAACCTGGAAAAAGCATTCGCGGCCAAGGTCATCGACCGCACCGGACTGATACTCGAAATTTTCGGGCGCCGGGCCCGCACGCGGGAAGGCGCGCTGCAGGTCGAGCTCGCTCATCTCGCGTATCAAAAATCGCGCCTGGTTCGATCCTGGACCCATCTTGAACGTCAGCGCGGCGGTTTTGGCTTCCTCGGCGGTCCCGGTGAAACCCAGATCGAGGCCGACCGGCGCCAAATCGAGGAGCGGATGACCCGCATCGAACGCGAACTCGACGGCGTCAAGCGGACCCGTGGCCTGCACCGCAAGACCCGCCGCGCCGTGCCCTATCCAATTGTCGCTCTTGTTGGCTATACGAATGCGGGAAAATCTACTCTGTTCAATAGGTTGACGGAGGCCGGGGTTGTCGCCGAAGACATGCTGTTCGCGACCCTCGATCCGACTTTGCGCAGGGTCGCGCGTCCTCATGGCGGTCAAGTCATCCTCTCCGATACCGTTGGCTTTATTTCCGGCTTGCCGACCATGCTTATCAAGGCCTTCCGTGCAACGCTCGAGGAAGTCCTTGAAGCCGACCTCATTTTGCATGTCCGCGATATCGCGCATGAAGACGCCGAAGCGCAGCGGGGCGACGTCGAAGCTATACTTACCGGTCTTGGAATCGTTCCCGCCAATGACCACCGCCTCATGGAAGTCTGGAACAAGTGCGATCTTTTGGACGAAGCGAGCATCGCCGCTGCCGCGCGAACCGGCACAAGGCAGTCTTCGCATGGCAAACCGGTCATCGTTTCGGCATTGACGGGACAGGGCCTCGAAAACCTCAGCGCCGCGATCGAAGCGCGGCTGGGCCGGATTATTTTCGATGTCACGCTTGATCCGGCCAATGGCGCCGGACTCAATTGGCTGTACGAAAATACCGAAATAATGAGCAAAAATATCGGAGCGGACGGTGCTGTTCACGTCACGGTACGGGTGCCGCCAGACCGCGCGGAGCCGCTTCGCCGCAGGTTTTCCGGAGCGGTTTCCAAAACATCGCCGAAACAAAATGATTGGCTTGTTTTCCAACCCACGTCACGGCGAAGACCCCTTTTGAATCGCTCTTACAGCAAGCGCCCAGCATAGATTCACCACGATAACGAACCATTCGCGAGTCGAGGAAGAACATCATCCTAACGCCATAGACAACCAAATTTCATTCCCCAGTTTCGTGCTTTTCGCCTTGCCTCGCTAGGTTCCAGAGCTCTTCCATCTCCTCCAATACCGCGTCGCCAGGCGCCGTGCCGTCGCGTGCCAGCGCCTCCTCGATGAAGCGGAATCGCCGTTCGAACTTGGCGTTGGCCCGGCGGATGGCATCTTCCGGATCGGCTTTGACATGGCGCGCAAGATTTGCGGTACTGAAAAGAAGATCGCCGATTTCCTCGACGATCGCGGCGGCATCCCGGCGTCGAGCGCGCCCTCGATTTCATCGGTCTCTTCGCGTATTTTTTCGATGACCAGCCGCGGTATCGTTCCAATCGAAACCCACGGTTGAAGCCTTGGCCTGTAATTTTACGGCGCGGGTCAAGCCGGGCAGGGCCAGCGGAACACCGGCGAGGATGCTCTCGCTTGAGGCGGGCCTGGCACTCTCTCTTCCTTTTTTTCATGCGCTCCCAGAGTGTTTTGACCTCGTCCGGAGAGAGGCCACGAACACATGCGGATGACGCCGGAGCATCTTTTGTGTAATCGCCTCGACCACGCCGCCGAAATCGAAGAGTCCGCGCTCCTCGGCGATGCGGGCCTGAAAAACAACTTGAAGAAGCAGATCGCCTAGCTCCTCCTTCAAATTGTTCACATCGCCGCGCGCAACGGCGTCGGCTATCTTGTAGGATTCCTCGATTGTGAAGGGAACGATCGTCTCAAAAGTCTGTTCGAGGTCCCATGCGCAGCCACTCCCCGGACTGCGCAGGGCCGCCATGATCTCAACGAGCCGATTGGCCATCGCGCGACGGCTGGATCAGCACGAACCGCAAGCGAAAAGGCAACGGATAATCGCCATATCCCTTTATTTCAACGCGCCGATTATCAACCCGTTAGAGGCCGATTGGCCAAAGCGTGTCAATCGAGCGAAATCGACAAGGCTTCGCGGCCTTTTGGCGTATCGACGACCCGCATCGTCACCGGCTGGCCCTCGGAAAGGCCCTGGATGCCCGCCGGGCCGAGGATTGAAATATGAACAAAAACATCCTTGCCGCCATCATTGGATTGGACGAAACCGAAGCCCTTGTGATCGTCGAACCATTTCACGACCCCGGTGACGGAGACCGCCGTGGAAGGATCGGGCGCGCGGCGCGGCGGGCGCGGCGAATCGCCAGACCCGCGCGACGGACCAGCCCGTTCCGCAGCTCCAGTTGTATCAACCTCGAGGACCCGCGTGACCTGGGCGCCTTTTATGCCATTGCCGACATTGACCTTCAACTTCGCGCCAGGGGGCACTGAATCGTATCCCGCCGCTTGAAGCGCCCCGATATGCAAGAAAGCGTCGCCGCTTCCATTGCTTAACTCGACGAAGCCGAAACCTTTGTCGCCCTTGAACCATTTGACGACTGCGTCAACGCTTGGTCCGCTTGGAGGCGCCATTTCCTGGCTCCCGCTTGCCGCCCCAAACCCCGATCGCGGGGTCCGGCTCCGAGGCGAATCATAGGGCGATGGCCCATCATCGTCGAAACCGCGCTTCTTGGGTCCCCGGAAATCTCTACCTTTGCTCATGATGTGCCTGCTCGTCTCAAACCTTTAGCGTCTCGCCTTTTTCCATGACATGGGGTTTCCCACGCCATCCCTTGGCCGGCACGGGCTCATCGCGGCAAAGAGGATCAGGCAGTCATCCCGCCCAACTTGAAAACGGCCATGCGCCGGAATGGCGCGCAACTATAGCCGCGCGCACGCCAAGGGGCCAGCGCCGCAAGGAGC
>VDMG01000166.1 GCA_006514895.1 Beijerinckiaceae bacterium
ATCGAGCGAATAGGCTTTCGGCATCGCAAATCACCTCCTTGCGGAAGTGAATCACGAAACCCGCCTAACCGGAATCCCTTCGATTCAACCTGAATGTCCGGCGCTCTAGAAAGAGATTGCGGCCGTATTTCATAGGAGCCGCAAGCATCACGCGCATACCGCCCGCACCATGGCCATATGTGAACATGCCGGTGACCTTTGCCGCGGCAGCCGAAGAGCGGTCCGCTACACTCTGCGGCGCCCATCGCGACAACGTATGACTCATTGCTTTCGCGAAACTCGCTCATTTTCGTGACGCAGCTCTTCGGTTCGTTGCCGGCATTATCATCGCGACATCGCGTGGAAAATGCAAGTACGCCGCGCAGCAGCGATCGCCGTCAAGACTGTCGCGGCGGCAGGGTGCGAGGACCTTGAACGGATTTTATTGTGCTGCTTCTCGGAAAGCTCGGCCGCGCATCACAGGCGGGAGCTGGTGGCTTTAGCGGAAATGCTTAACCCCCGACCGCGTCGAGCAGCGCCAGCGCATCTTGGGAATCCCATTGCGCCGGCCCGGCCATCGTGCCGATTTCGCAGCCGTCCTTGCCAATGAGGATCGTCGTCGGCAGCCCGATAACTTTACCCGCCTGCTTCAGGGTTTCAAACGCCGCCGCCGAGCTATCGGTATAAAGCTTGAGATTCCTAATACCGATCTCATTCAGGAAAGCCTGCGGCCGGTCGAGCCGCGCGGTATCGACATTCACCGCGACCACCGTGAAGTCCTTGGAACCGCGCAGACTTTGCAGATGATCGAGCGCGGGCATTTCCTGGCGGCAAGGCACGCACCAAGTCGCCCACAGGTTGAGCAAAACCGTCCGCCCTTTAAAATCCGCCAGACTGGCTTTCGTCCCCTCCGGCGTGTCGAAACTCAGATCCGGAAGCGGGCGGGGCTGTGACGCAATGCCGAGGGCCGCGATTTCGCCATGCACCAGAGGTTTGAGCCGCGCCGCCGTCTCCGCCGCGCCCGGACAGGCCGGGGTCCCGGCTGCTTCCTTGCCTCCCGGCGCTTTGATCCCGTATAGGACAACACCCAGCACCAGCAAGGCCAAGGCCGCTAACGCGAAGGCGATATTGCGTGAAACGCGCGGCGCGCGATCCTTTTTGGAATAAGGTTCTGTCATGCGGACATTGGTTTTTTTGAAGAGCGCGAGACGATGAGCAACAAAATGTGGGGCGGCCGGTTTGCGAGCGGGCCTGACGCCATCATGGAGGAAATCAATGCCTCGATCGGTTTCGATTTTCGGCTGGCCCGCCATGACATAGAAGGTTCCAAGGCGCATGCCGCCATGCTGGCGCAAACCGGTATCTTGGAACCTTTGGACGCGCAAGCGATCATCAGAGGCTTAGACGAAATCCTGCGTGAAATCGAGGCAGGAACATTCAAATTTTCGCGCGCGCTCGAAGATATTCATATGAACATCGAAGCGCGGCTCACGGAGTTGATCGGACCCGTGGCGGGGCGGCTTCATACCGCGCGCTCGCGCAACGATCAAGTCGCACTTGATTTCCGCCTCTGGATTCGCGAAGCCATAGACGCGCTCGACGAACAATTGCGCGACCTGCAAACGGCGCTCGCGGAGAAAGCACTCGCCCATGCGGCAAGCGTGATGCCAGGGTTTACGCATCTGCAACCGGCGCAACCCGTCACCCTTGGCCATCATTTCCTCGCCTATGTGGAGATGTTTTCGCGTGACCGTTCGCGATTGCGCGATGCCCGCACCCGCCTCAATGAATCCCCGCTCGGCGCCGCCGCGTTGGCCGGCACCTCATTTCCGGTCGACCGGACGATGACCGCGAAAGCGCTTGGTTTCGACCGTCCGGCGGCGAATTCGCTCGATAGCGTCGCCGATCGCGATTTCGTGCTGGAAACCTTGAGCGCTGCCGCGATCTGCGCCGTTCATCTTTCCCGCCTCGCCGAAGAGATCGTACTTTGGGCGACGCCGCAATTCGGTTTCGCTTCCTTGTCGGACAAATTTTCGACAGGCTCGTCGATCATGCCGCAAAAGCGCAATCCCGACGCGGCGGAGCTTATCCGCGGCAAGGCGGGCCGGATCATCGGCGCGCTCAACGCCCTGCTTATTGTGATGAAGGGTCTACCGCTCGCCTATTCGAAGGATCTTCAGGAAGACAAGGAAGGCACTTTCGACGCGCTGCACTCGCTTTCGCTTTGCCTAGCCGCCATGACCGGGATGGTTGCCGATCTCACCCCCGATCTCAAGCGAATGAAAGCGGCGGCGGGTTTGGGTTATGCGACCGCGACCGATCTCGCCGATTGGCTGGTGCTGACGCTAAAATTGCCGTTTCGCGAGGCACACCACATCACAGGGCGCCTCGTTGCCATCGCCGCTGCGCAAAAAAAAGGCCTTGAAAAGCTCTCTCTTGCCGAGATGCAGGCCGTCGAGCCGCGAATCAGCCAGGATGTTTTCGCGGTTCTCGGGGTCGAAAACTCGGTGCGCAGCCGGACCAGTTTTGGCGGCACCGCGCCCAGGAACGTGCGCATTCAGGCCAAGCTCTGGCTGAAACGGCAAAAAAAATAGGCGCGGGCCGAAAGTAGCCCGAGCTGTCCACAGCCGCCCCTTGTTCGCTGCACTGCACTGTGTGACGATCTGCTTGTCGGCCGCAGGCCGTGCCTGCAGCGCCCGCAAAGCAATTTTCGGGGGTCAAGCGAATGGATAAGGCGTGGATCGACCTAGGGTTCGGACTCATTATAGCCACCAGATGACGATCGCGGCGAGAGCGATTGCGGCCATGAAGCTTTTAAGGTTGCGATCGAAGCGCGTGGCGATGCGCCGCCAGTCTTTGAAGCGGCAGAACATGCGTTCGATGATGTTGCGCTGCTTGTAGATGGCCTTGTCGTAATTGTACTGGGTTTTGCGGGTTTTGCGCGGTGGGATGACCGC
>VDMG01000012.1 GCA_006514895.1 Beijerinckiaceae bacterium
CCGGCTGACGCCGGTAAGTTCATATCCAAAAAACGGACAATCAAGTTGCAAAGCAAATATTAGTCGATATTTGCGAGCCAGGACACTAGCGGATTGACACTGGTCGGGAGGTAAGGGTGCGCAGACAATTGATCGCATGACACGACCTTCTGCGTCGCGAGTCTCTGAAGAGTGAACCTTCTATTAATCATAAAATTATTCGCCGCTAAAGTTGCAGCATGAGCAATTTTGAACTGATCGCCTCAGTAGTCTGCCACATGAGTGTTGAGACCAAACGAAGAGCCGAACTACACCCTAGCCCACCTCTCAAGTTCAGGAGCGATATGGCAAGCCGCACCAATATTCACCGGCGTTGTGATTCGATCGATTCGAGTAGCGGAGTAGACGTGCCCACTTCTGCATGACGCTTACACCCCAACTAGGGAGATAATGCTATGTCACTCGGAACCATCCTCCTCATCATTTTGGTAATCGCGTTACTTGGGGGCTTTAGCGGGCTCGGGGGCGGCTCCTTCTACGGGACCGGCTATTACGGCGGCGGCGGACTTGGCCTCATACTCCTTGTCGTGCTGATCTTGGTTTTGCTCGGCAAGCTTTGAACTGCCAGGGCAGTGCTTCCGTTTAAAATTGGTCCTTCAAGGGCGGTCGAAACCCGTAAACTGAATTTTCACGGTACTGTGGGTCATAGCACAAATCTGATTATCCTCCAGCAGGTTCTTCCGTCGCGTTATGGATGTTTGACGCCTTGCGTGTCAGCTAAGTCTAGTACCGCTTCGTTCGTCTCACCTCGAACCAAGACCATGGGAAAATGCCGGCCATACTGCGCAGGAACGTGATCGGCGATCGAGGTATTCCGAGGATCGACCGTTCGAAAACGGCCCGTCTGATGCGGCAAGGTTTGGTGGTCAAGTCCGATTCCGGTTTGGCCGCATATTGCAAACTCGATCGCGCATCATAGTCCCTTCATTTCATTTCAAAATAATCGACTTGGTGTTGGAGATCGGGCAATTTTGGTCTCTCTGATCAAACTCTTCGATGAACTGTCGCCGCGAAAATGTCGCTGATCGCGGCTCAGTGCTGACCACAACGTAAGCTCGGCAAGGAGCCACACGATATATTTTAGGCTGACGGCTCGCTTTGGCTGTTTGCGCGTTCATCCTGATATTTTTTTTTCAACGGTGACGTTACGCGCCCAAGACGCCGTATCTCTTGGGTGAAGGCCATCGGTGTAAATCAACGCCTCGCTAAGAATCCGATCTCGACTTCGCTTGCACGGAGCCTGCATTGCCCTACAGCCGCTTTTCCCTTCGGTGCCGAGGAGAAGAGCAGCGACCCTTCGGACAGAGTTCGTATCCCGGAGACAAACTCATGAGCGATTTTCTCGGAAGTCCGCGCCCTCGTCCCCGGCCGCAACTCGATCAAGCGGGCACACTCGAATCGCGATTGCGATTCTGGTGAGTTTTGTCAAGTGAACGAGCTTTGCGCCGCGACGAAAGCGGATTTCTGCGCGACGAGGTTCAAGGCTTGCATTTTGTCTCCACGAAGCCGTCGAAATGGAGAAGGGCGAGCCGGGCAAGATCAGCAAGAAGCCTGCGGTGTAGTAGCTTGTATTTGATCTTACTGATGGTTTCTTTTTGGAGGTGGCGTGCTGTGTAGCGTTGGGTGAGCAGCTTTCCGACCGAGCAGCGATAGACAGCGTCTTCAGCGGCGTAAACGAATTCGTGCTTGCAGAAACGCCCCTCGGCCTTTGCGCCTTAGGTTAGGCTTGGAAACGTATGGCGTGATGTCCGTCGCCGCCTTTGCCTTTCTTGCCATGCCCGCCAGTTGGGCGCGGGGATGATCCGATCGATCTGCTGGAGCGGGTACGTCCGTATCAATTATCGTTGGGCACATGATATGTGCGGGTCGCGTCTGCAAGAAGGCGGGTTGCCTCGAGCGTCGCCCACGCTGCCACTCATGTTGGAGCTTCCGTTGATCACGCTCAAGATCCATCACAGGACGATCTATCGCTACCGTCAGCCGGTGAGCCTCGGGCCGCACCGTTTGATGCTTCGCCCGCGTGAGAGCCGCGATCTCCGCCTGATTTCGAGCGATGTGGCGGTGACGCCGTACGCGGTTGTGACCTGGGTGCATGATGTCTTCGGCAATGCCGTCGCGACGGCCAGTTTTCAGACCCTGACCGACAATCTCGTGATCGATAGCGTCGCGGAACTCCAACTCAACGCCACCGCCTGGCCCATCTTCGATGTCGCCGCCTCCGCTATTTCCTATCCCTTCCGATATTCCGACGATGAATGGATCGACCTCGGCGCACTAACGATCCAGCAATATCCGGACCCGGCAGAACGGTTGCGAGGCTGGGCGCAAGCGTTCATCGGCGGCAATCCGACGGACACGCTTGCCCTGCTCAAAGACCTGAGCATTGGCGTCTCTGGATGGATCCACTATCAAAGCCGGGAGGATGAGGGCACACAGTCGCCGATCCAGACTCTGAATCGCGGTTGGGGATCCTGCCGGGATTTCGCTGTCCTCTTCGTTGAAGCGGCGCGCAGTCTCGGTTTCGGGGCGAGGATCGTCTCGGGCTATCTCTATAATCCGGGTCAGGATATGGTGGGGTCCAAAGCTACGGGGTCAACCCATGCCTGGGCGGAAGTCTATGTGCCGGGCGCGGGCTGGATTACCTTCGATCCGACGAACCGCGGTGTCGGCGGCTTCAACCTGATCCCCGTCGCCGTCGCGCGTGACATCCGGCAGGCAACGCCGGTGACCGGCAGTTTCGTTGGGATGACCGAAGACTTTCAGGAGATGTCGGTGGAGGTCCTCGTCACATCATAGACGGGCGCAGCATCGATGAACGCCCTACAAGCTGTCCCGCTTCGGCTTGCGTCTTGCCTTACTGCAACACCTCAAAGA
>VDMG01000011.1 GCA_006514895.1 Beijerinckiaceae bacterium
CCGGCTGACGCCGGTAAGTTCATATCCAAAAAACGGACAATCAAGTTGCAAAGCAAATATTAGTTGATATTTGCGAGCCAGGACACTAGGCGCGGCGCCCGAAGGGTCGCCTTGGAATCATGAGCTCCCCATTATGCACGTGGTTCGTGGGAGGTTCCTCGCGATCAATTTGCCATTGTGCACAAGGTGAAATGGTTGTGCCGGCTGACCACGCCAAGCGGATCCGTGTGGCCAGTACGATTTTCGCCCCGATGGGTAGCAATCTTGTGCCGCCAGATCCAATTGGGAAAGCCCGCGCCGCCGAATGGATGCGCTTTCACGCATGATTTGGGCTTGACGAAGGAACAGGCTGCGGGCTCGGTTGGCAATCTCTCAGTCGAGAGCGATTATTTCAGAAAGTTTCACGAGAACCGGCAACCATGGCAGCGCGGCGGGATCGGGGACGTCCAATGGACCGGCAAGCGGCGTCTCGCTTATGAGCGCTGGGCGACCGAAAATGGCGCTGACCCGTCGAAGCTGGAAACCATGAAGTAATTCACGGCTATCGAATTGCAGCAGATGGGCGTGCTTGCCAAGCTATCGAGCGCAAAGACCCGGCAAGAATCCGCCAACATATGGCGGCGATACTATGAGGGGACGCCAGACCGAAGTGCTCATATGGAGAGAAGATTGGTCGAAGCTGACATTGCCGCAGGCGAGCCTCCCGGGCACTACGGCGGCGGCCATCACCATCACCACGGTCTCCACCACCATCGCCACGGTCACGGGATGTACCCTATTCATGTGGCGCTGATGCACAAGCGGCCGGAAGTCGATATCCATGTAGAGGGGCCAACTGGGAGTTGGACCGCGTCATCATGAAGCGCACTCCGCACGGCTCCAACCGCAAAACCCGACGGACCGTGCGCCGCGCGAGTGGATCCGGCGCTGCGCCGAGAGGAAAAAGCGGCGACGCAAGGGCAAAGCCGCGCGGGCTTGACGCCATTACGCTGTTCGGCGATTGTCCGCCCAAACTGATTTGCGAGGCCGCCCATGCCGCACGTACTCATCGCCGGAATCGTTGCTAGCAAACCAAAGTCCGATCCCTTCCCAACAACCGGCAGACCTCATGCTGAGGTCGGCATTCTTGTCGATGGAGCTGATGGGACAGTCTATCGCATCATTGGCTACGGCAGCCAAGTTGTCGAGGAGATCGAAGTGCTGGAACCCGGCGATGCTGTTTCGATCCAAGGCAATCTTCAGCTCGAAATGGGCCCCCCCGCAATGGCCGCCGCGTGCTGACCGGTCTGTTCGTCGTTGCTCGTGCAGTTACGGCACTGCGACGGCGATCGCCGAACAGGGCGCCGATCGCTATGGCGCGCTAATCATTCTTTATTAAGCAACGACATGCTCGCGGTCATCTTTGAGCATGCGCCTTTTTTCTCAAATCCTTGACTTCACGATCCCACGTCGCTTTGGCTTTTTCGGCTTCGACGCGGGTCTTTGCCCTTCCGAGGCGGCCTAAGCACTTTGCGTCATTCATGGCATTTAACCATGGCTACAACGCCAGGGTCGTTCATGAAATCAATGTTGCACGATTCCGTCGCGTGAATGGTAATAATATCCATGAAGACGAAGTTTGAACAATCTTCGTTAGAAGCGGCATGCACCACCGGCGTCGCGAGCATCGCCAGCGCACCGGCGGCAAATATTGTTTTTCGAGCGGCCATTTTTACCTCCGACATTTCCAGTATGACGTATCGTTAGGACCGGTGGCCGAATAAATATTCCGGCAGCCCTTCTTCTCAAGAATTTTATCCAACGCCAGTCTTTGGTCGCAAGCCAAGTCGCTTGCTTCGCTGCCGCCGGGCTCACTACGGCATGCGTCATCCAACGCATTCCATCGATCGTCGAGCCCGGGATCCAACTTGTCCAGGTAGATCGTGTCCGCCCGCGCATGGTCGAGGCACCGGCAATCATGAAGAGAAACGCGAACAGGAGCAGAGTGGCGAGCAGCCGCATGAGGCCCGGAAATATAAGTGTGGCCAGGATTAGAAACAGGATTGCGATAATCATTTCCGCCCCTTCCGTAGTTTCACGCCGCCATTGCCGTCAAACATGACGCCCGCCAATTCGAGCGCGATACGGATTGATTGAATCATTTCAGGTGTGACGTTGCGGCGGGTGCCAAGCTCGTAATTCATGACGGTGGAGACGCCGACGCCCGCCGCCTTTGCAAGCTGCCTCTGCGTCATTTTCAGCAAAGCGCGCGCTGCGCGGCATTGGTCGCGGCTCATTTCCATGCCGTATCTTTTAACGTTTTCAAGCATGTCTGCAACTCTTCGCCATTCTGTAAGTTTTTTATTTACATTATATTAATTCGTACCTATATAGCGTAAGTTGAATGCTTACGCAATGAGAAACTCAACATGAACAAACAACTCACTAAGCAGATTTTCGGTGTCCCGAGCCTTGAGACGGCCGGACGCATCGACGATAGCGACAAGGTGGCGGCTTTCGAGGCCGCGCATTACAGGTGCACGGCGCGCATGCGGGAGCTTGAAGGGCAATTCGAGGTCAAGGCTAGCGAAATCCGCGCGGCGTTCGTGGCCGATCGCGGAGATCTCTGGCGCGGAGGCGGCGGAATGAAAGCGACCGGAATCACACTTTTTTGCGTGGCGATCGCGATCATTGTCTTGAGCGTGTTCGCTGGCATGCAAAAGGACAGTGCCAGGACCGAACGGCTCCAGGCCAATATCACGCCGCTAGAATTTGCAACGATCACGATCAATGAGCCGAAGGCTAAAGTCACAACGGACTCTTTTACGGACCACGACTTGGGCATCACTTTTGATCTTGATCCATGGATGCTCACGAAAGGTACGGGTGAAACGGCGTTCCACGTGCAAATAGAAAATCTAGTTCCCAC
>VDMG01000171.1 GCA_006514895.1 Beijerinckiaceae bacterium
ATCAACCACGCCCGCACCAACCTCGACAAAGCCGAGGCCGCATGAATTATTTGACGGCAATTGAGAGTCGGGACACTAGCGGCCGCGCGCGCGGCCGGGGTACGCAGATTTATCGCCCAAAGTTTTGCGGGCTGGACCTACGCACGAGAGGGAGGCCCCGTAAAGACGGAAGAGGATCCGCTCGATTCTCATCCGCCGCCAACGTTTCGCCGCACACTCGAAGCGATTCGCCACCTGGAATCGGCGGTCGTGGGCGAGACAGTCCTAGAGGGATTGGTCTTGCGCTACGGGTCTTTCTATGGTCCGGGCACCACCATCGGCCAAGATGGAGCGCGATGCCGCTCGATTTTGGCGCGCCCGGAATTTATAATGTCGTCGATGATGATCCTGTTCCCGTTTCGCAATGTCTACCTGCCCTCGCGGAGGGGCTTGGCGCGAAATCGCCTCGCCGGATCCCCGCCTGGATCACTCGTTTCATGATTGGTGATTCCATCATGTTCATGACCAACGTCCGGCGTGCTTCCAACGCCGAGGCGAAATGCAGCTTCGGCTTAGACTTGCTATGGCCGAGTTGGCGGGAAGGATTTCGAACTGGCCTCGGCGATCCGTCGTCCGCCTAGTCGGGTAGATGCCTGCGCGCGCGCCACAACGCGGCACCACTCTTCTTGTCCCGATTGGCGGGAGTTCCGGCTTGGCTTGCGCCTTTCCACGGCCCATAATGGGCCTCGTGAAACAGCAATGCGCCTTCCATCTTTTATCAGAGCGGCTTGTGAGCTCGCGCGGCGTGGCACCGGCCAGCGGATGACGCGCACCGTTGCTCCTTATGGCACCTGGGTCTCGCCGGTGAGTGTCGAACTCATGACCCAGGCGGCGATCGGTCTTGGCAGCCTGAGCGTCGAGGGCCAAGACCTCTATTGGCTCGAAGCGAGGCCCAGCGAAAGCGGCCGCACGGTTTTGTGCCGCCGCCGGGCGAACGGCGAAATTGACGACATCACGCCGGCGCCTATCAATGCTGGAAGCCGCGTCCATGAATATGGCGGTGGCGCCTATGCGGTTGCTGCGGGGCTCGTTGTTTTTAGTGAGCGAACCGATGGGAGCGTCTGGGTGATCGAGGCGGACCGCCCGCCGCGCCGGATTGTAACGACGGAAGGCTGCCGCTACGCCGATTTCGAATTCGATCTGCCGCGCCGCCGCGTGCTCGCCGTGCGCGAGGACCATCGTGACCGCCCCCCAACCGATCCCAAGGCCACGATCGTTGCTATGCCGCTCGACCCCGGCGGGACCGAGGCGATCCTGGTCGAGGGTCCCGATTTTTTGAGTTCGCCACGCCTTTCGCCGGACGGCGGAAGACTGTGCTGGATCGCCTGGAACCATCCCGCCATGCCGTGGGACGGCACACAGCTTTTCGTCGCCGGTCTCACGAAGGACGGCGCGATCGAATCCGCGCGGATTGCAGCGGGCGAAACTCCGCAAGCGATCGTGCAGCCGGAATGGGCGGCAGATGGTGCTCTTTATTTCTGTTCCGACCAAACCGGCTGGTGGAATCTCTATGTCTTGCGGGATGGCAAGATCGAACCCCTGGCGCCGGTCGAAGCCGAGATCGGCGGACCCCACTGGGTTTTCCGGAAGCGCTATTATGATTTTTTGCCTGATGGGCGGATCGTCGCCGCGATTGTTCGCAATGGGATCAGATCGGCCGCCGCCGTTGTGGACGGCAAGATTACGCCACTTGACATCGGCCAAGTGCAGGAATGTCCGCGCCGATTCGGCGATGGCCTTGCCTATATCGCAACACCTCCTGCCGCGCCGCCGTCCGTCTGTGTATTGCCAAGAATGAGCGCCGCGGCGCCAAGCATCATTCGCAGCGCGGCCCCCGCCGTGGTGCCGCAGGACTCCATTTCGCTCGGCGAGCCGATAGAATTTCCGGCGCGCGGCGGCGTCGCGCATGCCTTCTGGTATCCGCCGAAAAATCGCGACACCAAAGCGCCAGCTGGCGAATTGCCTCCGCTCGTCGTCTTATCGCATGGCGGGCCGACCAGCATGACCACCAACAGTTTTTCGTTGGGCATCCAATGGTGGACAACCCGCGGCTTTGGTGTCGTCGATGTCAATTATGGCGGCTCGACGGGCTTCGGCCGCGCCTATCGCGAGAGGCTCTACGGTCGATGGGGCGTCGTCGATGTCGAGGATTGCGCGGCGGCCGCAAAACATCTTGCCGGAGACGGACTGATCGATGGCGCGCGCCTCGTCATTCGCGGCGGCAGCGCCGGGGGCTTCACCACGCTCGCCGCGCTGACGTCGCTCGACCTCTTCAAGGCGGGCGCGAGCTTTTATGGCGTCGGCGATCTTATGCTGCTCGCCAAGGACACGCATAAATTCGAATCCCGCTACCTCGATCGGCTGATCGGCCCCTTGCCGCAAGCGCAAGCGCTCTATAGCGAGCGCTCGCCGGTCAACCATGTCGGTCGGCTCGCTTGTCCAGTGATCTTTTTCCAAGGCGAGGACGACAAGACGGTGCCGCCCAATCAGGCGCAAACCATGGTCGCGGCGATGACCGCGCGCGGCTTGCCCGTCGCCTATTATTCCTTCGCGGGCGAGGGCCATGGGTTTCGCAAGGCGGAGACCCTGCGCCGCGCGCTCGAATTGGAACTCGATTTTTACGGCCGCGTGTTCGGCTTCACCCCGCCGGGCTTGAGCGAGCGCGTCGACATCGTGAACATGCCGGTTCGCGAAGGTTGAGCGATGCTCCGGCTCTAGAGCGCCGGACATTCAGGTTGAATCGAAGGGATTCCGGTGAGGGGGGTTTTGTGATTCACTTCCGCAAGGAGGTGATTTGCGATGCCGAAAGCCTATTCGCTCGAT
>VDMG01000077.1 GCA_006514895.1 Beijerinckiaceae bacterium
TTTTTCCCCCTTGCTGACCGTCCGTTCGTCCATATAGAGGGCGCGGCTCACTTCGATTTGCATGGCATGGCATTCGCCCGCTGGATTGCCGTAGTGTTCGGTAATGAACCCCCCAGCATAAGGCTTGTTGCGCTGCACGTCATAGCCGCGGCGGCGCAGCTCATATTCGACGGCATCGACAAAATCCCGGGCGCAACTCGTACCATAGCAATCGCCCACCACAAAATCCGGCTTGTGCGGCATAGTGACTACTTTGGTCTGGCCCTGACGCAAAGTGCCCGATGGCATGGAATGGCAATCGACCAAGACGGCGATGCCGAAAATTTGCCGCGCCCTGTCGATAAGCGCGCGCAAGCACGCGTGATAAGGTTTATAGAGTTTTTCGATCCTTTCAATCGCTTCCTCAACCGGCACGCGGCGCGCATAAATCTCTTGCGCCTGGCCGGCCACGCGCGCGATGGTCCCAAGTCCGCCGGCGACACGCAGCGAGCGCGTGTTCGCGAAAGCCGGCAGCTGGCCCTCGAACATGCGCGGGTCCAACTCATAAGGTTCGCGATTGAGATCAAGATAGGCGCGCGGAAAGCGTGCCTTGATCAGGGGGGCGCCCAGTGCCGTGACCCCGCCAAACAAAGTATCGACGAAAGCGTCTTCCGAGCGGCGCAGCACGGCTTCGTCGAGCCTTGCCGCTTCAAGAAACCGGCGAGGATAGACATTCCCCGAATGGGGCGAGGAAAAAACCAGGGGACTGACAAGCCTGACCGGTTCCACCACTTCGAACGGCGGATCGAGTTCCGGCTCATGCGGTGGGTTGAGCTTCAATTGTGCGTCCCGCGCGAAAGCCGTCCGGGACGGCGTTAAAGGCATCCCCGTAGCCTCCCGACGCCGCGCGCCTCCAAAACCCCTGGATACCAGCCAATTTGGCAAGGACATGTCATTCTGTCCAGCACTATCGCGAATCCGCAACACACTACGAAGAAATTAATGGATAAATCAAACACCCGTAATTTTCACTCGATTTTTACCTGGATGGCGGCTTGATGGCAAAAGTAGCGAGGACCCCCCCATGAACGAGACGCAGATTCCAATCAATTACAAGATCCTGCTGGCCGAGGACGATCACGACATGCGCCGGTTCCTCGGCAAGGCGCTGCAGAACGCCGGCTATGACGTCGCCTCATTCGACAATGGCTTGTCCGCCTATCATAGATTGCGCGAGGAGCCGTTCGAATTGCTCCTGACCGACATCGTCATGCCGGAGATGGACGGGATCGAATTGGCCCGCCGGGCGACCGAACTCGATCCCGACATCAAGGTCATGTTCATTACCGGTTTCGCGGCAGTCGCGCTGAACCCCGATAACAATGCGCCGCCGCAGGCCAAGATCCTCTCGAAACCCTTCCATCTGAAGGATCTGGTGAACGAGGTTCAACGCCTGCTTGCTGCCTGAGCCAAGCCTTTGCCCAAGTCTTTACCCAAATCTTTGCCATGGACGCCGCTTGCCAAGCGCGGCGAGCCTCGCTACCCCATGACGGAATTCGGACGCTTGACAGGAAGACAAACGTTGCCCAAAAACGATGCTTGCGCCATGAGGCGATCCCTCGCCTGCCTCGCTTTGTGCCTCGCCCACCTCGTCTCCACAAAGGCGGGCGCTGCCGATTTTTCTGGCTGCCTCGCCGGGCTTCGCGGCGCAGTGCTAGCGAGCGGCGTCAATGCCGCCACCTTCGACAAAATGACGCGCGGTCTCACGCCCAACCCCGACGTGCTCGCCATGGCGGAGGTCCAGCCGGAATTCAAGACGCCGATTTGGGATTATCTCGCCGGACTCGTCGATGAAGAAAGGGTCCGCGACGGCCAGGCGATGATGCACCGCTATGGCCAGGCGCTCGCCTTGGCGGAAAACCGTTTTGGCGTGGACCAGGCAACGATCACGGCGGTGTGGGGCGTCGAATCCGATTATGGCCGCAGCTTTGGCACGCGCCCCGTGGTGCAATCGCTCGCCACTCTTACATGCGCTGGCGGCAGACGGGCCGGCTATTTCCGGACAGAGTTCATTGCCGCTTTGAAGATCATCCAGCATGGCGACATCGATCCCGCCCAATTCAACGGGTCCTGGGCGGGCGCTTTCGGCCACACCCAGTTCATGCCGTCGACTTTTTTGCGGGTTGCCGTCGATCTCGATGGCGACGGCCGCAAGGACCTCATCAATTCGGTCCCCGACGCGCTCGGCTCGACCGCCGCCTATTTGCGCAAGAGCGGCTGGATTCCGGGCCTCGAATGGGGCTACGAGGTCCGCCCGCCGGAACGCTATTCGCGTCCCACCGGGCGAAGCCGCAAGGAAGCGATGGCCTCATGGATCGCTCGGGGATTTACGCGCGTGGATGGCCAGCGGCTGCCAAGCGGTGGAACCGCCGGGCTGCTGCTGCCCGCCGGCCCAAGCGGGCCTGCCTTTCTCGTTACCCGCAATTTCGATGCGATCTATTCTTATAATGCTGCGGAATCCTATGCGCTGGCGATCGCGCTCCTCTCCGACCGGCTGCGCGGGCGGCACGGGCTCGTCGCCGCATGGCCGACGAACGATCCGGGCCTGTCGCGCGCCGACCGGCGCGAGATGCAGGCGCTTCTCATGCGGCGCGGTTACGATCTCGACGGCAAGGCGGATGGCGTGATCGGGACCAAGACCAAACAGGCGATCTCCGATTTTCAGTCGCGCTCCGGCTTGCATCCGGACGGCCGCGCCAGCGTCTCGGTGCTCGCCGCGCTGCGCGGACGCTGAGACATTTTTGTCCGGTTGAAGCAACCAATCGTACCAAACGTTTCACGTGTGTAGTATGCCTCGGGAGGGAGACGAGAGACTAA
>VDMG01000010.1 GCA_006514895.1 Beijerinckiaceae bacterium
ACGCCGATGCAAACATTCCTTGACGCCCGAGCCGTCGCGCAGGACAAACAAATAGGCGATCAGTTCATCGCTCACCTGGAGGCATAAAACTAAACCAACCAGTTCATGCCGTTCGTCAGATCTAATAAAAACTTATACACATGATTACGAGGAAGGCCGCGGAACCCCCAAGGATTAGGTGCGGCTGCGTCTGCTTTCTTTTCTTCCATCAGGTCCCCCCTTCCGTGTCAGACTTGGAGCAGGAGCAATGGGATGTCCAAGCCCTCGATCTCCTGCAACGTCTTTCCCGCGATTCCTTGAAGGTCGCCGTACATGCCGGCGGTGGACTCGATGACCCCTCTTATCTGTTCTTCACGTTTTGCCCAAAGGCGCGTCATTGTTTTCCGTTCCCTGTCGAGGTCCGCTTGCATGTCGGAAAACTTTTCGACGATTGCTTCAACGCGATGTCGAAATCCCGAGCCAATCAGATATTTGTAGACCATCTCCACCTTGGTCTGTTGTCCCTCACCAGCATGGCGAGCGGCCGAAAGTTCGATCAGGGATTGTCGAAGAGCCATAGCAACAGGAATAGCGCAACGCGATTCCGTGACCCACACCCCATCAATGAAGTCGAAGGCCTCAACGCCTTTTGGAAGGACATGCGACACGATCAACGCGACTTCTGCTTTCGCAGCGCGTCGGTCGTCACGGAGCTTTGGAAGCCAGGTATCGCTCCAGTTCTTGGTCCGCTTAGATTCCCACAAGATCGTGCCGCAGAGTTGGCCCTGTGGGCCGTTCACGCGGTGTAGCACGTCGCCGCCGAATTCGCCCTTGGCGACGGGCTCGATCGTATCGCGCGTAAATTTGTGGCGAAGAAGAGACTCCAATTCAAGTTCCTGAACTTCCCCTTGGAGCTGTTGTGAGCCTTGCTCGGCCCTGCGCTTTAGTTCTTCGATCTGGCGCTGCATCGATGCAATCTGCTCCTCTTTCTCCGACACCTTGAGCTTGAGTCCTTCCTCGGCCTCGCTCTTGGCTTTGTCCCGAACCACCACCAGCGATTCCTGAACCCCCTTTTCGATGGTCAGCTCCATTTCCCGCTTGGCGTCGTCAAGTTCCCGCTGTTTACGGATAAGGTCAGCTTGGGCCTTCTGAGCCTCCGCTAACTTGTCGTCCCGTTCCTTGAGTACTTCTTGTAGGTCCACGACTTCCTGAGCCTTCTGTTCGAGGTCGGTCGCAAGAATGAGCCGAGCCTTCTTAGCCTCCGCTGCCGCAATCTTCTCCCGTTCGGTCTTGAGTTTTGCGGTGACTTGCTCGTCAATGGAATCCTGTGCCTTGGTTATCTCTGCCTGCTGCTCGCGGATCGCGGCCTCGCGGATCGCGACGATCTTCTGCTCGTACCGCTGCCGCGTTGCCTCGATAAGCGGAGCAGCAAGCGACTCGGTGAGCTTGATCTCCGTCTCGCAGTTTGGGCAGATAATTGTCGGTTCGTTCATGCTGGAACGGCATCATGTGAGGACATAGGTTACCCCGGCCCTTGCGTGACGTGCAGCTCGACGCCGGCGTGTTTATGCAGGTACCCGTCGAAGCCGACGGTCGCCTTCATGTAGTCGCGGAGGATCGCCTTGCCGGTGTCGACATCGCCGGCGAGCATGGTGTCGATGCCTTCGCGCAGCAGCGCTTCGCCGAAGGCGGGACCGCTTGCGACCCGCTTCTGCATCAGCTCCTTGAAGCTCCCCGTCAGTGCCATCTCTTGTCTCCGTTCATCGTCATCGCGCCGAGGTAATAGCGTAGCTCAAGTAGCCCGCTCTCCCCGCCCGCCAGCCCGTCCGGCTTTATGTCCGTGAGCTTCGATGCCGGTCGGGAAACGTCCGTGGTCACGACGCTTCCCCCCACCACGGCCCGCAGGCGGCCTCTCATGTAGGCCAAGATGACCGGTCCCGCCTCCGAATCAACGCGGCTCGCTTCCGCGCTTCGCTTGTGCAGCTCCGCCCCGCTTCGCGGAGCGCCTTAGGGCGCGGCGTTTGATCCCTCGTCTCCATGGTCCCGGTCCCTTTTGCCCCACGAGGCCGCACTCCGCGGCCGCAAGCAAAGGGGAACCGCCGTGGCCAAGGATTGCTTCGATATTCATTAGCACATCACCGGCAAGATCGTCAGCGCGATCGAGCGCGGCGCAGGAGACTTCCGCCTGCCCTGGCATCGCTCCGCCGGCAGCGTCAACATTGCGTCGAAGAAACCCTCGACGCTGCCGCCCGGCATGATCTTCTGGAAATCCTCGAAGAACGCTACGGACGCCGCTCCACGATGATTACCTCCCAGCTTCCAGTAGACCGATGGCACGAAATAATCGGCGATCCGACCTATGCCGACGCCATCCTGGACTGGCTCGTTCACAACGCATACCGCATCGAGCTTGCCGGCCCCAGGCGATTTGAAATCGGAACGGTGGGCGAGATTATCAGGAATCTGGGCGAGATGGGATCGGAATAAGCGGCGAATTGATCGGAATCCACAAACAGTGCACATCGTGACAATTACACTGAGTCGATCACGTTCGTCGCATTCGTTTCGCTTTCGGCGACTCCATCCCGTCCCGTCAGGGACATATCCGCGCGCACAAAACATACGTATCGATCAGCTGCGCCGCGACCTCGAACGCCAATCATCACACCGGACGTGGACGTTTTTCGAGACTTGAAAAAAAAATTATAATAACTTCTAGGCTGCGAGGTCCCAAAAACATTTTCCAGCTCGAGTTTATTCGCGCCATTCTGCGCTTGACGAATGACTTGGTCAATCCAACGTTGTTGGAAACCTAACCCAACAAGGATCTTACGCGTGAAGAAAGCTAAGCTTCTCTATTCGCTCTATGAACAGG
>VDMG01000140.1 GCA_006514895.1 Beijerinckiaceae bacterium
ACCCCACCCGATCGCAGCCGCGTTTGGTTGGACGCGGAAGAGATTGCCCAAATCCTCGGCTCCGAAGAGATGCCGACTGCACGAAGCAGCCGAGGATGGATCTGATGCTTGGGTGAAGAGAAGGACCTTGAGTTTAGGCCCAATCGCCGGGCAAATTGAGGCCGCTTTTCGTAAGGAAAGTCAGCTACTCTCCCATGAGGTGCAGCACGATTTCGCGGCGGTGGGGCGCCCGGCGGTGCTCGAACACATAGATGCCCTGCCAGGTGCCAAGTGCCATCCGGCCCGAGGCGACCGGCATCGAAAGCTGCGTTTGCAACAGTGCGCTTCTAATGTGCGCGGGCATGTCGTCCATGCCCTCCGTTCGATGGACATAGCGTTCGCGGTCTTCCGGCGCGATTTCCTCAAAAAAACTTTCGAGATCGGTACGGACATCGGGGTCGGCATTCTCCTGGATGAGCAGCGAGGCCGAGGTGTGGCGGCAGAAAATCGTCAGGAGTCCAGTCGCGATTTTTTGCTCGCGTAGCCAGCCGGACACGTCTTTAGTGATCTCGACAAGACCTTTGCCATGGGTCTGAATGTGCAGGCTATGGAGCGCTTGACGCATCTCTCTCATCGGTTCGGTGGTGGCGTGAGGGTGCCGAGGCTCGCCGCCGGACATGCGAAAGCCTTGTCCGCTTACCTCAACGTCAAAATCGCGCGGCTCGGCATCTTGTGACTTCCTTGAGTGCAAAATGCCACAATTTGTGGCCGAAATTCACAAAGCCATGCCGTTGCATCGTCGCGCGGTTTTGCTTCGGCTCGGCACCAATGCCCGGATGATCGGTGGCCGAAGCTTCGTCGAAAAAATCGAAATTCGTCCCAAAATCGCGTCGATAATAACCCGCCTTCATCGCCTGATCGGGCAAGGGAACACACCTTATACCAAGTCTCGTTGATTATGACCGATGCGCCCATTCGCGCACCGATAAACATGATTATCAATGAGCTTGTTCCAGGCGAAGCAACAAGTGATCGAGAATGTCGTCGTAGGATTTGAAGACGCAGTTTGAGAGCCATTTGTCGCGCATGAATTGCCAGATGTTCTCCACTGGGTTGAGCTCAGGCGATTTCGGCGGCAGTGGCCAGAGCGTAATGTTGTCTGGGCTGGAAGCTTCGTTGAGACATGCCATCCGGTCGTGTCGGTTCTCGATATCTCCTCCAGATGGAGGGCCATCAATTTTAAGTTTTCAAGAAGCGCAGCGAGAGAGCATCCTCCACGCGCTCACACCAAACGGCGCGGTTGATTTCTTGCTCGAATTTGGCTTCCGTTACGCAGGATGCGTGTGCAACGGCCTCGCACGGGAGGACGGAGAACTACCTTCACCGGGCCGTGCATTTATGGCATTCCTCCGCGCCAATAAGTGATAACTGCGTGCGATTGTCAGCCTTTGAGCGCAATCGCGCTGGATGTCCTACAATGAATCGGCGATGTCCGCTCTTGAGATCTGCGCGGTGGCAGCGATTCGGAGGCGACCGGCGGAGAGGATGCGGTCCGTAATGTGGCGAGCACCTTCTTTTGATGCGCCGTATAGTAGTAGCCGCTGCTGAACAGCGTTACGGTTTTCTCCCACGAGTTGGGTTGAAGCTGATGCGGCGCAGGTGAGAGGTTGGGTGCCAAGCATGTTCTCGCCAAGAATATTGGCTTCTGTCTTTAAGGTGCTTCCTGGCTGCAAGACCCTGTCATCGCTGGCGGCGGTGGCGTCATTGGGATCCTGATAGCGCACGGAGCCGCCGAGATGCAGCAGGCTGTCCTCGGTCAGGATGGGGGCATAGGTGAGCCGGCCGACCGCGTCCCAATATTGGTGGCCGCCAGGCACGGGGTTGAGAAGACTGGATGAACCGGCGGCGGGCGCCCCGACGGCGGAGGGGTTGCCGTCTTCGACGCTGGTGCTGAAAATACCGCTCTTGAAGGACCAATTGGGGTTGCCAATAAGGCCCGGCGCGGCGCCGCCAGTGATTGCAGCGAAACCGATATGACGATTTCCAGCCAGCAGATCGCTTGGCAACGCCCGTTCGATAAAGTCTCTGTAGTTGTTTGTATTCGACCTATCCAGGCTGCTCGGTTCGTAGAAATTCCCCAGCTGGAAAGCGACCAACGGCTCAAAGTAACGAAACCCGAGGTAGGCGTCCCTTATTCCCCCTACAATAAGATCGTTGGGGGAACCTGTGAAGTCATACTGAAACTTGTAGTCCCAGAATTTGAACGCCGTGCCTTCAACTTGCAGGCGGGCCTGACGGATGCCCACTTGATTGGAAAATCCCGACGCGCCCACCGCGGGCAGCGCTTTGGTGCCTAAAAATGCCGGCGCGGGTTGGCTGGAAATCCCACCGTCCACGTATAGCCGGCCGCCGATCCTGAAGCTGAAATCCTTGTCCAAGGACTCGACCTTGAGTCCGTTGGTGAAGCTCACGGAAACCGGGAGAGGCGGCGGCGGACAGGGAGCATCCTTACATACAATCCCCGGCGGCGGACAGGGAGCGTCCTTACACACAATCCCCGGCCCCGGTCCAGGCTGCGCCGCGGCGTTACGGACAGGGCCCCGCGCATCCTTCCGTTCGCGTTTTTGCTTGGCAACCTCCGCTTCGAGCTGTTTCAGCCGCGCCTTTAGGGGTTCAAGCTGCTTCACCTCCTCCTTGAGCTGGTGAATCTCGGCGGCTACGTCTTCTGCCTGCGCCCTTCCCGGATGGGTTGCAAAAGCGACCACCGCAACAGCCGCGAGGGCCTTGTTCTTGTCTTGCAATTTCATTGGCATTGCCCCTTCCCTAGTAACGGA
>VDMG01000009.1 GCA_006514895.1 Beijerinckiaceae bacterium
GAACTTGCCGCTGAGCGTTGCTTGTTGGCGTCCGCCGCGATCAGGCTCGCATCGATAGCGAAGCCTTCGCCACCCACCAGCCCTTAGGGAGGACATCTGGAGACGCAAGCTACCGTCGCGTGGCATGCTGGAATTGCAGCAGTCGCTGACGAATCTTGAAGAAGCCCTGCCAAGGATCTCGTTTGAGACATGAAAGCCGGTGCAGTACGTTCCCGACAGTGAAGTGGTCTGAACGGAGTCCGGGTGAAAGTTCATCCCAATTGAGGGGTGTCGAAACCGATGCCCGCGGCAATGCACGCGTCGAATAAGCTGCAACCGCGGTGGCACCGCGGTCGTTCCGCAGATAATCAATGAAGATGCGAGTGCTGCGTGCACGTTTCGCGATTGTGGCAACATAACGGTCTGGTCTCTCCTTGGCCATTGATTCGGCAACCACTTTAGTGAACATCTTAACTTGGTCCCAGCCGGCCTCCGGTTGGACAGGGACCACGACGTGAAGCCCCTTCCCTCCCGAAGTCTTGACGAAACTTTGCAAGCCAAGAGCGGCGAGCCTGTCGCGGACGTCACGGGCTGCTTCGATTACGGCCGTCCAAGGGACATTCTCACCCGGGTCAAGATCAAAGATCAGACGATCTGGCTTTTCGAGATTATCGATGGTCGATCCCCAAGGGTGGATTTCGACGACGCCCGCCTGCACCAGGCTGATAAGTCCTGTGAGGTCATCGACCGCAAGCATCGGCTCTTTGTCTCCGGTATCGACGCGGCGGACACCGTCGTCCAATCCTTGCCAAGGATGCTTGGCGAAAAAGCACTTGGCTGCCGTGCCCGAGGGGCACCGCAGCAGACTCAATGGACGGCCGGCGATATGCGGGAGTATCCAATTGGCGATGTCGGCGTAAAACTCGGCCAGCCCTTGTTTGGTAATTCCCGCCTCTTCCCAGAGAATTCTTTCCGGGTGGCTCAGGTGGATGCTCCCGCAATCTGACGGGGTACGGGGCTTTGATCGTTTCGGCGGTCCTTCCAGAACGATATCATCGGCTGGCTTATCATCCCTGAGGCCCTTGAAGGCCGCCGCCCGAAGCAGCCTGTCCCGGGTCCAACCGCGATATTCGATCTCGCAGACGAGGCACGGCTCGGCCCATCGGACGCCCTTCTCGGTCCCGGCCGGGAACGATCTTGCGAATGGCGGCTTGGTCGCGCTGATTTTCTCGAGCTCGTCGCGCAGCGACCTCGCCTGTTCTCCGGACCAGCCTGTTCCGACCCGGCCAGCGTAAACAAGGTTTCCATTGTCATGATAGCCGAGCGCCAGCGATCCGACGGACCGGCTGGTCGCCGTCGAGGGGATGTACCCCAGGATTACGAACTCCTGTCGCTCGACGCATTTGCTCTTGAGCCAACGGTCGCCATGGCCGGATCGATAGGGCAGGTCCGCCCGTTTGGAGATGATCCCTTCGAGCCCGAACCGGCATGCATGCTCCAGCATGGTTGGCCCGTCCACATCGAGATGCTCGCTGAAGCGAATGGGTGACTCGGGTGGCAGGCCGGCGAGGAGCTTCTGCAGTAGGTCTTTGCGGTCCTTGAGAATCACTTTCGTCAGATCGAACCCTTCGCAGTAGAGAACATCGAAGACGAAGTAGCGGAACCCGTCCAAGCGGCCAGCCTTCAAATCGGCCTGCAAACTATTGAAGCTTGAAATGCCACTCGCATCCTCGACGACGATTTCCCCGTCGATCAGCGCCGAGCCGAAAGCGAGCGCGGTCAATGCGTCCGCAATGCTCAGAAAGCGTTCGGTCCAGTCGAGCTTCTTGCGCGTCAGCAGACAGATCGTGCGCCCGTCGATCCGCGCCTGCATGCGGTAGCCGTCGTATTTGATCTCATGGATCCATTTCGGGCCGCTCGGCGGCTTTTCACATGGCAAAGCCAGGCTCGGTTCCAGGAAAGTCGGAAGCAGTCCCGTTCGAGCACCTGAGACTCTACTAATGTCCGGAAGAACAATTTTTCGCGCTTTCGCCACCCTGGCTCTGACCGCGTGATCCTTGCGCACATCACCCGCGGCCACAAGCTCTTCGGTCGTCCGGCCGCTGAGCTGCGACGTCGTCGCCTCATCGGTGATTTCTCGATCGCCCGCACCCCGGGCGAACGCGTCGTCCGACTTGATGAGCAGCCACGGCTCGGTTTTCTCTCCGGATTTCGGCCGGATCCGAACCAGGTGCCAACGCCCCTTAAGCCGTGCGCCATCAAGCGCAAACGCCAGATGCCCCTTCGCGAGCCCCTTTTGCGGATCGCCCTCCGGCTGCCATCGGCCGCGGTCCCAGACGATCATCGAGCCCGCGCCATATTCGCCCTTCGGGATATTGCCCTCGAAATTGAGGTACTCGACGGGGTGGTCCTCGGTGCGGACCGCAAGCCGCTTCTCGCCGACCGTCAGGCTGGGGCCTTTGGTGACCGCCCAGCTTTTCAATGCGCCGTCCATCTCAAGCCGCAGATCGTAATGCAGACGGCGCGCCGCGTGCTTCTGAACGACGAACTCTCGGCCCTCGCCCCTGATAGCCGAACCTGCAGGCTCCGGAGTCCGGGCGAAGTCGCGCTTCCCGGCATATTCTTTGAGTGGCTTCTCCGCTCGGACGTGTGTGCTTTTTGTCTTGCCGACCGGCACGGCTGGTCTCCAATTCAATTCGCAAAAGATTGCCGTAGCCACAGTTCGATTCGGTCGAGCACTGCTTTGTATGCATCTTCCTGGGTGATGCCTGCCCGCTTCAAAACCTTGAAGGAGTGGTCCCCACCTTCCACG
>VDMG01000231.1 GCA_006514895.1 Beijerinckiaceae bacterium
GAATATTTGTTGCCGGCGAACACCGGCTTGCCGCCTTTCCAGATCGATTGATGGACATGCATTCCCGAACCATTGTCGCCGAACACCGGCTTCGGCATGAAGGTCGCCGTCTTGCCGTAGCTTTGCGCCACCTGGTGGATGCAATATTTGTAAACCTGAAGGTGGTCGGCCATCGTCGTCAGAGGCCCGAACTTCAGGCCGAGCTCATGCTGCGCCGAACCCACCTCGTGGTGGTGCTTTTCGACCTTGGCGCCCATCTGCGCCATGGCGGCGAGCATTTCGCCACGCATGTCCTGCGCCGAATCTTGCGGCGGCACCGGAAAATAGCCGCCCTTGGTGCGCATGCGATGACCGAGGTTGCCGCCCTCGTAGGCGGTGTCCGAATTCGACGGAAATTCGGCGGAATCGAGGACGAACCCGGTATTGTAGGGGTCCGACTTGAAGCGGACGTCATCGAACACGAAAAACTCGGCTTCCGGCCCGAAATAGACGGCGTCGCCGATCCCTGTGGAAGCCAGATAGGCTTCGGCCTTCTTGGCGATGCCGCGTGGATCACGGTTATAGGGTTCGCCGGTCGTGGGATCGAGAATGTCGCATACGATCGTTAGGGTGGGTGCCGCGAAAAACGGATCGATCGCCGCCGTTGCAGGATCCGGCATCAGGGTCATGTCGGATTCATGGATCGCCTTCCAGCCGGCGATCGAAGAACCGTCGAACCCCAAACCTTCGGAAAACACGTCCTCATCGAAGATCGTTACGTCGAAAGTGACATGCTGCCACTTTCCGCGTGGATCGGTAAAGCGGAGATCGACGTATCTTATGTCATGGTCCTTGATGAACTTCAGCACATCCTTGGCGGTCTTCATGTCTTATCCTCTCTGTCTTGGACTTAAGCTTATGGGGCGAGGAAGGGGAATGAAATTGCACGATTTCGCGGCAACTTGGGGGTCAAATCGCGTCCGTTCCCGTTTCACCAGTTCTGATGCGGATGGCGTTCTCCACATCCGAGATAAAGATTTTTCCGTCTCCAATCCGGCCCGTTTGCGCGGCTTTACGGATCGCATCGGCGGCGAGATTGGCGTTTGCTTCAGAAACCACAACTTCAATTTTGACCTTGGGGAGGAAATCGACGATATATTCCGCTCCACGATAAAGTTCGGTGTGGCCCTTTTGGCGGCCGAAGCCTTTCACTTCCGTGACGGTGATACCCGAGACACCCGCTTCGCGGAGCGCCTCTTTCACTTCATCGAGCTTGAAAGGCTTGATAATCGCCTCGATTTTCTTCATTGGCATGTTTTTTGGACTTTTTTGTTGAGTTGTTCCGGTGAATCGGACGAAACCGCACCAAAACGGGCTCATAGCATCTGCCAAGCAAACCTGCCAAGGAAAACTCTTCGAGGGCCGCCGAGGGACCGCTAGATTCGCAGTCCCCGTGGAGGCTGGACGATGACGCAAATTGCGGGCCAAAATATGGGGTCGAATAGAGACTTTGGACCGAAAAATGGGAAAAAGGCCCGTACGGTTCGGTCCTTGGCTGGCAATCGCGCGTATTTTACCGCGGCGGCCTTTTTGAGCTCTGTCGCGAAATCCAGGTGTGCCTAAAAATTAGGCACGGCAAGCCTAGCCGCAATGTAGCATGATCGCGGAAGCTTCCATATCTAAGTCTCTATTTGGCCGGAGCGCTCCTCGACGATGGCTGGCCGCCGCGCGAAATCCTCGCCAACTTGGCCTCGACCGGGTAGGCTTAACCTCGCTATTGATGAACTCGTCGTCCCCATGGACGAGCTTAAGGTCCGCAATTCGATTGCCGGAAGAAGACCTCCAATCTACGGATCGCCTGACATTCGATTTCTCGGACAATTCTTTTGTCCTCGTCGACCCTTGATGTCCAAACTCTGTTTCTTCTCCTGATTTGCTGGCCTGGCCGCATTCCCGACACGTTTGGCGGTGAGAAATGGCTGGCGCACAAAGACACATGAAAAATGCCCGCCTTGTTTTTCAGCAAGGTTCGATGCATTCCGTTTGGGATTGAACTTGAACCAAGGCGTGTTGTCACGAGATCATAAGTCTCGCCTTTGCCGCCGGCGGGGTATCCGCTGGGCAGCCTCCTATTGCTGGTCTGTTTTGTTTCATGCTCGCGGGCTGTGCCGTGATGCTTGCCGCCGGCTGCGCGTCGATCGGCCTATCGGGAGAAGGCGAACTCGCCGCTCAGCCCCGCTCCATTGCCATGTTCGTTGTGTCAACCCGCAAGGGCGAACAGGACGCGTCGAACGAAGCCGTCGAGAATGGCGCACGGTTCTCCTTTCAGAGGATCGGCGTGCCGCCAGGCCATGAGCCCGGTAAAGTGGAACGGCCCTCCTTCGGATCGAAAAATCCGGAAAAACACTTCACCGTGCTAAGCCGGCGCGGGCTCGACGAGACGGCGTTTTATTCCGAACTCGCTAGCCATATTTCGGGGCGCATCGGATCCAACCGCGATATTCTGCTGTATATCCATGGCTTCAACACGAGCTATGACGAGGCGCGTTTCCGGCTCGCGCAGATCGCCGACGACGGGCGTTTCGGCGGCGTTGCGGTGCTTTATACCTGGCCGGCCGCCGGCAGCCTCCTCGACTATGGCGCGGCCAAGGAAAACGCGACCGCTGCCCGCGATGCCTTGACCAAACTCATTCAACGGCTTGCAGACGTGCCGGACGTCGGCCGCGTGCATATTCTGGCGCATTCGATGGGCGCTTGGCTCGCGATGGAAGCTTTGCGGGAAAATGCGATTGCAGGCAGCCCCGACC